>JAYVQC010000180.1:0-5387 GCA_043757045.1 Akkermansia sp. | reverse complement strand
CGCACGCCAGCGCGGAAACCAAACAACCATGAACCCAAACTCTCATAGCAACTGGATCAAAGATTGGGGGCTTGCCACCGGAATCTCCGTTGATGTCTCTGCATGGTATCATGGTGTTTTGTTTTAGGGTGCAACAGGCTTGACGTAACTAATCACTACAATTTTTTCAGCACCCACATGAAACCTAACGTCTCTTCTTCTGTGAAGGCTTTTTTACGTTAGCATTTCTGCACATCCCAGTCCGGCGCGCTGGGGCAGCGCGCCCTTGTCAATCCTTGACACCTTTGGATGTCGTGTGGGCATTCTCCAGAAATGAAAACCCATTGGCCGAAGCGCAGCATCAGCATCGCGGTTGCGCTCGGTGTGTTCGCCATAGCAGGTTGCCGTACTCCCAAATCGCCAACTCCAGAAGCAATTCCCAAGCGCCCCATCACTTCGGTTCGGGTTGGAGACTTTCAGTGCGACAACGCCGTGACTGCGCAAGCCGTGAGGAATGTGTTCATTGAGGTGCTGGCTCTGCGGGGAGATGCAAAAATAGTCAAGGAAGGCACGGCTGATGTGGTCATAGAAGGCACAGTGACGACGGCTCAGGGTGCATCTTCTTCCAGCAGAATCGGTGGAGGCCGAGACGTGTTTGCTGGCAAGAGCCAAGGCAGCGGAGGCGATTACGTTTCCGGGGTCACTTCAGTAGCGCTACGCGATGGTGAAATTCTAACGTCAGCCTCTTGGGGGCAAGTCATCGCTAGCGGACGCGAGTTGTTGCCTCCTGAGTCAGTCGCACGGACAGCCGCTGATCGGATGTTGGCTGCATTATTTCGAGAAGGGCTGAATCGGCGGCAGCAAAGATAGCCCGCTAACGAATGGCGGTCTGCCGACGCGCCGCTACGGGCGTCGGGCCGTCCCCGAATCCCAACGGAATTCCATCACCCAAGCCCAGGGTTGCGCGTCCGTCGCGCTACCCTGGGTGCGCGGCCCAAAATGTTTTTCAACCCTGTAGGGGTTGAATCACGGGGCTGGCCGCGCCTGTTGATGCAACCCCTACAGGGTTGGGAAAATGTTGCGGCTGCGGTCCCAGGGTAGCTCGCACCGCTCGCAACCCTGGGCTTTGGTGATGGAATCCTTTCAGGATTCTCCCGGACCGCTCGCGGGTGGGCGTCGGCGTCCCCACCGCGCCGGGGTGAGGTGTGGGCAGTTCCAGCAGTCCGTCCGATTCCAGCACGGCGCGCTGAGGACAGCGCGCCCTACCTTGGCGCGTCGGGCCTCGGGAGTCCCCGCGTAGCGGCGTCTCGGCCGAGCGCCGCATTCTGAAAATTATGGCGGCGGTCTGCCGATGCGCCGCTATGGGGTTATCGCGCCCCTCATCCTCCCTAAGAGTTGCTCAAATCTCGAAACTCACTTCCGCCGCCGCGCGCTCTTTCTTGGTGAGAATCTTGGTCTTCACTTCCTCGGGCAACACGAGCGAACCGGGCGGCACGCTGTGCGTGAGGAAGACATTCGCGCCGATGGTGCTGCCTTCGCCGACCACGGTGTCGCCGCCCATGATGGTTGCGCCGGCGTAGATGGTCACTCGGTCCTCGATGGTGGGGTGGCGCTTGGTGCCCTTGAGCGCCTGGCCGGCCTTAAGCGATTTCGCCACGAGTCCCACGCCTTGATACATCTTCACGTGGTTGCCGATGATGCTGGTCTCCCCAATGACCGTGCCGGTGCAATGGTCCACGAAGAAATGCGTGCCGATGCGTGCGCCGGGGTGCAGGTCCATGCCGGTGCGCGTGTGCGCCCACTCGGCCATGATGCGCGGGATGAGCGGCACGCCCTTCTTGTAAAGCTCGTGCGCGAGCCGATGCACCGCGGTCGCCTCCATGCACGGATAGGCGACGATGATTTCCTCCTGGCTCAGCGCGGCGGGGTCGCCGTTGAAGGCGGCCTCGGCGTCGGTGTGCAGAAGTTCGCGGAGGCGCGGGAGATTGGAGAGGAATTCGAGCGTCCAGTCGCGCGCGGCCGGGCGGAGTTCCTTCTTGGTCATCCCGGCGGGCGTGCGGTAGTCGAGGCTCTTGTAGATTTCATCCTCCAATCGCCCGAGCACGGAGTCCATGAGCGCGGCGGTTTCGACCTTTAATTCGGACGAATGAATGATCTGGTCGTGGAAAAAACCGGGAAACAACAGCCTGAGCAGCTCGGTGGTGATGGTGCAGACGGTGGTCTTGTTCGGCAGGTTTTTGCCGTCGAGATGGTTGATGCCGCCTTCTTTCGCGTAGCTCGCGAGCAATTGATTGGTGAGTTGAGTGACCGTGATGTTCACGCGCGCAGGATGAACGGCGCGGCGGCGAATGTCGAATGACGATTGACGGCGACTCTTCAGGGCAATTGGGCTGGAAAAGCTTGCAGCGAGTGTGTTCGGAGGTCTGTTCACCTGTTGTCGCTGCCTTTCTTGATGTTCTTAAAAATTCCCTGCAAATGTTTAGCGAAGTGAAATAGGCGGGGAGGCATCAATTTCGGGACCAATCCGTCGTTTGAGTCTCTCCAGGAAAACGCAAACGGCCTCCGGCTTCAATTAATCCCATCGTAAAGCGTTCAAAAATAGGTAAAAAAAGTTTTGACACTCGTGGTGAAGGACGGCAATGTCCGTTCACACACAGAGTAAACTAAACAACAAATAAACAAATATGAGAACAAAAACGCTGCTTTTGACCGCAGCCATCGTCGCTGCCGGTGCTGCTGGCTCCATTGCCCAGTCAGTGTATTCCGTCAATGCGGTTGGTTACGTCAATGTGACCCTTCTGCCTGGCTTCAACTTGATTTCCAATCCGTTAAATGGGACCAACAATGTTATTGGCACCATTATCCCCACGGCTCCGAACGGGGCTAGCATTGCTCGCTGGAGTGTTGCAAATCAGGGCTTCCTGCCGAGCGACACTTACTTCGAGTTCGCCCCTAATGATCCGGCTAATGGCTGGTATGACGCTGGTTTCGCCATCAGTACCACTGTTATCAATCCTGGTCAGGGCTTCTTCATTCAGAACCCCGGGGCCAGTGCCACAATTACGTTTGTTGGCGAAGTTCCGCAGGGTTCCTTGAGTAATCCAATTGGTGCGAATTTTGGCTTTTATTCGTCAATCGTTCCCCAGTCGGCGAACTTGCTTACGATCGGTTTCCCCGGCGTTAACGGTTTGACCTATACCACTTGGAATGCTGCTTCGCAGGGATATGGCAGCAGCTTGACCTATTTTGAATTCGCCCCCAACGATCCGGCTAATGGATTTTATGACGGATCATTTAACCTCACGCCTGCTGTTCCGGCGGTGGCTCAAGGATTCTTGGTCTTCAATCCGTCAGGCGCTGCAAGTTGGAATCGCACGTTCACTGTTAATTAATCAACCCCACCAAAAAACAAAAAAACCAAAGTCATGAAAAAAATCCTTTTACTCGCTGCTTTGCTTGCCCTTCCATTGGCGGCATTTGCTCAAGGGCGCGTTAACTTCGCTAACCCTACTTTCCTAATTACCACCAATTTTACTGGTAATGCTAATTATCCTAACGGGACTGTTGGCAATGCTAATAGGACGTTTAGCCCTCTGCGCTTCGGCTTGTTCATTGGTCCGGCCGGTTCAAGTTCTAACGGTCTGTCTTTGGCTTTGAACAATGTCGGGGGTACGCCTGCTTGGGCAACTAACCAAGCCGGCCCGTTTGCTGGAAATTTCAACGGCGGAAACAACTTTGAACTTCAAGGTAATACTGGCACTCCTATCGCATTCCAAATTCGTGCTTGGTCACTGGCTTACAATACCTTTGATGAAGCGTTCACAGCTTTCAGTGCTGGCACGGTTGGGACTCTCATCGGAGCCTCCGCGATTGGTAATGTTGTTCCTGCGACCGGAGCTACTCCTACACCGAACTTGTTTGGTACCCTTCCTGGCCAAGTTGGTGCGTTCTCTGTCTTCCCGCCCGCAGTTCCTGAGCCTTCGAGCATTGCTCTTGGCTTGCTCGGTCTGGGTGCGGTTGCACTCTTCCGCCGCCGGAAGTAATTGATTCTGTATTTTGCACAGCCGCCCTGAAAAGGGCGGCTTTTTTGTTTCCTGAGTTGACACTTGAATCAGTCAAACTTAAACCAGACCGGTTGTCGTCAAGCGCGTTCGTCTATCGGCTAGGACATGGCCCTCTCAAGGCTGAAAGACGGGTTCGACTCCCGTACGCGCTACCAGTTTCAATAGTTCATAACTTTCAAAGCCTTATTGATGCGCCCTTTCCAAATCATCTTTAACCCAACCAGTGCTGGAGAACTGTCTCGAATGCCCAAGGACTTGCAGCTCGATATTTTGGGCGAGTTTCGTGGACTGCCGCAAGAGGTGATGAGCACCGATCTGGAGCGATTCGGAAAACTAGAAAGGACTGGGCGAACCATGCATCGCTTCCGGCTGGGCGATTACCGAATCTACTTTGAGCGTCACGAACTCGGACTGCTGGTTCACCGAATCCTGAGCAAGAATACTCTCAAGGACTTTCTGTTCCGTTCGAGCCTTCCGACGGGTGAGGATGAAGCATTGCAAGAAAACCCGAAATTTTGGGAATTGATTGAAACGGCCCGCAGTGGAGCCGTGAAGTAGTGGGCCTACGCCACGTCTTCGCCCAGTTCCACGTTCCAGTAGGCCAAATCCAAGAAGTGTTTCCAGCTATCGTGGTGCGTCCCCAAGTTCACTTGCACGAACGGACGCCACTTGGGCCTCTTCGGCTTGCGAATCAGCCTCAAGCTTGCTTCTGACGGCGTATGGTTGGCCTTTTTGGTGTTACAGGCGATGCAGGAACAAACGATGTTTTCCCAAGTGGTTGGCCCGCCCCGGTCTTTGGGAATCACATGGTCCAAGTTCAAATCCCGCCGCTCAAAAACTTTTCCACAGTACTGGCAGGTGTTCCGGTCGCGCTCGAAAATGTTGTGGCGGGTGAACTTCACTTCCTTCTTCGGCAGACGGTCAAACAGGCAGAGCAAGATGACACGCGGCACGCGGATTTTCAGCGAGATCGTATGGATGCTGTCGTCGTGCGGCTGTTGCAGTGAGAAGTCACGCCACTGCGCGAAGCTGAAAGTGTTGAACGCCCCATCGTCCCCGTTAAACACCACTTGCGCGTGGCCTTCAAACAGCAAAGTGAGAGCACGACGGACGGTGCAGATGTTCACCGCCTGCCAGAGACGGTTCAGCACCAAGACATGTTGATTCAAGTAGGAAGTCATGGCCGTAACAACGGCGCGGAACCTATCACAGGCTCAAGAAAAGTGTCAATTGACGGGCCTGATTGGGGTGTGATTAGAAGTGGCGGTCAAGGTGGTGGAAAAAGTGTGACATTTTGGCCTGGTACGAAGGGGTTTCAGTGTTTAATAGAGGGGTTCATGAATG
>JAYVQC010000179.1:0-57344 GCA_043757045.1 Akkermansia sp. | reverse complement strand
CGCTGGCTGACTTTCTCCCTCTCCCAGCGGGAGAGGGCCGGGGTGAGGGGAAGGCGCGCACACTTCGCCGAGCCGCATTCAAAAGCGATCAGATGGTTGGCACAGGTTGGAAGCCTGTCCTGCTTGGCGACAGGCCTGCTGTTGTGCGGCTGTGCGGGAAAAACTTATTCGCCGCTGGCACCACCCGCACCGGCGACCGAGGTTTCTTCCACTGCGGCCACTCGGCCGACACCCGCGCCCGTCAAGCCTGCCCTGCCAGAAGTGGTCACGCTGCATCACGATCCCGCGCCGGTCCTCGGCCTCGACAACGTGAACGCCGAGCCGATGCCCGCGCCCGTCGTGGCGAACAAACCTCCCCCCGCGAAACCGCGCCTGACCTTCGGGCGCGGCTGGGTGCCGTTGCGTGTGTGGAGCCAGCGCGTGGGGCTGGCCGCGCCCGAGCGCATCGCGGCCGGCAGCGCCACGGTCTATCGCGTGCCGACGCGCGATGGCTGGGGCAGGCTCACCATCGGCACGCGGCTCGCCGAATGGAACGGCGCGGCGCTCTGGCTCGGGTTCGCCCCACAACTCATCAACGGCGAACCACACATCCACGGACTCGATGCGGAGAAGACCTTGCTGCCGCTGGCCGAACCGCCGTCCGCGCACGCGCTGCCCCGGCGCACCATCGTCCTCGACCCCGGCCACGGCGGCGCGGATGTCGGCACGCGCGACGCACAGCATCGGAACGAAAAAGATTTCGCGCTCGACTGGGCCTTGCGCGCGGAGCGGCATCTGACCAACGCGGGCTGGAAAGTTTTCCTGACGCGACGGAGCGACGTGGAGATTTCGCTGGCCGAGCGCACCGCGTTCGCCGACCGCGTGAAAGCCGACCTGTTCATCAGTCTTCATTTCAACTCCACGTTTCCGCAGACGCAGGCCTCGGGCATCGAGACCTACTGCCTGACTCCGACCGGCATGGCCTCCACGCTGGCGCGCGGTTTCGCCGATGACGAGCGCGCGGTCTTCCCGAACAACGCCTTCGACGCCGCGAACACCGCCTGGGCCTTTCGCCTGCACCGCGCGCTCGTCGCCACCACGCAAGCCCGTGATGACGGCCTGAAGCGCGCGCGTTTCATGGGCGTGCTGCGTTATCAAAACCGTCCGGCGATGCTGGTCGAAGGCGGCTTTCTCTCGAACTCTTCCGACGCGGCCAACATCGGCTCCAGTGACTATCGCGAGACGTTGGCGCGCGCGCTGGCCGAGGGATTGAAATAGTTTAGACACGAGCAACGAACGTTCGATGAACTCACCACGCCCCATCCAATCCGTCGTCTTCCTCGGCGCTGGTCCCGCCGCCTGCACGGCGGCGACGCATCTCTGTCGCGCTGGGGTGCGTGTTGCGATGTTGCATCGCCCGCGTCCGGCCACGCTGCTCGTGGGCGAGTCGCTCGTGCCGGCCATCGTGCCGATTCTGCGGCGGCTCGGCGTGGAGGATGAAGTGCGCGCCTACGGAAAGCTCAAGCCGGGCGCGATCTTCAACATGACCGGGTTCGGCGACTACTCGTTCACGTTCAGCAATTTCGCCGGGCCGCTGCCGGACTACGCCTACAACGTGCCGCGCCTTCAGTTCGACGCCACGCTGCTTGCCGCCGCGCAGCGTGCGGGCGCGAAGGTGTTTGAAGTGGAAGCCAAAGTGGAGCGCGTGCCTGGCACCGACCGCGTGCGCCTCGCGCCCGAAACGCGCGCCGCGCTCGGAGAATTTGGCGAACCCGACTTGCTCGTGGACGCCACGGGCCGCGCCCGCGTCCTGCCGAAACTGCTCGAACTCTCGTGCCAGGAAGGCGGGCGCAAGGACACCGCGCTCTTCGCGCATCTCGACCGCACGGAACTGTTCCGAGACGGCTACGTGCATTCGTCACGCCTAGATCACGGCTGGAGTTGGCGCATTCCGCTGCCGGACCGCGTGTCGCTCGGCATCGTGCTCGGCGCGGACGAGGCGAAGAAGTTCGGCGCGACGCCCGAGGAGCGTTACGACAATTTGCTGCAACAGGATTCCGTGCTGCGCGTCGCCACCGCCGGTTCCAAGCGCCTGACGCCCGTGCTGGAATACACGAACTACCAGCTCGTCTCCGACCGCCTCTTCGGCGACGGCTGGGTGCTGCTTGGCGACACGGCGGGTTTCATTGATCCGGTTTTCTCCAGCGGCCTGCTCATCGGCATGACCAGCGCGGAGTCCTTGGTCGAGGCGATTCGCGAGGGCGGCACGCCGGCCTTTCAACGCTACGAGCAGGACGTCGTTCACCATCTCAAGACGTGGCACGAGATCGTGAATTACTTCTACGACGGGCGCATGTTCACCTCGTTCCGCGTGGGCGAGATGATGAAGGACAACCTGTTCATCAAGATGGCCAGCCGGCACATCAACAAGCACATGGGCCGCATCTTCACCGGTCTCGCCGCGCGTGCGCCCTACAGCATGGGCCTGATGCGCTTCCTGATGAAATACGGGCTGAAGGATCAAGACCCGAAGCAGATGGCGATCCGGTGAAAAGATTTCTCAACCACGGAAGACACCGAAAACACGGAACCGGAACGAAGGAGCCTGATCATCTCAGGCAGTTTTCCATTCGACCGTGCGGGTAGGGCGACGCGCTCCGCGCGCGCCGTGAAGCGGAAAAGCGCATCCCCAAACCTCTCATTTGACCGGCACCAAGGGGCTAATTCCTGGACTTGAATTCGTGAGCGCAGGGTTGAGTCACGCCCGGCGCGCGCGGAGCGACGCGCCCTACCCGCACCGTTCCATTCTTTCCCCTTCCGTGTTTTCCGTGTCTTCCGTGGTTAAAATTTTTCCCCCGCTCACGCCTTCCGGCACTTGAGCAGCGTGTGGTAGAGGCCCACTTGGTCGCGTTCCTCCACGACCTTCAATCCGGCCTCGGCGATGCAGCGCAGCAAGTCGTCCGAGTGATACATCTGGCTGTTGCCGTTCGCGAGGCAGGTGAAGTAGAGCGAAATCTGCTGGAGACAGAACGCCGCTGTCTCGTTCGGCTGCCGGTCCCAGAGCAGTTCGAGAATGTAGAGCGAACTGTCCGCTGACATCGCGGCGGCGGCGCGGCGCAGGATGGAAACGATCTGCTGCTCGGAGAAGCAATCGAGGAACTGGCTCATCCAGATCGCATCGTGGCCGCCGGGCAGCGCGGCGGATTCGTCGAGGAGATTCACCGGATGCAGGTCCACGCGATCCGCCACGCCGTGCTGCTCGAGGTTCGTCCTCGCGAGCGCGAGCTGCTTGTCGAGGTCCGCGATGGTGATGCGCACGTCCGCGTTGTGCTTCGCGCATTGGATGGCGAACTTGCCGGTGTTGCCGCCGACGTCGAGCAGGCGCTTCGGGCCATCCGCGAAGACCATGGGCAGCGCGGCGGGAAACGCCTGGTCGGAGTAGTAATGGTCCCACGCCAGCCAGCTTTCGCGGGCGCGCGGTTCGAGCGAGGAAAGCCCCTCGTAAATCGTCGGCCAGTCGCCGAGCGATTTCAGGCCGCTCGGTTTCCCTTCGCGCACCGCCCGGTCGAGGTCGAAGAAGCCGCGATAGAAGACATCATGCACCACATCCATGTTGATGCGCGTCATCGGGTCGCGCAGCAGGAAGTAGCCGAGCTTGGTGATCGTGTAGCGGCCTTCATTGATGCAGAAGAGTCCGATGCCCAGCCCGGCTTCCATCAGCACCTTCACGCCGTAGCGCGGCAGGCTGACCTTCGCGACCACTTCCGCGAGCGTGATGCCGGTCGAGCCGCTTTTCTGCACGGCTTCGAGAATGCCCTCGGTGCGCAACACGCGGCAGGCCTGGAACGCCACCGGCGCATACGCGATGCGCTGCGCCTCGGACTTCGCGTCGAAGGCGGACTTGGAATCTTGTTGGAAGAAGTTCACGGGTGTGGGGGCGGAGTGTTGGAGTGATGGAGAAATGGAGTGGTGGAGCGAAGGAATTCTGATGTCTGCGGCGGAAGGAGCGCGCGTTTCCCCTCACCCCGGCCCTCTCCCTCGGGGAGAGGGAGAAAGTCAGCCAGCGTTGAGCGACGACGAGCGCGTTCGGATGGCTGAAGGCTACATGCCGCTCTCCCTCTCCTCTGGGGAGAGGGCCGGGGTGAGGGGAAGGCGGCGTCCCTCACGTCCGAATCGAAATAAATTTCAGCACTCACCCGGAAAAAGAATTTCACGCTGCGACCGTCGTGGCATTCGCCTTCGCCTGGCTGGTCACGATGCGCGCGAGCAGCGGCAGCGCGCGTTCCGGTTGCGCGACATACGGGTTCGACTTGTCCCACACGTAGCCCGCGAGCACCGAGCAAATCTGCTGCATCACGCCGGGATTCGAGCCGGCGGCAAAAAAGATTTCGTGCAACGTGCCTTCATACCACGCGGTGACGTAGGCGCGGAAGGTGTTGATGCCCTGCATGACGTGGTCAGCGTAGTCGGCCTGCCAGTCCACGGTCTCGCCGCGCAATTCGCGGGTGATGACTTTCGCGGCGCGATTCGCCGAGGCCAGCGCCAGCGTGACGCCGGAACTGAAGATGGGATCAAGAAATTCCGTGGCGTTCCCCGCCAGCGCAAAACGCGGGCCGTGCAGCCGCTCGACCGCACAGGCGTAACCGGCGATGCGCTGCGGCGCGAAGGTGAACTGCACGTTCGCGAGACGCGGCCCGGCATTCGGATCAGATGCGATGATGGCGCGCAATCGCTGCTCAGGGTCAGAAGGATATTTCGCAAAAAATTCCGGCGACGCCACTGCGCCCACGCTGGTCTTGCCGTTCGAGAACGGAATGATCCACAGCCACGCGCCGTCGGGATGAATGCACGCCCAGATTTTTCCCTCCTCGCGACCTTCGGGCCGGTGGTCGCCGGTGACGTGCGTGAAGAGCGCCTCGCGCACGGGAAAGCGCGACGGACGTTCGAGGTTCAGCAGACGCGGCAGCACGCGACCGTAGCCGCTGCAATCGAGGACGAACTTCGCCGTCACGTCACGCCGCACGCCGCTCTCGTCCTCCAGCGTCACCGTGGCGTGCGAGTCCGCGAAGTTCACCGCTTGCACGCCAGTGCCGTAGCGGAATTCCACGCCGCGCGCCGCGACCGTGTCCGCGAGAGTTTTGTCGAAGTCCGCGCGCGGCACCTGGAAGGTGTATTTCCAGCCGGCGGTGAATTGCGCGGAGAAATCAAAGTTGCACGTCCCGTCGCCGCGTTTGAAGACCGCGCCGTTCTTGTGGATGAAATTTTTCTGCTCCACGGCTTCGAGCAGTTCAGCCTCCTGCAACAAATCCATGCAGTGCGGCAGCAGGCTCTCGCCGATCACGAAGCGCGGGAAGTGCTGCTTCTCCGTGACGAGCAGGCGGAAGCCCTGTTTGTGCAACAGCGACGCCGCGCTCGCTCCAGCCGGGCCGGCACCGATGATCAGAACATCCACGTCAGTCTTCATACTGATGCTTCCAAGTCTCGCGCATGGTCAGGTCGTTTCACGTACGCGATAAGTCGGTGGCGCGTGCGCATGGTTAAGCCACACGGCTGTCATGCCAAACCTCCTGAATGCCTCTCCTGACCTCGTCACACAAACCGGCGCGTGGGCCAATGAAGAGAACGAGATAACGGGTGAACTCATGGTCACCAAACATCGTGCACATCAAGCCGTGAAAGATAACATCCTCAACCGAGTCGCCGTCGTGCCACGAAGTCATCACAAAAGTCTCGTCTGGCGGAGAGAAATGCTCGTCGGTGGAAAGATAAGCAAAGTCCACTGCATCGTCCCAGCTAGAACAGTTGTGGCCTGCACAGACGGCGTAACGACAACCGGTGCGAACTAACTGCTCGCTCACCGCTGCCTGCTCCTCCTTCGTGATGGTCTCGTCGTTCGCGAAAAGAATGCAGACGTAAAGCTCCCCCGGAAAAGGAGCATCAAGCCGGTACGGTCGCGAAAGCTCGTGAAACCAAATCTGCTTCTCGTCTCTGGTGGCAAGTAACTCCATGCGCGTTGTGTGGTCTAACATCTGAATCACTGGAATCTGCAACGACCAGGGACAAGTTTGAAAGCTTCCCCGCGCAATGGGTGGAACGGGCTACCAGCCCGTCCCGCTGGGCAACCTGCCCAGCGGAATGAAGGTGAGCCGCCCTCGCCTGAAGTCCGGCCTGCCTGACGTGCGATGCCCTCACCCTTCCGCCGGGCTGGTAGCCCGGCGGCACGGGCAGGTTGCCCGTGCCACCCGCGGCGCAGCCGCGCGCCTTCGCTGTGTTGCACGAGTTTCATCAGTCTCGCTCTCCATCATCTCCGCCAGCCGTTGCCAGGCAGTGGCGCTGGGCCTCCTCGGTTTGCAGCAGCGCGGTCACGCGCGCGATGTCCTCGGCGAGCGGACGATCCGCTCCAAGCACCGGCGACACGCCGCGCACGAGTTCGTAGAGCTTGCGGAAATCGCCGCCCAAAGTTTTTTCCGCGCCGCGCTGGTCCGCCGCCTGCACAACGGTGATCGCTTCAATCGCCAGAATTTTCCAGACGAGCGGCAGGCAGGTGCGCGTCATCTTCGCCGCCGTGCAGCCCATGCTGACCACGTCCTGATTGTTGGCGTTGGTGGAAATGGTCTGGATGGAGGCGGCGGTGCCGAGCAAGCGCGCGTCGGCGGCGAGCGACGTGGCGAGCAGTTGCGCGCCGGAGAAACCGGAGTTCAATCCCGGCGCGCCGCCCGCGAGCATCGGCGGCAGGCCACGGCTGTAACGCCAGTTCACGAGCCGCTCGATTTGCCGCTCGGCGAGCAGCGCCAGTTTGATCAAACCAAAGCGCTGGTAGTCGCTGACCATCGCGATTTGCTGGCCGTAGAAATTGCCGCCGTGCAGAACCATTTCCGTGTCGGCGAAGATGAGCGGGTTGTCCGTGCTGGCGTTGAGTTCGCGCGTGACGACTTCCGCGATGTGCCAGTGCGCCTCTTGAAACGCGCCGAGAATCTGCGGCGTGCAGCGCAGCGAGTAGGGGTCTTGAATCTCCGCGCCGGGGTCCACGGGCTTGTGCGTGGAACCCCACTGATGGTCATCAATGCGGCGGGCGAAATCAGGATGCGTGCGGAGCGAATCACTGATGCGCCGCGCGACAAGAGCCTGACCGCGAAAGCCCCGCGCCTTATGAATCTGCTGGCACAAGACTTCCGGCTCGCCGCCGAGCACCTGGAAGAGACAGGCCGTGAGCAGCTCCAGCCAGTGCAGTTGCTTCTCCGCCTCGTGCGTGGAGAGCGCGGCGAGACCGGTCATCACAGACGTGCCGTTGACGAGCGCGAGCCCTTCTTTGCATTGCAGCACGACGGGCGTAAGTCCCACGCGGCGCAACGCTTCGGTCGCGGGCAACCGTTCGCCGTTCAACCACGCGTGACCAAAGCCGACGAGCAATCCGGCCATGTGCGCCAGCGGCACGAGATCACCGCTCGCGCCGACGGAACCTTCGCTGGGAATTTCCGGCAGCACGCCTTTGTTCAACGCGGCCAGCAGCAGCTCGATCAACTCCTCGCGAATGCCCGAGTAACCGCGCGCGAGGGCGTTCGCACGCGTGAGCATGATGGCGCGCGTTTCCGCCGGCGAGAACAGCGGCCCCTGTCCCACGGTGAGGTGGTGAAGAAGATTGATTTGGTGCTGGCCCAAATCCTCGTTCGAGATGCGAAAGCCGCTGAGCGGGCCGAAGCCGGTGTTGATGCCGTAAACGGCGCGCGGCTGCGCGGCGATTTTTTCGACCAGTTCACGGCTGCGGCGGATCAGGGGCCGCGCGGAATCGGCGAGGGCGCAGGGTGATTGACGCGCGGCAATGTGCCAGGCGTCGGCGATGGAGAGATGGTGACCATCCAGTGCAATCATCGAGCGAAAAGGGAGCGGCTTTCTACAACTCGCGGCTTGAACAAGCAAGTGCCAGCCCGTTTGCTGACGCGCATAAAATCGTGACGCGCGCCGCTCCTCTGCATAGTGGGACAGCCGCCCTCGGCTGTCATAGTCCTGCAAGCGCCCCCGCTTGCAGTTCGACAAGCGGGGGCGATTGTCGGACTAGCGACCGGCGGGGGCGCCGGTCCCACTAGCTTTTTTCCACGCACGCACATGGCTGAAAAATCCATCATCATCATCGGAGCGGGGCTGGCCGGGCTGGCAACGGGTTGCTATGGCCGGATGAACGGCTATCGCACGCGCATTGTGGAGCATCACAGCGAACCGGGCGGCGTCGCGAAGGCGTGGAAGAATCGCGGCTACCTGATCGATGGCGGCATTCACTACCTCATGGGCCACCGGCCCGGGCTCGCGTGCCACGAAATTTATCGTGAGCTGGGGCTGATGCACGGCCGCCACTTTCCCGATCTCAAAACCTTCGTCCACTTCTCGGATGAAATTAACGGGCATCAGGTCAGCTTCAGCGGCGACTTGGAAAAGCTGGCGCGCGAGTTGAAAGCCATCGCGCCGGAGGACGCGCGCTTCATTGATCAATTCGTGCGCGGGGCGCGGGCGTTTCAGCGCACGGATATTTTCGGGACGCTGGAGTTGCCGCCGGAGTTGCTGGGCGTGACTGGCTTGCTGAAACAGGCGTGGCAACTGCGCCGCGTGCTGCCGTATTTCGGCGGGCCGCTGAACGAACCGACGGAAGTTTTCGTGCGCCGCCTGAAGAACGACAACCTGCGCCGCATGTTGGTGAATCTCTTTCTGCCCGAGGTGCCGGTGTGGTTCGTGATGCTCATCATGTCGCTGATGGCGAACCGGCAGATGGGCCTGCTCGCGGGCAGTTGCTCGGATTTCGTGGCGAGCATCGAGGAGCGCTACCGCGCGCTCGGCGGCGAGATCACGTTCAACGCCACGGTGCAGGAAATCATCGTGGAGCAAAACCGCGCCGTGGGCGTGCGGCTCGCCGACGGCACGGAGCAGCGCGCCGACGTGGTGGTCGCGGCGGGCGACGGCCACCGCACGCTGTTCAAGCTGCTCGGCGACAAATTCACCAGCCCGAAGCTGCGCGACTGTTACGCGAACTGGAAACACCTCGTCCCCATCGTGACGATCAGCTTCGTGGTCGGGCGCGAGTTTCCCGGCGTCGAGCCGTTGCGTTTTCTGTTGCTGAAAAAGCCGATGACGATTGGCAACGTGACCATCCAGGGTTTTCCCGTCCGCATTTTCAATTACAGCGACAAATTTTCTCCGCCCGGCAAAACCATTGTGCAAGTGCTGCTGCACTCGGACTGGGAATTTTGGGAGGAGCTGTTGCAAGACCGCCCGCGCTACGAGGTGGAAAAAAAGCGCGTCATCGCCGAGGCGCTCGAACGTCTCGAACCGCACTTTCCAGGAGTCTCGGCGCAAGTGGAACTCACCGACATGGCTACGCCCTACACGACGTGGCGCTACACGCTCAATCACAAGGGCGCGTTCATGGGCTGGGTGCCGACGCCGAAAGCGCTCCGCACGCTGCTGCCGAAGACACTGCCGGGGCTGGAGAATTTCTACATGGCCGGCCAGTGGATCATGCCCGGCGGCGGCGTGCCGCCGGTGCTGTATTCAGGCCGGCATGTTGTTCAGATTTTGTGTCACCGGGATGGAAAAAGTTTCGTGACGACCAAGCCGGAGAAACCAGCAGCGGGTGCCAAGTAGCACGCCGGACATTTCGTCATCCGTCTGGAATTAAAACCGCTTCGTGCCCGCCGCCGCCTCGCGGATAAATTTCTCGCTCAAATGGAGGTAGCTGTAGGCCAGCGGATTTTCCAGCCAGTTGACCATGAGGGATTTTCTGAACCAGTCCGCCGCGCCCTCGTAATTTTCCTTTTGAAATTCATGCCAGCCCATCATGGCGCGGGCATGCCAGTGGTTCGGGTCCAGCTCCAGCGCGCGGGTGAAATGGGGCTGCGCTTCGGCGGGACGACCCAGCCAGTCGAGGCACATGCCGGCACGGATGTGCGCCAGCTCATCCCAGCGATTGAGGGCAACGGTGCGTTGAAACCATTCGAGCGCCTGCCGGGCGCGCTCCTGGTTGTCGTCCTGGCCCAGCCAGGCGAGGGCGCGCAGTTGCTCGCCGAGGGCGTAGGCGGTGTCGGCATTTTGTGGCTGCAGAGCAAAGGCTTTTTTTAGCAGGGCGATTTTCTCCGGCGATCCGTCGGCCAGCGGCGCGGCGCGGCGCAAAGCCAGGGCTTCGTTCGTGCGGATCAGCGTTTGCGACCCGAGCCAGCCGAGCGCGGTCAGCAGCGCGACCGTGCCGAGAATTTTCTGCGGCCAGCGCGCGGTGCACCAATGACGCTCGGTGGCAAAGCGCGCGTGTGTCATGACCACGGCGAGCAGCGTGGCGAAGAGAAGGGCGTTGGACGGAATGTGCAGGTTGAAATCGAGGAAGGAATGGACGAGCAAGCCCAGCAGGCCCGCCGACGCGCCGAGGACGATGGCGGCGCGGTTGCTTTTCTTCTCGCCGAACTCCGAGCCGGCCCGCTGCACATGCGGCCAGCAGCGCAGGACCGTCCAGGCGGCAAACCCGAGGGGCAACAACGCGAGCGCCAGGCCGACGGCGCCATAGTCGGCCAGCGTATTGAGGTAATCATTGTGCGTGCGCCCAGGACGGCCCTGGGCGGTGTTGGTGGCGTCGCGATACTGGCGGTAGCGGAGGTCGAAGTGATCGGGTCCCACGCCCGCCCACGGATGATCCCGCCACATGCGCCACGCGGCGTCCCAGAGGCGGAGGCGGGTGTCCTTGTTGTTGCCGGTGTACTGGCCCAGCTCAATGCGTTGCTCGACCGCGCGCGGGTAGAGCCACCAACCGGTCCCCGCAATGACGACCAGCAAAAGCAACGCCGCCCAACGGCTCCCGCGCGTACGCAGGAGACACCAAACCAACAGAAGCAGTGCGCACGCCCCGGCGATCCAGCCGCCGCGAGACTGGGTGACCGCCAGGCCGATGAGCAGCACGAGCGAGGCGTAGCCGGCGCAGACGCGCGCGGCCGGAGCCATGCGCCCGATGACAGTCATGGCCAGGGCGAGTGGCAGAAGCATTTCCAAGAACCCGGCCAGATGGTTCGGGCAGATGAAACTGCCGGAAGCGCGCTCGAGATACGCTTCAGGCCGGGGCAGTCCCCAAACCGTTTCCGAATGACGGAGCCATTGAAAAATTCCATACATGGCGACGAGCGTGCCGAGGAAAATGAGAAACAGGGTGAGGACGCGCACGGATTCCTGACTGTAGAGATTGTTGACCACCAGCAGGAAGAGCAGCGCGACCAGGAGGACGATCATGAACTCCTGCCGGGCGGGAAATTCCACATCCGCCGTGCGCCAGCGCCAGAGCGCGAAAGCCGGGAAGGCCAGCACCGCCCAGCACACCGGCGGCCAGAGGAAACGAAACTTCGGTGCCAGCCACAGCCGCACCAGCCAGAGGCCGAGCGCGCCGAGCACCAGCCAGGCCAGCACCGCGCCGTCCAGCGGGCGCACGCCGCCAAAGGCCAGCGTGCCGAAGGTGATCAAAATGAGGACAAGGCCGAGCACGGCCCGCTCCAAAAAAGTGTCAATGGCTTCTCGATTCATCCGACGCGGTGGGGCGGCCCCGTTCCTGGGGTCCGCCGTTCAGAACAGGCTGTAGATGAACGGCGCGAGCGCCGAACCCTTGGCAAAAACCAGCAGCGCCCCCAGCACCACAAGGAACAGCACAATGGGGGTGATCCACCATTTCTTCCGCACCCGCAGGAAGCTCCAAAATTCTCGGGCGATGCCAAACTTGCTCATGGTTTCAGGAGTGGACGGACGACTTCAAAGAGGCGGCGTCCAATGATTTCGTTGCCTTTCGAGTTAAGATGAACAGGGTCGGCATCGAGGTAAAGGTCTTTTGCCTGCGGGCGCAGATCGTCCGTGAGATCGATCAGCGGCACGTTGAACTGATGGCTGACCTGCTGCTTGGCGCGCAGCACGCCCTCGGACGGGGCGTTGGTGGCGAGCAGCGTGTTTTGGTTTGGTTGAAACATCAGCACCACCGGCACGCCGTTGCTGCGCGCGGTCGCGCACAGGGTTTCAATCGCGGCCCGGAAGAAAGCGTCCGGGTCTTTCTGCTGCTGCGCCTTGAAAAGAGTGTCCTGCTTCGGGTCCACGGGAACAAATTTCGACCGGTGCTGCTCATAGAAATTCTTGAGCTGCACTTCCACCACGTAGTGATAGAGCGCGAAACGCCGGAGAAAGTTTTTCAGCCGCACGCGGTGGAGAAATTTTTTCACGAACGCCGGATCGCTCTGCTCGGAAAACTGCGTCCACAGATTCGCGTCGGCCAGAATCACCAGGTCGGGCTGCCACTTCAGTGCGAACTCACGGAAGAAGACGCTCATCTGCGGATACGACCACGCGTTCACGCCGCAGTTGATGACCTCGATTTTTTCCGTCGCGCCGAACCGTTCCTGAAGCTGCTTCTCGATCAGGTCGGAATAAGTCTCGGCCTCGCTCAAGCCCCAGCCAAAGGTGCGCGAGTCGCCAAGCGAGACGATGCGCCGCGTGCCGGCGGGCTTGGCCGAGCTAAACTCGCGCCCGCGCGTCCCGTGCGAATTTACATGCACCGGCTTGCGATCAATCTTCGTGAAGCAATCTTGATTGGGCTTGAGCCGCCAGTAGAGCTGCGGATGCGGCTCGTAGATTTCCACGTTGCCGTAACCCAGAATGCGCAGCGCCAGCTCCGTGAGTCCCACGCAGAGCAGCAGCGTGAATCCGAACAGCGCAAGATTCTTCAGCGCGTTCTTCAGCCGTGACGGGCGGGCCGCAGGAGCCAGTATCTCAGAACTGCTGCTCGTGCTCATGCTTCGCCTTCGGTTTCGAGATGTCGCGCCGCAACCAGTAGCTCGCGGCCTGCGGTTCCAGCTTTTGACTCAGGAAATCCTTGCCCACCAGTCGCGCGAGCAGCCCGAGCGGCGTCACCATCAGCACGAATAGCAGCGTGAGCAAAATCGTGGAGACAATCGCGCCGAGGATCATCGCCAGCGTCATCCAGCCGACGTAAATCCATTTCAAGCTGCGCGGCAGAATCGCACCGAGCACGACCAGCGGCCCGCCCGGCACCAGCAGCCACCAGAACCACGGCTTGTGCCATTTGGGAATCCAGAAGAGCAAGGCGAGCGCGCAAAACACGCCGCCCACCATCAGCCCGAATTTCCGCAAGTCGCGCGGCGTGGCCTTCTGCAATCCTTTGATGTCTTCGCGCAGCATGGGTCAGTCGAGTTCGAATTCCTTGAGCCAGTCAATGTCCTTGTCGAGCGGCTTCTGGTCTTTCTTCTCCAAAAGAAAATTGCCCACGATCAAGTAATCCATGTTCGTGCGCATGAAGCAGCGGTAGGCATCCTCGGGCGAGCCGACGATGGGTTCGCCGCGCACGTTGAACGACGTGTTGATGATGACCGGACAGCCGTGCTTTTCCTCGAAGCGTTTGATGGTCCGGTAGTAGAGCGGGTTCCAATCCTCGGTCACCGTCTGCACGCGCGCGGAGTAGTCAACGTGCGTCACGGCAGGAATGGTCGAGCGCAGCGTCAGAAGTTTTTCGAGGCCGAACTTCTTGTTCTCCTCCGCCGTGAGTTCGCGCGTGTGCTTCTTGGCCACCGGTGCGACGAGCAGCATGTAGGGGCTTTCCTCGTTCAAGTCGAACCACTCGCTCACGCGCTCGCGCAGCACCGAAGGCGCGAATGGACGAAAACTTTCGCGGAACTTGATCTTCAAGTTCATCGTCTCCTGCATCTTCGCCGAGCGCGCGTCGCCGATGATGGAGCGGCCACCCAGCGCGCGCGGGCCGAATTCCATGCGCCCCTGAAACCACCCGATCACCTTGTCACTCGCGATCAAGTCGGCGATGCGGTCGGGGATTTGATCATCGTCCAGTTCCACGAAGGGCGTGTTCTGCGCCTGAAAGAATTTGCGGATGTCGTCGCGCTGGAACTCCGGCCCGAGATACGAGCCGCGCTGCGAATCCTTCACACCATCGGCCTTGCGTCCGTGGCCGAGATACTCGTGCCAGGTGAACAGGGCCGCTCCGAGCGCGCCACCCGCGTCGCCCGCCGCCGGCTGAATCCAGATGCGGTCGAAGATGCCTTCGCGCAGAATTTTTCCGTTCGCCACGCAGTTCAGCGCCACACCGCCCGCGAGGCAGAGATTCTTCTGCCCGGTCTCTTTGCGAATGTGTTTTGCCATCCGGTACATGACCTCCTCGGTCACGTCCTGCACCGAGCGCGCCAAGTCCATGTCGAGTTGCGTGAGCTTCGACTCGGGCTTGCGCGCCTCGCGACCGAAGAGCGCGGCGAAGTTCGCGTTCGTCATCGTGAGGCCGACGGCGTAGTTGAAATACTTCATGTTCAACCGGAAGGAGCCGTCCTCCTTCAGGTCAATCAGTTCGCGCAGAATCACATCCACGTATTTCGGCTCGCCGTAGGGCGCGAGACCCATGAGCTTGTATTCGCCGGAATTGACGCGGAAGCCGGTGAAGTAAGTGAACGCGCTGTAGAGCAGCCCGAGCGAGTGCGGGAAGTGCAGCTCGCCCGCGATCTGCACATGACCGTCGCGCCCCGTGCCCCAGCTCGTCGTGGTCCATTCGCCCACGCCATCCACGGTCAGGAAGGCCGCCTCTTGAAATGGCGACGGATAAAACGCCGACGCCGCGTGCGCCTCGTGATGCTCGGGGAAAATCATCGGGCCGCTGAAGTTCAGTTCCTTCTGCAGCTCTGTCTTCATCCAGATCTTCTCTTTGATCCAGACCGGGATGGCCTTCAGGAACGAATGAATCCCGGACGGCGCGCAGGCCAGATACGAGTGCAGCAGGCGGTCGAACTTCACGAACGGCTTCTCGTAGAACGCCACGTAATCCAGTTCCGCCGTGGTGATGCCGCCTTCGCGCAGGCAATACTCGATGGCGTTTCGCGGATACCGCTCGTCGTGTTTCTTGCGCGTGAAACGCTCCTCCTGCGCGGCGGCGATGATCACGCCGTCGCGCACCAGGCACGCCGCGCTGTCGTGGTAGTACGCGGAGAGGCCGAGAATATTTATGCTTTTACCGGGCACGAGGCGGAGTGATTAACACACGAATTTTCAAAAACGAAGCGGAGACTTTTTAACGCAAAACGCGCTGCTGTTGCCAGCAGCGCGTTGCTTTCAAATCAATCCGTTCAACTCAAATACGCCCGAGGGTCCGTCACGTAGCCCGTGATCGCGCTCGCCGCCACGGTCATCGGGCTGGCGAGGAAGACCTGCGATTCCTTGTCGCCCATGCGGCCGGGGAAGTTGCGGTTTGTGGCGCTGATGCACTTGATGCCGGGTGTATTGATGCGCCCGAACGTGTCCACCGGCCCGCCGAGGCACGCGGCGCAACCGGCGTTCTCCGTCATGCGCACGCCGGCATCGAGCAGGATTTGCCAGATGGTCTTGTCGCCCCAGCGCGTGGCCTGCAACTCGTTCACGATGTCCGGCGTCGCGGGCACGCCGAAGGTGTCAATGCTCACATGGTGGCCTTGCAGCACGCGCGCGAACTCCACGAAGTCGCTCGTCTTGCCGCCCGTGCAGGAACCGATGTAGGCGCGATCGAGCTTCATGGTGCTCATGTCCTTGGCCTTCTTGCGCTGGCCCGGATCGGGATGGCACGCCACGGTCGGTTCGAGTTGCGACAAATCCACGACGAGTTCGTAAATGAACTTCTGATCCTTGTCCGCCTCGACGGGTTCGTAACTGCGCTTCGTCCCGTTCAACTGCGTTCGCGCGTCCACGTATTCCTTCGTGCGCGCGTCGAATTCAAAGATCGCGTTCTTCCCGCCCGCCTCGATGGCCATGTTCGCGATGGTCATGCGGTCGTCCATCGAAAGGCTCGCCACGCCGGGGCCATCGAACTGCATCGCGCGATACGTCGCACCGTCGAAACCGATTTCGCCGATGACGTGCAGGATCACGTCCTTCGCCATCACGCCCGGCTGGAGCGCGCCTTCGAGGCGGAAGTGCATCGTCTCCGGCACCTTGATGAGCAGCTTGCCCGTGCCCATCACGAAGCCCGCGTCGGTGTTGCCGATGCCGGTGGCGAATTGATTGAACGCCCCCGCCATGCAGGTGTGCGAATCCGTGCCGAACAAAATCTCGCCGGGGCGCGTGTGGCCCTTCGCCGGCAGCGCGGTGTGGCACACGCCCGCGTAGCGCGAACCATACTGGCGCTTGAGCAAGCCCTTGCTCGCGTCGAAATGCCACTGGCCGTTCGGGTCATCAATCACGTCGTAGAAATAGGGCAGCTCCTGCTCGCGTGAGAAATCGCGGAGGATGTCCACATTGCGATTCGACTTCGAGTCGGCGGTGAAAATGTAGTGGTCGGGGATGATGACCACGCGGTTCTTGTTCCAGACCTTGGCCGTCTTGCCGAACTCGCGTTTGAAAACGCCGATAGTCCCCGGCCCGCACACATCGTGCGTCATGAGCACATCCGCGTTCACCCAAATGTTGTCCCCGGCCTGGACTGAAGCTTTGCCAGCCGCGCGCGCGAGGATTTTTTCGGTCAGTGTCATAAATTTAGTGTTTGCCGTTCCGTTTTTTTGCTTTCGACAGCGGGTCGAGCGAAACCACATGCAGTGCGTCCACTTCTCGAACTCCGTCCGTTTCATCCGTGACCACAACCACGCTGCCGCCCAAGGCCACGAAGTCGGGGTGCTCGATGGAGATGCGCCGGCCATCCGTCAGCCTCAGTTCGAAGGGCTTGAACGGCACTTTGTGCAGCCGCTCGCGGATGGTTTTCATGTTCAACATAGGGCCGGGAAACTAATGGACGGGGGGAGGCAGGGCAACAGGGGAGATGCGCTCAACGCGACCAATCCTGCAGCACCGAATCATTCGTGGTCGCGGGGCGGGTCGTGTGGAAGTGCAGGCGTCCGGCGCTGGTGAGTAGGTAGTGGCCGGCGAGTTTGTCTTGCCGAGGGACGGTGATGAACCAGTTGGAGCCGTTCGTGGCGAATATGTATTTCAATCCACGGAAGTAATCCGAGCCCCCCGCCAACTGGTCGTCGAGGTAAGAAACATCGTTCCCCGCGAGGATTTGCAAACGCATCACCATGTCCCGCGATTGACAAAAATGGCGGTCGTGACCACCCATCATGATTTTGATCCGGGTCTTGAGCGAAATTTGATTGGGATGCCCGCAAGACATGAGTTCCGCCTGCGGCTGATATTGGCTGACCACTACCGACCCCAAAGCCACCACCGCCACGGCCACTCCAGCGATGAAAAAGATTTTGCGGCCCAGGGTCACGCCGGTAAGGAATCACCAATCGAAACGTCCGGCAACCGAGGAATCCCGTCCCTGACCACATCACGCCCGCGCTCGGCGGAAGGCCCAGAGCATCAAGCCGCCCACGCCGAAGAGGGCGAGCGTGCCCGGCTCGGGGACGGCGACGGGGGAGAAGGTGAGGTTGTCCACGATGAGGGGGGGATGGTTCAAGTTACCCACGGGACTGGTGCTCATGATTTTCACTTCCGTGGACGCGCCCGCGAAGGCCGAGATGTCGCCGCCGAATTGGTTGCCGCCGAGCGAGAACAAGGAGATGGGATTTCCGTTGACGTAGAGGGCGAACGGTCCCGAGGCCAGCACGCGAATGGACAGGGAGCCGGCCGGAACGATGGCGGTCTGGGAGAGGAAGGCATTGACCCAGGGTGAGTTGTTGTCCTGATTGTTTTGATAGCCGCTGTGCAGGGCCAGCGAGTAGTTGCCCGCCAGGGGTGAGCCGTAGTTGAGCGAACCGGGATTACGCACGAGCAGATACCACTGCGAGATCCCCACATGCGGAAGCTCATAGTAGAGCACGCCGGTGTCGCTCCCGCTGCTGTGCGACCAGCCTGGCGCCCAAGTGGCCCAGTCCAAAAATTGGGGAAAGCCCGTCGGGGCCGGTGGCTGCTGAAACGGTGGCCGCTCAAAGGTGGTGTTGACGAAGCCTTGCGCAAACGTGGAAGCCGTCAATCCAAGCCAGGCCAGAAGCAGGAGGTTTTTTTTCATAGGGCGCGGGGAGAAATTATCCACTCGACACATTTTTGCGAGTGCGTTTTATAGGGACAAATGTGCCAATCCGGTTCAGGTGAATCTTGTCCGCCCTGAACCGGGCTGGGTAACTTCCCGCCCGCATGAAAGCCCGGTTGATTTTACTGCTCCTCCTTGCTGGCGTCGTTTCGTCTGCACTCGACTGCGCGTGCGCGGCGGAGTCGAAACTGATTTACGCCACGAATGGCTCGGGCGTTTACGGCTACAAGGACACGCCCATACTCCCGTGGTGCGGCTACGTGGTGCATGACCCGGACCGTCCCGCGCCCGTGCGTGTGATTGCCGCCCCTGCCCTGCGTTCCGCGCCCATGCCGGCGGATGCCCTCGTGCTCTTCGATGGAAAAGATATTTCCGCGTGGCGGAGCAATTCGTGGCGCGTGGTGGACGGAACGTTGGAGACGGCGGGCGAACTCGCGCCGCGCACGAAGGAAAAGTTCGGCAGCTTCCAGCTTCATCTCGAATGGCAGTCACCCTCGAACTTCAAAGGGCCTTGGTACAATCAGGGGAACAGCGGCGTGATCATTCACGGCCTCTACGAGATTCAGATTTTCGATTCTTTCACCGAGAAGTGGGCGCCGGACGGCCAGTGCGCCGCCATCTACGCGCAGACGCCGCCGCTGGTGAACGCGTGCCGTCCGCCCGGCGAATGGCAGAGCTACGACCTGACCTTCACCGCGCCGGTCATCGCAGAAGGCAAGGTGGTGCAGCCCGCGCGCCTGACACTTTTCCACAACGGCGTGCTGGTGCAGGCGAATCAGGAAATTTACGGCGGCACCGGTCATCGTGTGTTGCCGCGCGCGGTGACGGTGAGTGAAGGGCCGCTGGGTTTCGCGGGGCATGGCTGCCCGGTGCGCTTTCGGAATATCTGGGTGCGGAAATTGTAGCGGCGCGCGCGTTACTTCGTGAACACCACGTTGAAGTTCGCGGCCATCTTCGCGAGGCCGGGACGCCCCTGCATGAGCGCCACGTCCACGCGATCAATCCAGTTCATGAAACCCGCGCCAGCAAAACGACCCAACGATTTGAACGGGTAGCCGACGAGATTGAACGGCTGCACCTCGCACCGGCTAAACGGAGCGGCCATTTCCTCCAGCACCCGCAGCACCACGTTGCTCTCATCCACCAAGTCCATGCGGGCGATGCGGTAAGCGCGAATCATCGCCCAGACCGGGTTGTGGCCCAGCGGCTCGAAGATGAAGATGAGCCGTCCGCCAGGCTTGAGGACGCGCGCCGCCTCGTCCCGAAGCTTGCCTCCGTCATGCACCAGATGATGCAGCGTGGCCTGGCCGAAGACGAGGTCCAGCGAGGCGTCGGCGAATTCCACCAGGCGCGTCGCGTCGCCGGCGTAGTAGCGCGCGTTGGTCAACCCGGTGCTGGCCTGCGCCTGGACGATGGAACTACCGCCCTCGGGGTAACGGTCCATGGCGATGACTTCCGCGCCCGGAAAAACGCCCGCCAGTTGGCGGCTCAGTTCGCCGTTGGCGCAGCAGATTTCGAGCACCCGTTTGCCGGTCAAATCCACGCGGCACAGTTCGCGATACCCGGCCATGAACATTGGGCGGTCGGACTTGGGGTAGTAAGCACAGGCCGGCATCAGCCGCTCGACGCGCTGCTCCTGCGCGGCAGAATGATCAGCGGCGCGGCGGACGAGATTGAATTGCGTGCGCGCCGGCTTCATGCAGCACGGAGCAAAAAAGTTTTCTGCGTGAAGGTCATCGGGGCGGAAACCTATGCGACGAACCGACGCCGGAGCAACAGGGGAATTGGATCGTCGCCATTGGTGGACAGGCCAAAGCCATTTGGCCTTCCCAGCTACTCCCGCACGGCCTTCATCGCCAGCCGGAGGATGCGCTCGATGAGTTGCGGATACGTCAGTCCCGCCTTCTGCGCGGACTGCGCGAAGTCTTCGTCCGCCGCGAGGATGGGATTCGGATTGGCCTCGATGAAATAAACTTCGTTCTTCGGCGTGAGGCGCAGGTCGAGACGCGCGTAACCGTCAATGGTCAGCAGATGGTAGATGCGTTTGCAGGTCTTCTGGATGTTCGCGACGACGGCGGGGTCGAGTCCTTCCGCGAACTGGTTCTGCAAGCCCCAGCGCTTGCGATATTCCTCGTCCCACTTCGCGCGGTAGGTGGCGATCTTCGGCTCGTCCGGCGGCACTTCCTTGAAGATGAGTTCGCGAATGGGAAACACGTCGAGCCGGTGCTGCCCCATCACGCTCACGTAAAGTTCGCGCCCCTCGATGTATTCCTCGGCGATGGCGTCGTTGACAATTTTCTCGTGGATGAACTGCACGCGCTCCTTGAACTGCTCGTCGTTCTCCACGAATGACGCCTGCGAAATGCCGAGCGACGCCTCTTCCTTCAGCGGCTTGATTAGAATCGGGAACTTGAGCTGGCGCGGACGCGCGATGCGTTTCCCGCGCGCGATGGTCGTGAACGCCGCGGTGTGAATGCGGTGGTAGCTGAGAATTTTTTTTGAGATGGCCTTGTGCTTGCACAACGTCAGCCCGGTCGAACCGCAGCCGGTGAACGGAATGCCCTGCATCTCCAAGATGGAAACAATGTTCTGGTCGAAGGCGCGGTTGTTTTTGAACTGGTCGGCGAGATTGAAAATCAAATCAGGCGCGAAGCTCTCCAGCTTCTGGCGCAGCAGATCAAGATTATCAAAGAGCGCGAGATGCTCCACGACGTGACCGAGGCTGCGCAGCGCGTCGAGCACGTTGCACTCGGTCTTCCAGTCGTCGGTCTTCAGTTCCGCGCTCAAGTCCTGGTCGAGCGTGGTCGGCGCGATGGCGTCAAAGAGCGCGAGGATTTTCAGTTTTCGTTTCACGGGTTTGGATGGGTGAACTGTGGGATGAAAAATGTTTTTGGCAGAAGTCGCGTCTCTCCCTCACCCCGGCCCTCTCCCGCTGGGAGAGGGAGACAGTCAGGCAGCGTTCGTCGAGTCGGGCGAGTTTGACAGCAGTGAGGCTGAATGCCGTTCCCCCTCTCCCAGCGGGAGAGGGCCGGGGTGAGGGAGAACGCCACTCCACCAAACCCGCATTGCAATTGACCAGTCGTGCTCACTTGGTGCGTTTGAATTTTCCGGTGAAGAGATAGTTCATCACCAGCGTGGTGAGGTAGGCGGACACTTGCAGATACGCCTGCGCGTCGTCACCGCGCAGATGCAGGTCGAGTTTGTCGCAGCGTGCGATCAGGCGCGTGAGCAGTTTGTTGATGCGATACTTTTTTTCATTGGTCCACTGACCGACCGCTTTGATCAGGGGGCGGCGGCGCTGGCGCAGAAAGTCCGAAGCCTTGATGCGCTCGGTGATTTCCGGTCCCGCCGCGAAAAGCTGCTTCAGATCGTTGTCGTAGAAATCAGGGTAGGTGTCCTCGATGAGCTTCCGCTTCCGCGCGTAGTGCGTCTTCAACTTCACGTTGAGGCAGTCGTGATCGGCGACGCGATACACGGGCTGATGCGTCGGTGGTTGGCCCGCAATCGAGCGCATCAACTCGTCGAGATATTCCAGCTTCTGCAACGCCTTCCAGCCCTTGTAACGCGCTCGCCAGTCCAGTCCCGGCGTCAGCCACACCGCGAACGTTTCCGCGAAATCCTCGTCGGGATGACTCTGCGCATACCAGTCATCGAGATGGACAACATACGAACGACTGTAAGGACGCGGACGGTAAAACTGTGGTGTCTCCTCCGTGGAAGTGAGGCCAAACGTCTGCTGCCATTTCTTCTTCCGGTAAAGTTGATAGGCGTAGGCGTAGGCGTGCGCGGCCTCGTGGCGCATCAAACGCAGGAACCACTCCGACGTCTCGCCTTCGACTTCGAGGATGATCTTGCGCTCGAGTTTTCGCAGCCGTTCGTGCGTGAGAAAAAACGGGATGAAGATGGCCGGGATGCCCACCGGCACAAACCATTCGTCACCAATGTGGCAGGGCGGATGGAAGGCGAGACCCTTCTGCGACAGCTCGTCGTAAAGCTGTTTCACCAACGGCTCGACGGGACTGCCCGCCAGCGTGAGGCCGAGCTTGGAAATCTTTTTCTCCAGCAACTCATCGTCGCTAAGATTGATCCACTCGGGCGCATCCATGCGCGCGACCGTAGCAAGCAGGCGCAAGAAACGCCAAATCCCAAGATTCAAAATCCACCACCGCGTCGGGATACGTCACTTCACCCGCGCACGCAGTCCGCAGGCCACGAGGCTCACGACCAGGCCCGCCGACGACCACGAGAGCGCCTTGACCTCGACCTTGTGGCCGAGATCGCCGAGGCCGTGCAGGCGGGTCCACTTCAGCCATGGATACGGGCTGATGCCCAAGGTGATGGTCTGTTTCGGCCCGAGGCTGGAAATATGAAACGAAAGAAAGACGACCAACCCGGCGAGGGCCACAACCAGCAGCAGAAAACGCAGCACTACTTTCACGCGCGGCAGTGTGCGCGGGCCGCACGCGAGCCATGAAGTAAATTCTGCGCCTGCATATCCGGTGGGTTGACAAAGGAGCGCCGAGCATGGCTCGGCTCGTCTGGCAACGCAGTGTTATCAGGCCGAGCAATGCTCGGCGCTCCAGCGCGGGCTGCTTTTGTCAACCAACCGGAGAAGCACGATTCTGCGCGTCAGTGGCTGGCCAGCGCCGACGAATCCACTGCGCGATAACTTTCGCCCGTCACCGGCGTGATGCCCCGGCCCTCGGCCGTGAGGAACTTCACCGGAATGGTCTCGCGCCCATAACCGCCGCGCGCCTTGAAGACCGCGAAGTGCAGATGTGGCCCGCTGCTGAAACCCGTGTTGCCCGAGGACGCCAGCGCCGCGCCCACCGCGACCTCATCGCCCACGCGCACTTGCGCAGTGCGCGGCGCGAAGTGGCAGTAGTGCGCCATCGTGCCGTCCGCGTGCTGGATGATGACATGGTTCGCCAGGTCTTCGAACTTGCGGCGCGGGCCGCCCTTCTCCGAATCATCCTTCACCGCCACGATCACGCCCGCGCGCGCCGCCAGCACCGGCGTGCCCTCGGGCATTTTCCAATCAATCGCAAACTCATCCGCGCCCGTGTGGCTGAATCCGCCGTGATGCCCCTGCGTGACCTCAAAGCTGCGGCCCGCCGTGTAGGGCAGCGCGTAAAGCTGCGTGTCGTCATGCACCGCGTCGCCGCGCCCCATCGTGTAGTGATTCGTATAGCCAAACGACCAGTGGCCGCCGGCGTTCGTCACGCCGGTGAGCAGCAACACTTCTACGGTCGCGCCCGCCGGGACGATGACGGTGCGCGGCAGTTGGACATTGGGTTGCATGTTAATCGCACCGACATCGAGCGTCGCGGTCATGTCGGCGGTGTCGGAGTTGCGGAGGAAAAAGCGCGCCTGGTGCCCGGTCCATTCCGTCAGCACTTTCACGCGCGCCGCAGAACGAGCTTGAGTTGGGGCCGTGGCGCAGCCCGTGAAAAACAGCACGGCCAGCAAACCGAGGACGGCGCAGGTCTGGGAAAAAATTCTCCCCCGATTGTTCTCACGAACAACCGGCGCGATGGAATGCTCATCCAATTGAGATGATGACCAGCCTTCTTGTTTCACTGCCGCAGATCATCGGCGGCGTGGAGAGGGGGCTTGAATGGGTGCTCGTAGGAGACGAGGTAAGGAGTTTCTGATCTGCCTCGTGCTTTTTGATCGCAGACTCGTTGCCTCGTCACCTACGCGGCCGCCAGTTTACGCAATTCCGTCTTGAGGATTTTTCCCGTGGCGTTGCGCGGCAGAGCAGCGAGGACGGTGACGTGTTTCGGCACTTTGTAATCGGCGAGATGCTCGCGGATGAAATGCTGGAGGGCTTTCGCATCCAGCGTCGCGCCGTCTTTCGCGGAGACGTACGCGACTGGTTGCTCGCCACGGCGCGCATCCGGCACGCCGATGACCGCCGCCTCTTTCACGCCGGGGAACTGGTAAATGATTTCCTCGATCTCGCGCGGATAAACATTGATGCCATTGACGAGCAGCATGTCCTTCTTGCGGTCGGTGATGAAGAAGTAGCCGTCCGCGTCACCGTGGCCGATGTCGCCGGTGAGCAGCCAGCCGTCGCGCAAGGCCCGGGCGGATTCGTCGGGCTGGTTCCAATAGCCTTGCATCACGTTCGCGCCGCGCACGCAAAGTTCACCCGTCTCGCCCACGCCGAGAATTTTCCCGTCCTCACTTTGCACGGAGACTTCGACGCCCGTGATCGGCAGGCCGATGGAGCCGGCCTTGCCCGAGCCATCGATGGGATTGAGCGTGACCACGGGGCTGGCTTCGCTGAGTCCGTAGCCTTCGATGAGCGGGACGGGCATCCGCTCTCTGAACTCCTTGAGAATTTCCGCCGGCAACGGCGCGCCGCCGCTGATGCAGAGGCGGAGCGGAAAATCCGGCGGCGCTTCGCCATGCGCCAGCGCGCGGAAGAACTGCGGCACCGCCGGGAGAATCGTCGCGCGCCGCGCAAGAATTTCCGCGATGACATTCTTCGGCGGACTCACGGACTTGATGAGCAGCATGGAGCCGCCGACGAGCAGCGGGAGCAACATGCCCACGGTCATCATGAAACTGTGGAACATCGGCAGCAGCACCACGAAGCGGTCGTGGTCCACGGCGGCGAGTTTCTCGCGGCAGCTTTCCACGTTCGCCAGCAGGTTGCCGTGCGAGAGCATCGCGCCCTTCGGATGGCCGGTGGTGCCGGAAGTGTACACGAGCACGGCGAGATCGGCGGACGTGCGGTGCGCGCCGGGGAAGGACGGCAGGGACGAGGGCGAGGTGAATTCCTCGGCGCGAAGCTGTCGCAACTCCGGCAGGAGCGTGGCCAGCTTCACCGCGCCTTCGCGCAGGCTCTCGTCGTGGATCACCACGCGCACCGCCGCGTCGCGCAGGATGAAGGCAATCTCGTCCGGCTTAAGGAAATTGTTCACCGGCACGACCACGCCGCCGGCGAGGAGGATGCCAAACCACGCCGGGATAAACTCGGGACAATTTTTCATCCACAACGCCACGCGGTCGCCGGGCTGAATCTTCTCCTGCTCCACCAGCGTCGTCGCCACGCCCGCCGCGCGGAGCAGCAGAGCGTGGTAGCTGATTTCCTCCGCGCCCCAGAAGACGGCGGTCTTGGCCCCATGCCGCGCGGCGGAGTCCACGAAGGCGCAGGCAAGATTCGTTGGCATGGCGCCGATTGAACGGCGACGCGCGGAGCAGCGTCAAGCGCGCGGGCCGACCGGAAAAAACTTTGCCGATGAACGAAAACGCGGGAGAACCTGTCCGTGCCTCTGACGAAATGAACTGTGAACCCGTGAAGTGCCGGATGAAAACCGCCCGCCTGGACGCCTGACCCTCACATGGCGCGGGCAAAAAAATTTCTTTCCGGCCTCGGCACGAGCTACCTGCTGATTTCCTTCAACACGCTCTGGACGCTGGTCTCGCTGCCGGTGGCGCTCCATTACTTGGCCCCGTCGGATTACTCGCTCTGGCTGCTCGTGGCCTCGGTCGCGGGTTACTTGAGCATGATCGATCTGGGGACGAGCGGCGCGGGCATCCGGCTGCTCGTGGATTACAAGGACGCGCCGGCCCAGGACGCCTACGGCGGCATCATCAAATCCATGTGGGCGCTTTCGACGATGCAGGCCGCGCTCATCCTGATCGCGGGCCTGGCCGGCACGGGCGCGCTGGTCTCGTTTTTTGAGCTGGCCGGGGAGCAGGCCGCGGCCTTCCGACGGCTCTGGGTGTGGCAGGTCATTTTTCTGGCGCTGAATTTTATCTTCCGGATAGGGAACCAGATTCTCCAGGCGCATCAGCGGATGGACTTCGCGAACTACGCACTGGCGGGATCGTTCCTGCTCAATCTGGTGCTGCTGGTCGCGGGCCTGCACGCCGGCCTGGGGCTGGACAGTTTCATTCTCGGACAGGGCGTGTCCCTGGTCGTGATGCTGGCGGCCATGGGCGTGGCCTGCGCGCGGCTGGGGCTGCTGCCCGCGCGCGGGGCGTGGGGCGCGTTCTCGCGCGCGCAGGTGCGCCGCGTGTTTGGATTCGGCACGGAATTTTTCCTCATCACCATTGGCACGCTGCTGACCACGGGCAGCCAGATTCTGCTGTTGAAAAAAATGCTGCCCACAGAGGCCGCGTTCGTGGCGGTACTGGTCTGGTCGGTGATGACGAAGCTCTTCACGCTCGGCACGCAGCTCGCCTCCCGGCTGGTCATGACGGCGGGTCCGGCGTTGTCCGAGATGGTGGTGCGCGGAGAGATGGAGCGGCTCTGGCGGCGTTACCGCACGATGGTGGAGCTGTCCCTGCTGGTCAGCGCGTATCTGGGCTTGCTGATCGCCCTGGGCAACAATGCTTTCGTGAAAATCTGGACGCGCCAGCCGATCACCTGGCCGGAGTGGAACAACGGGCTGCTGGCCCTGTGGTTCCTGCTACTCATCCAGTCATCCGGCCACACCTCGCTGCTTTTTCATTTCAAACAGGTGGGCCGGCTGAAGGCGGTGTATCTCGCCGAGGGATTTTTATTTGTCCTGCTGGCCTGCGTGGTCATTCCGTGGGGCGGCATCACCGGGATGCTGGCCTGTTCCATCCTCAGCACCAGCCTGCTGTCCGTGCCGTACTTGAACCGGCGGATCGCAAAACTGGCGGGCCAGCCCGTGACGGTGGTGCTGCTGGAATGGTCGCGCCCGGCGGCGCGCTTCCTCGCGCTCGTGGCCCCCCCCGCCCTGGCCCTGGCCTGGTGGACACGCGACTCGGCGTGGCTGCGGCTGCTGGGCTGCGCGTTGCCCGCTGCATTGGCGGGCGCGTGGGTGATGCTGCGGTTTTGCCTGCCCGGCGAGTTGCGCTCGGAAATGCTGGCCCGCATCCCGGCGCGCTGGCCGTGGGCCGCCACCATTCTGGGGCACGGGCAAAAAAAATTCCGCCCGTCGTCGGCGCACGCACCAGACGGCCGTGGTGAATGAGTTGAAACTTGCCAGAGGAAAACCCTATTGAACCGGAAACGATTTAATCCATGACTGACCCCGCATCCAAACTCCGCTGTCTCCTCTGCTCCGGCCACGACCTGGCGGCGGCGGATGAACTGACCGGACGGGACATCGTGGCCTTGTGGCGCGCGGCCGGCCGGGAGTTCAGCCCGGCGGCCCTGGCCCCGATGGACGAGACCAGCCGCGTGACGCTCTGGCGGTGCCGCGCGTGCGGCTTCCGGTTCTATGACCCGCGACTGGCCGGCGGCGGGAAATTTTACGAGGAGCTGATGGCCCGGGAATACTACGTCGCGCAACGCCCGGAATTTCCCTTCACCCTCCGCCTGGCTCGCGAGCAGGGCGTGCGTAGCGTACTGGATGTGGGCGGTGGCGACGGCGTCTTTTTGGATCAGGCGCGGCAGCAAGGTCTCACCACCTGGGGCGTGGAACTGAACGAGGCCGCCGCCGAGCGCGCGTCCGCCAAGGGCCACCGCATGATCCGCAAGCCGCTCGAACAAATCACCCCCGAGGAAGCCGGGGGCGGGGTGGACTTGCTCACGCTCTACCAGGTCGTGGAACACGTCCCCGACCCCGTGGGCTTCGTGCGCGAAGCTGCGCGGCTCGTGCGCCCGGGCGGACTCATCGTCATCGCCGTCCCGCATGAACATCGCATCTGCGGCCTCATTCCCTTGGACCCGGCGAACTGGCCGCCGCACCACCTCAGCCGCTGGCGCAAGCGTGATCTGCGCGCCTTGGTGGAACTCGTCGGGCTGGAATTGGTCTCGCTGCATGGCGACCGCCTGCACGGCTCGGACCTGGAGCTTTTCATCCCCATGCACAACCGCCTGGCCGCCGCCATTGGCCGGCGCACCCATCCTCTGGATGCAACCGGCGCGCGCTGGCTCAGTTTTTTCTACCGCAAACTGGGAGCCAAATTTTTCTTCCCCCGGCTCGGCCTCAGCCTCTGCCTCGTGGCCCGCAGGAAAAAAACCGCGTGAAGAGTTTCCGGCCGGGCGGCGGGCAGACGCTCACGGCTTGATCCAGTAAGCCGCCCCCTCGTCAATTTGCACCACCGGCGTCGTGATGCCGTGGGCCGCGCGATATTCGTCCGTCGCCTTGCGGCAGCCTTCCCAGCAAAAATAATCATCCAGCAACAGCACGCCGCCAGAAGCCAGCAGCGGATACAAATGTTTCAGGCAGATGGCCGTGGACTCGTACCAGTCGCCATCCAGCCGCAGCACCGCGATGGCCCCCAGGGAACCGGCCGCCACCGGCACCGTGTCCTGAAACCAGCCGCGATGAAACACGACCCCTTCCTCCGCCAGCCCGATTTGGCCCAGCAACGCCGCGCGCACTTCCTCCACGCCCGCCTCGCATTGATGAATGGACGAGAGCGCGCCGCCGGATTTGCCGTGGCTGTAGGAAATGGCCTGCGCGCCATCGCGCTCATCCGGCTCCGGCAGCCCCTCGAACGAATCGAACAGGTGCAACACCCGCCGCTCGCCTGCGTGCCGCGCAGCCAGCCCCATGATGGCGGCGGAACCGCCGCGCCACACGCCGCACTCCACCAGGCCACCGGGGACTCGCCGGGCGAAGACGTCGCCGCACAAATCCCACAGCTTCCGGCAGCGCCCCGGCATGGTCATGGTGTAACGCCGGACGGAGAAAAGCGCCTGGACGCACGCCGGCGAGGGCAGCCCGTGCAAGGCCCACCGCCAGCGGCTTTCGAGAATTTTTTTGAGCAACGACATGGCAGGAAAAGTAAAGGATCAGGGCGTCCGCAATTTTTTCAGCCGTCCGATGACGGCGGGACGTCCGACCCACTGTTGCCGCTCGCACTCCAGCACGGCCACATCCCCGAACACGGCGCGCAACGAATGGCGCTGCCCGCGGCCATCACTTAAAATCATGTCGCCCTGCTGGATGCTGAAGTCCCATTGATGCAGCCCGGTGTAGCCGGCCTGGACGCCTTCATTCGCGAAATGCCCGAGGAAGACGTGGCCGCCCGGCTTGACCAGCGCGAGCATGTGGCGGATGACCAGCAGCGGATCGTAGCAGTGGTCGAGCGAGTTGCTGGCCAGCGCCAGGTCGAAGGAGTTTTTCTCGAACTGCGCGGACAGTTTCTCGCCGTGGCCGGGCGCGGACGGAACCGGCGCGCGCAAGCCCAGCCGCGCCAGCAGCCCGTTGTATTCGTCGGCCAGCGGGTCCACGGGGAAAATTTCCAACGACCGGCCAGTCCAGCGTTTGCCAAACGAGGTCAGCGGCCCGGCCCCCACGTCCAGCAGCCGGAGCGGCGGCCCGCCCGCGGGCGCCTCGATCAGCTTTTTGTATTCGTCCTGCAACTCGGAACCGGGATCGAGGCGGTAGCGATATTCGGACTCGACCCAGTTCCGGCCCTGGTTCGAGAGCATGAATTCCCAGGCCTGCAACTCCTCGGGCAAACCCTGGTCCCAGTCCTGCCCCAGAAATCCGAGACGGCGCATCACGCGGCGATATGCCTCGCGCGCCCGCGTGCGCAAGCGCAGCGCGCAACGGATTTTTTGCAGGCGGCTCATCTCGGCGTTCATGCGCGAATGCTAAAGGGCGCACGGAGAAGGCGGCAAGAATTCTGCAAAGCCGGTCCCGTGATTCACAGCCACGGCTTCAACCAGCGCCGCAGGACGCGCGGCGCTCCGGCGTAGAGCCACGCGGGCGTCACGCCGCACGGCCGGGGTATCGCCACCGTCGCCGGCCAGTCGCGCGGCGGCGCGGCCAGCTCGTCCACCACACGGAGATATTTTTCCGCCATTAAATCCGCGCTGAAATGGGCGCGCACAAACTGCGCCGCGCGCGTGGCGCAGGCGTGAAGTTTCTCCCGGTCACGATCCAGTTCCAGGATCGCCTCCACTGCGCGCGCCACGTCCCCGACCGGGACCAGGCGGCCGCGCGTGTCATCCACCACTTCCGCCAGGCCGCTCGGCAGATCTGAAACCACCGGCACCACGCCCGCGCCCATCGCCTCCAACAGGCTCAGCGGCAGTCCCTCGAAATCCGAGAGCAGCACGAACACGTCGTAGTCCTGCAAGAGGCGCGGCACCTGATCGTAGGACACGGGGGCCACGAAGCGGACGCAGGCGCAGTCCCGCAATTCCGCGCGCAAGGCCTCCCGCTGCGGCCCCTCGCCCACGATGGAGAATTCCACCGGCGTGCCGTGTGCCTGCAACTGTTTCGCAAGTTGCGCGAGGCGGCTCACGCGCTTCTGTTCCTCGACGATGCGCCCCAGGTAAATCAACCGCAGCGGCGCGTCTGCCGCGCGGGGCCGGCGCGGGACGGGCGCGGTAAAATCAATGCCGTACGGAATCACCTCCACGCGCGCGCTCCGCAGTTCGGGCCGCGCCTGCAAATTCAAACCGATCTGCCGCGACACCCCCACCGCCACGTCCGTCCACGCCGCGTGCTGCGCCACGACCGAGTACGGGCCGGGATCGTCCGACTGCACAATACTCATGCGCAGCACGCCCTCTGGCACCACGCGGAGGATCTCGAAACTTTGCGGCGACAGACAACTGAGCACCGCGCGCGGGCGGTACTGCGCGGCCTGCCGGTAGGCCCAGAGCAGGCGGTCCTCGAAGATCATTTTTCCCGGCGGCAGGACATGGACGGGATTGCCGAGGGCCGCGAAGTCCGCCGCGTACACGTTCTCCGTGTCGAGCACTACGACCGGCAGCACCTGTCCGCGCCGCCGCAGCGCCCGCGCGAAGTTGACGAGAAACGTCGAGCTGCCGCCCAGTGGCAGGCAGCCCGTGACCGCGACCAGCGGCACCTCAGCAACGCCCGCGCTCATGCGACGCGACGGATCCAGAAGCTCTGCGGACGGGTGTGGCCGCGCGGGAAAAACTGTCGCAGCGGCTCCCGCAGATCCTGCCACAGGGCGTAGAGCGGCAGTTCCACGCGGAAACGGTCGCCGCCACTGAGCAGGCATTCCACCACATACTGCTCATTGCCCACGAAGCGCAGATGCTTGGTCAGCCAGTCCTCGGGATAATCGTAGGGTGTGAAAATGTCGTGAATGTGAACCCACACGCCGACGCGCAACGCGGGCACCATGTGAACCAGTTCATACTCCACGTCGCCCTGCAGTTTCAGAACATGGCTGGTGTCAATGAACAAAACGTCGCCCGGCTCCAGTTCGCGAAAGGTGTTCAGCGGCACGCTTTGAATCGGCAGCAGCAGCAGCTCGGCGAAACCCAGTTTCTCGCGCAAGTCCAGCCGCGGCTCGGGGTCAATGTAGGTCGCACGGCACGGATGCCCCTCGGCGATGTTTTTCTGCAACGCCGCCGCGCTGACCAGCGAACTGAAGCCGCAGCCGACCTCAATGTACCGCTTGGGCTTCAGCTCGCGCAGCATCGTGTAGAGCACGGCGGAGTCGAAGTGCGTGAAAGAACCGTTGTCGAACCAGAACGGCGTGCCGGGCGTTTCGTGCTCCGGGATCGCGTCGAGTTCCTGCGTGCGCGGGGCCAGCCGCGCCAGCGTTTCCGCCGCGCCGGGGAAATTCAAATCAACGCCGGGCAGCTCGCGTTTGGCGCGGATGCGCGCCATGTCAATGGTCTTCACATCCGGTATGGGCGTGTAAAAAGTCCGCTCGATCACGTTGTAGCCCGCGGCCTCCGCGATGGCGGGGCGCAGGTCGAAACTTTTAAAGAACGCGCGCAACAGCCAGACGGGAATCCAGCTTGTCACCCGCACGGCCAGCATTCGGAGTCGGTAGCGCATATCAAAGAAGGTCGCGGTCTTTCAGTTGGGCGATGAACTCACGCTCGAAATGTGCGAAGGAAAGAACCTCCGCATCAATCAATCTTTGCGGCGGCGCGTCCGCGGCCAGCGCCCGGTCGCCCCATTCGAGGATCGCGTCCGCCGTCGCGCGCGCGTCGCGGATTGGCACCACCGAGCCGCTCACGCCGGGGCGCACGAAGTCGTTCGCGCCCGTGTTCGGCGTCAGCACCACGGGCAGCCCGCAGGCCATCGCCTCCAGCGCGGTGCGGACGAGTCCTTCCTCCAGCGAGGGCAGCACGAACACGTCCGCGCTTTGCAGGCGCGCGGCCAGTTCCGCGTGCGAGAGGCCCGGTGCCCAGTCAATGGGTAGGTCGGCATACTGCGCCACGATGGGCGCGGCGCTGTCCGCGATCAGACGTGACAACAGAAACCGCGCCGAAGGATGCCGCTGATGCACGAGCCGCAACGCTTCGAGCAAATACGGCGCGCCCTTGCGCAGCGACAGCCCGCCGGTGGACACGACGGTGAGCGGGCGGTGCTTCGGACGCGGCGTGGCGGCGGGCGCGAAGCGCGACAGATCCACCGGATAAATGTTGCGCAGGATTTGCTCCGGCTTGAACCCGCGTTCGAGAAACGAGCGCGTGACAAACGAACTGGGCGAGAGCACGTAATCCACCTGCGGCATCATCTCCCGCGCGCGGCGGTTCCACTGCGGAGAGACGGGCGGCAGCGCGCAGTTCCATCGTTTGTGCTCCTCGCTCAACAATTCCCAGAAGTGGGCTGGGTGAGAATTGCCGCCATCGAGAAAAGTTTTTCCGCCGTGTTCGCGCGCCCAGCGGAACGACTCGTTGGCGTAGCCAAAGCTGGAGAGGATGTGGTCGCCGGGCGTGAGCTGCTTTTTCACCCAGCGATCAAACGACGGCAGCATCGAGAAACGGAAGGACTCGGCGCGGAACTGCGAACAACATTTCACCGCCGCGTAATTCAGCAGACCGTAGATGGGGCGCAGACGCGTCTGCTCCGCCGGCACGCCCGCGGTGCCGCGCCGCGTGCCGAGCGCGAGGAAGCGCAGCGCGTCCGCGCGCGACAGGGCGCGCGCGTTGTCATCGCACACCGAGCGGCTGGGCGTGGCGACGACAAATTTCGGGCGGGCGTTCATGCGCGCGTCAGCCCCGCTGCCACGCCTCGGTGTAGCCCGCCGTTCCGACCTGGCACAATCCCGCCGCGGTCAGAAGGTCCCGGCACTCTTGCACCGCCGGCTCGCCGATGGCCCACGGGTGCATCTCGACAATGACGAGCCGGGTGCGGGCCAGCACCTCGCGCGCGGCCGCAAAGGCGTCCAGTTCGCTCCCCTCCACGTCCATGATCAGCGCGGTGAACGGCCCGTAGCGCGCGTCCAGTTCGCGCACCGAGCGCCCCGGCAGCCGCACCGCCTCGTTGGTCGCGCGCTGCGACGTGCCGCCCACGATAAAATGTGGGTGCAGATAAAATGTTTCCTCGCTCCGGTTGCTCACCGCGCAGTGCTCGATGAGGAAGCCGGCCTTGTTCAACTCGCGGTTGCGGTAGAGCGAGGGAATGACTTTCGGATTCGCCTCCACCACGACGTGCCGCGTTTTGTCGCGGAGCAGCGAGTTGGTGACGCAGGAGACAATGCCCAGGCACGCGCCGCATTCCAGCACCGTGTCGTCCGGCCGCAGGAAGCGTTTGATCAGCGCGCGCTCGTCGTCCTCGTAATCCGCATCCAGAAAACACGAGCGGTACGTGCGCGTGGTCAGGTGCTTCGGAATGTCGAACACGCAGCCGTCCGCGCGAAACTGTCCGCCCCGCAAATCGAAGAGCCAACCTTGGAGGGGCTTGGCCACACGATGCTCCAGCGGGCCGAGCAGGTTCCCCAGCTTCTTGCGGAACGGCTCGGGCAGATGCCGGCGGGCGAGGGAGCGAAGGGCTTTTACCATGCGGTTGAAAAAATCATCAGGTGAGTAGCGAGCGGTAAAGCTCCTCGTGCCGCGCCACCATGCGCGGGGCCGTCATGCCCTTTTCCAAAACCGACGCGCGAGCCTGCGCGCGGAGACGGACCCGCAGGGCGTCGTCGCTCATCAGTTGTTTCAGGGCGTTACTCATCTCATCTACATTCGCGCGTTCGACGAGTATTCCGTTGTCACCCTCTTGAATCAAATCAGGAATTCCGCCAATGCGCGTGGCGAGGCAGGCGCAGCCGGAATACAGCGCCTCCTGCAACGACAGCCCCAGCCCCTCGTGCATCGAGGGCATGGCGAAAATTTCCGCGCCCGCCAGCCACTCGCGCAGTTCCGCGTCCGAACACGTGGACCGCCACTCGGCCTGATCGCGCAGCGCGGGACCGCGCAACAATTCCTCCAACTCCGCGGTGGTCTGCGCGTCGCCGGGGCGTCCGATGAAAACTAATTTCCACTCGGGAAACTCGGCGGCAATTTTCGCGAAGGCGCGGGCGAGATACGGCTGGCCCTTGCGCGGTCCGAGCGTGCCGGCGCAGAGGATTATTTTTTTGCGCGCACGCACTTGGCTAGTGGGACTGGCGCCCCCGCCAGTCGTAGTGGAGCGGGCGCCCTCGCCTGCTGGTCTGCAAGCGGGGGCGCTTGCAGGACTAAAGACAGGCGGGGGCGCCTGTCCCACTGCCGGATCAGCCGACGCTTCGTGCTCTTGAATTCGCGAGTGATAAATCTGGAGAAACTTCCCGCGCGCCGGCCAGTAGCGGCGGCGCAGCGTGCGCCAGTCCGCCTGCGACACGGCGATTTCGGCGCGGAGATGCGCGAGCATTTGCAGCTTGCTGGCCCACGCGGGCGGAAGCAGCGCGGCCTTCACGAACCACGGGCGTTGCGCCCCGATGTAGCCTTCCCACAAACCGAACACGCCGTGGTTGGTGGCGAGACACGGCGTGCCGAGGCGGTCGAGGTAAATGACGGGACAGACGTTGAACAGGCGGTTGCCCCACGCGTAGTTGCCGCCGAAATGAAAATGCGCGAGGTCAATCTTCTGCTTGTGCAACGCGGTGGCCAAGGAGCGGGATTTTTCGCGCGTCACCGCCGTCAAATCCCACGGCAGATGCGCCACAATTTTGTCGGCCACCGAGGACGCGCGCAAAGATTCCGCGCTGTCGCCGGACACGAGCACGATCTGATGCCGCGCCGCCAGTCCGTGAATCAGCTCGCGCACCAGCACCTCCGTGCCGCCGGGCTGCTCGATGGGATACTCCAGACAGAGCGCGAGTTTCATGGCCGCAGAGGGGAAATGGTTTTGGAATGGAACGCCATCCTTGGCCCGACGGAGCGCGGGCGTCCCGCCCGCCCGAATGGAACCAGACGCCCCTCCGCCCAGCAGGCGCGGGGAGTGCGAATGTCTTTCGTGCCGTCCGGCGGGCGGGACGCCCGCGCTCCAGTGGTAGGACCGGCAAGATGTGCCCACTTCATGCGTCCCTCCCCAACGCCAGCGTGTCCTCGTAGGCCGCGAAGAAGCGGCGGTCCATTTCGCGCGGCGAAAGGTAGTCCCGCATTTTCGCCAGCGTCGCGGCGTCCACCTCGCCGCACGAGAACAGCGGATGCGCGCAGGCGCGGCGCAACTGTTCCGTCAGACTCGCCACGTCATTCGCCGCGCAGAGCAGCCCGTTCTTCTCCGGCACCACGTAATCCACCACGCCACCGATGGCGCTGGCCACGACCGGCACGCCGGCCACCACGGCTTCCTTCACCGCGTTTGGACTGGTGTCCGCGCGCGTCGGCAGCACGAGCAGGGTGGCGCGCGCCATTTCCTCCGCGACTTCGAGCGGTGACAAATTTTTCCGAAAGACCATGCGGCGACGCAGCTCGGGAGAAACCTTCGCGCACTCAGCCTCGAAATACGCGCCGCTCACCGTGCCGACCATCGTCAGCTCGAAATTGAACTCGCCGGTCAATCGGTCCAGTGCGGCCAGCAACAGGTCCGTGCCTTTGCGAAAGCCCGGCGTGCCGACGGAGAGCAACCGCATCGGCGTGGTCTGCGGCTGGCGCGTCACGCGGTGGAAACGCCAGTTCGCCGCGTGCTCCGCCTGGTGAATCTTCAACCGCGGATACCGCTCGCGCAGAAAGTTCACGGCAAAGGTGGATTCCGTCGTGACCAGCCGCGCGCGTTTGAGGCTCGCGCGTTCCAGAAAAGTGGCGAAGCGTTCGTAACGCCCGAGCGGCACGAGCTGCTGATACCACGTCAGCAGCCCCTGAATGGTGACGAGATACGGATAGCCCAGTCGCGCGGCGATGAGTCCTGCGCCGCGTTCCGTCCCCCAGGCGTGAACGAGGTCCGGCTGGATTTTCCGCAACTTGCGTCCGAGTAAAAAAGTATCCACCCAGAACACGGACGGCGCGCGTGAAGCGGGCGGCACTTTCAGAATGTGGAAGGTGGCGTTCCCGCGCGTGAACGTGAAATCGCGCGCGATCTTTTTCCGCAGCACGAGGATGTGCAGTTGCAGGTCCGCGCGTTTTTGAAATTCCTCCAGCAGCACCATCGCCCACGTCGCCGGATGCTCGCGCGGGAGATGGCGCAACTCGGCGGGCAAGTCCGCCATCCACTCGATGGGAAAATCAGAAATCCACGCGACTTTCATGGTGGTACGCGTGGCGACCCCCGGCTCAGGCCCGCTTCTCCAGCACGAAGTTGCCGAGGATCAGCGTGTCCAGGCCGTTGTCGTAGAAACAGCGGATGGCCTCGCGCGGATGGCAGACAATCGGCTCGCCCATGATGTTGAACGAGGTGTTCAGCAGCAGATACTCGCCGGTGATCTTTCCGAACTCGTTGATCAGGTTCCAGAAGCGCGGGTGGAAATTGCTCTTCACGGTCTGCGGACGCAGCGTGTGGTCTTCGTGAACGACCGCCGGAATCTTGGCACGTCGCGCCGGCGGACAGGTGAACGAAGTGATCATGAAAAACTCGTCGCGCGGGTTTTCCATGTACTCGTTCTTCTTCTCCCACAGCAGCGACGGGCAGAAGGGGCGGAAGGCTTCGCGGAATTTCACGCGCGCGTTGATCACGTCCTTGTTCGACGGATGGTTGGCACTCATCAGAATGGAGCGCGCGCCGAGCGCGCGCGGGCCGCTCTCCATGCGGCCTTGGAACCACGCCACGATCTTGTTGTCCGCCAGTTGTTGCGCGGCAAAACCCGTCGCGTCGTCGAGCCGACGATACTCGATGCGTCGGAGTTTGAGCGCCTGCTCAATCTCGTCATCCTTGAACTCCGGGCCGAAGTAGAGGTCTTCGAGCGGGTGAATCGTCGCGCTCGGGTTCGCCTGAAAATAAACGTGCAGCGCCGCGCCGGCGGGCAGCCCGGCGTCGCTGGGATTCGGGAACGTGTGGTGGCGGTCAATGCGCCCGGATTCCCAGAGACGCTGGTTCAGCTTCACGTTCAGCATCACGCCCCCGGAGGTGGAGAGGTTGCGCGTCTGCTCACGCTCCATCCACGGGAAGATGATGTTCTTCACCTGCTCCTCGAGCACGCGCTGCGCCTCGGCGGCGATGTGCTCGGGACCGTATTGCTTCACGAGCTTCTGGATTTCGTAGGACTCGTCGAAGTGCCACTGAATCGCGCCGTTCTCGTTCCAGTAATAATTTCTGCCGAAGTCGTGGGCCTCGATGAGTTCGCCCTTCTCAAACTTCGGCACGAACTTGTCGAGCACGCCCTGGCATTTCGTGTGATCGCCGTAGGGCGCGAGGCCCATCGTCTTGCCTTCGCCGTCGCCGTGCCACCAGCCGAGCGCCTCGGTCACGTTGCTGTAAAACCAGCCGAGTGAAGCGGAAGTCGGGAACTCATGGAGCCGGGTGATCTTGCCGTTCTCGCCGCGCCAGATGCCGATGGAAAGCCCATCGCCCGCGCCATCAATGGTGACGAGCAACTGCTTCTCGCGCGTGCCGCTGGTGTAGTAGGCCGAGGCCGCGTGCGCGAGGTGATGTTCGACGTGGACAATCTCGGTGCGCGCCGGCAGCGGGAAATTTTTGATGTAGAGCGGCGGCTTGACCTCGGCCTTCTTCATCACGGCGCGCACGACTTCCATCGTCTGCCGGGCCTTGGTCTTGGCCTCGCGGCGCGCGCCTTCGAGGGCGAAGAGAAAGTTCAAATCCGGCACGCTGCCCGCCGACGGCACCGCGACAGCGTCAATGTCCGCCAGCGTCAGGCCCTGCGACTTGAGGCAGTACTCAATCGAGTGAACGGGCAGCCCGCAGAAGTGCTTCACGCGGTTGAAGCGTTCTTCGGCGACGTCCGCCACAATCTTTCCGTCGCGCACCAGGGCCGCGCCGCTGTCGTGTCCAATGTGAATTCCGAGTACGTTCATGTTGTCGTGGCACGCCAGGCCGGCCGCGATGCACCGCGGCGTTTGGTTGCTGTCGTGAGCGGCGGATTGATCCCATAAAGCTCTGGAAAAAAGCAAACAGCGATTCAGCAAACTGGAGTTGAAGAATCTTTTTGTCGGGCCGCGCGCGCTCCGCTACCGTCGCGGCCTTGTGAACAGCACCTTGCTCCGAACCTTGGTCATCTATGCCGTCATCCTGCCGCTGGCAGTGATGGTGGGGTGGATGACGGTGGACTTGGCGGACTTCGACAAAACCTCCTTCGCGGTCTTCGCGGGGATCATCTTTGTGCTGCTGCTGCCGTTATTGCTGAAGTGGCATCACCCGGTGCTTATTTTCAGTTGGTCGTCCTTCATTACGCTGTTTTTTCTGCCGGGCCAGCCGGCGCTGTGGATGTTCATGTCCCTGATCGCGGTGAGTGTTGCGGTTTTGCATCGGATCATTCTCAAACGTCAGGCGTTCGTTTCAGCGCCTGCCATCACTTTTTCCCTGCTGCTGCTTGGAGCCGTCATTCTGGTCACGGCCTGGTTGCGCGGAGGCATCGGCCTGAACATCATGGGCAGTTCCACAGTGGGCGGGAAAACATACATCCTGCTGCTGGCCGGCATCGTCGGGTATTTTGGCATCACCAGCCTGAGCATCCCGGTCGAGAAGGCGAAGCTGTATGTGGGCCTGTTTTTTCTGTCCACGCTGATCAGCATTGTCAGCAGCCTCATCTACTTTGCGGGTCCGTCCTTTTATTTTTTGTATCTTGTCTTCCCCGCCGGCTTCGCCAGCGTGCAGGCCATCTCGGAAACGTCCGGCTCGATGTCGCGGGTGGCGGGTTTCAGCACGGGGACGGTGGCGTTTTGTTTTTACATGCTGTGCGTGCATGGCATCCGGGGGGTGTTCTCAAGATGGTGGCGTCTATTGCTGCTGATCGGACTGCTGGGCCTGGGCTTGATGGGTGGCTACCGGTCCGTGATTGTGCTGGTTGGCCTTATTTTTCTGATTTTGTTTTATCTGGAAGGCTTGTTCCGATCCCGTCTGTTTCCCGTGCTGTGCGGGCTGGGGCTGCTGGCCTTCGCCGCGCTGATTCCTCTCGCTCCGAATCTGCCTTTCTCGATGCAGCGCTCGCTGAGTTTTCTGCCCCTCGACATCAACCCGGTCGTCCGGGCCAACGCGGACTCGTCCATCGAGTGGCGTCTGCAAATTTGGCGGGCCTTGCTGCCGGATTTGCCGAAGTATTTCTGGCTCGGCAAAGGCTACACGCTCAACCCCACCGACTTGTATCTCGTCCAGGAGGCGCAGCACCGGCATCGCGTCTCCCAGCACGAGGTGGCCTTGCAGTCGGGCAGCTATCACAGCGGGCCACTGACCTTGTATGTGCCTTTCGGTGCGCCCGGCTGCGTGGCGTTCCTCATCTTCCTTGGAGTCTCGATACGTTCTCTCTATTTCAATTACCGGAACGGCGACGAGGAATTGCGGACCATCAACCGTTTTCTGCTCGCGTATTTTATCGGGCGCACGCTGTTCTTCATGACGGCTTTCGGCGATTTCGGCGGTGAGATCACGACCTTCACCGGCACGATCGCCCTGAGCGTGGCCTTGAACAAAGGTGTCTGCCGCAAGGCGGCCCGCAGCCCGCAACCCGTCGTGTTTCGCCGCACGCTCTCGCTGCAGCCCGCCTCTTCAACCACCGGTTGAACGAACGGACAAATCAGTCTGTGGGGGAGCCATCGACCGCCTCGTCCCGCCGCCCGCCACCACCAGCAGCAGGAAAAAATAGAACACGAACAGATGGCGGATGGAGACGTGCAGGTTGCTCACCGCATGCTGCGGCATGAAGAGCATCCAAAGAACGGAGATGACCAACGCCGCGGTCAGCGCGCGCCAGGGCAGTTTCCGGCCGCGAGCGGCCAGCACCGTGACCCACCCGGCGGCGAGCAGGATCAACGGTCCAAAATGCGCGTTCGTGGGTTTCACCGTGTCGCGAAAATAAAGATACACGGCCCGGCCCAGGAACTGATGATAACGCGTGAATTCGCCGCCGGTCGTGCCCGCACGCTCAGCGGCGGTGGCGTGGAACTCGCCCAGCGCCGCCCGCAGTCCGCCCAGTTCCGCCGCGACTTGGAGAAAATGCAGGCCGTGAGCCAAAATAAAACCCGCCGACGGCAACGCCACCAGCCACAGCAGCAGTTTGAACGAAGGCGCGTCTCCCTCCTCGCGGCGCAGGCACCAAAACGGCACGGCCAGCAGGCTCACCACAAAAAATTGATCAAACGAGAGCCAGCCTTGGAGAAAGCCCAGCGTGAAAAACGCCGCGCCCAGCCCGGCACCGCAGCGGTTCCGGCCCCTGAAAATCCGCAGCAGCAAGGCTAGTTGCACCAGCAGCAGCGCCAGCGAGTAGCCTTGATAGTGCAGCCCGATCAAGTAAGCGCCAAACATGGGCAACACCGCGCACGCCCCGGCCAAGACGAGCGCCCGCGCTGGATCAAAAGCCCGCGCCAGCGCCCAGAAAAAAAACGCGACCGCGCCCAGTCCGAAAACCAGCGGAAACAGCCGCAACACCCAGAGCCGTTCCAGCCCGCAAATCTTCGCCCACAGCCCGCAGAGCAGATTCGGCCCCGGCGGATAATGCGTGTAAACCCACGCGTCGCGATGAGCCAGGCCGGCCGGGAAACCCTTCCGAAATTTTTCCGGCACCAGCCCGCTGGCGTCCGTGTGGTCGAGAACCGTGCCGACCTTGGGAAACAGCGCGCCGTGCAAAATCCTCGGCAGCCCATGATGCGACCACAGCCCCTCGCGGGCATACGCGTCCGCCGAACGCAGCGCGTCGGACTCCGAATGCACGTCCGTCCCCAGATCGTTGCCGAGGGAATGGAGCCGCCACACCTGGACCAGCGCGAACAGAAAAAAGATCGTCCACAGCAGGCGGCGCGCGGCGACCTCGCTGGTCCAGGAAGCGCGGGCGGGGGAAGATGTTTTGCTGAGCGCTTCGCTCACAATTTTTTCCCCACGACAATCATCTCGCCAAAAGAGAAGGAGCGTGGACGGCTCCGCGCGGCGGCGGTGCTCAGGGTCGCCAGCGCGTTGAGCGCCGGAGTGACCACCGCGCGTGGGTAGGTGTTAAACTGGTGCTGGATGTAGTCGAAGCTCAAAACTTTGTGCGCGGCCCCCGTCTGCTCGAGTTGGAAGCCGGCGCGTTCCAGCAACGCCGCGGCGTTCCGGCGGTTGAAATAGAAAATGTGCTCGACCTTGTAATGCGGCCAGCTCGCGCCCAGCGCGCGGCACGAGAGCGAGCCGCCGTCCGGCGTGGTCATGACCAGACAGCCGCCCGGACGCAGCAGGCTCGCGGCCTTTTTCAACACCGCCACCGGGTCGCGCACATGCTCGATGAAATCGCACATGAACACCGCGTCGAACGCCGCCGCGCCCAGTTGCGGAAACACCGCCTGCTCGAAGGGGCCGGAGAACACGCGCTCCGCGCCAAATCGTTCCGCGATTTTCGCCGCCGCCTCGGCAGCCAGCTCGATGCCGTACGGTTCCCATCCCATCTCCTGCGCCGCCGTCATCAGCGTGCCGAAGGCCGCGCCGCAATCGAGCACCCGCGCGCCGGGCGGCAGGTTCACCGCGCTGAAGACATGCTGCCGGAAGGTCGCCTTCTTCAACGCCAGCACGCGCTCCGCGTCGTGCTGCACGCCCCAGGCGTTGTAATATTTTCCGCCGTAAATGTTTCCCAGCGTCTCGTCCGTGGGCTGCGGCTGGCTGCGGATCAACTGGCAGGAACGGCAGCGATAAAACTCGTGCCCGTCCTTGCGGAACAGGTGGCGGAAATCGGTGCCGCCGCACACTTCGCAAACCGGTGTGTTCATCTAGTTTTCCTGCGACAAGTGCCGCTGCACGAGGCCCAGCGGCGGACCGTTCTCCGCCTGCCACACGAGCGGCAGGCGCGGACTGGAGCCGGCCGCGCGCCGCTCCAGCAGCGCGAGCACATGGCTCACGACGAAATCAGGTTGCAGCCGTTGCATGCACACGTTGTTGCCGTGGCACGGCGGCTCGTCAATCTCATGCACGCACGGGCTGCACGGCACCGGCGCGGACAAGGTCACGATGTTCGCCGCCGTCATGCCGTAATGCGCCGGGTCCACCGGGCCGAACAGGCACACCGTCGGACGTTCCAACGCGAAGGCCATGTGCATCGGCCCGGTGTCATTCGTCAGCACGCACGCGGCGGCTTCAATGAGCGCGAAGGCTTCGCCCAAGGACAATTGCCCCGCCACGTTGAACACGCGGCCCTGCGTCTCGGCAGGCAGTTGCGCGCAAATGGTTTGAACATGCGCGGTCTCCGAAGGGCCGCCCATCAGCACCACGCTCTGCCCCGCGCGCACCAACCGCGTCACAGCCCCGACCACATGCGCCTCCGGCCAGCGCCGCTCGATGAGCAAGTCCGAGGCGTTGGGATTTACCAACACGAAAGGCCGGCCGGGCGGCAGGCCGAGCTGCGCCAGCTTTTCGCGCACCGCGTCGCGCTCCGCCGGCTCGATGCGGATGCCGCCCAGTTGCTCCGGCGCATCCGTCGGCACGCCCGCCACGCAGCCGAGTTGCAGATACAGGCGGCGCACCGCCATGCGCGTGTTGAAATAAACGAGGTGGGTGAACAGGCCGCGCTTGAACCGGCTCGAATGGCGGCAAAAGCCCAGCCGGTTCCGCGCGAGACTGAACAGCGACAGCAACGACGTGAAACCGGAATAAACCTCCAAATCAAAATAGTGATCCGGCCGCCGGCGGATGATTTTCCCGAGCGCCCGCAAGGTGGTTAAAAAAAAAATCCCGGGCCGCCGGTCATCCAGGCACAGCAACTCATCCACATGCTCCAGGCGGCTCACCAGCCCGCGATTGCTCTCCAGCGTGAGGAACGTCAGCCGCGCTTCGGGAAACTGTTTCTTCAAGGCGCGCAGCAAGGGCGTCGCTTGAAGAATGCTGCCCATGCCCACGAGTTTGCCCACGATAATCTCGCGCGTGCCCGCCGGGGAAAGGGAATGATCACGGTGGAGAATTTTCCCCAGCAGCCGCGCCGCCAGATCGCACGCCAAGCACGAGGGTACCGCGAGCAGGCGGTCGAGCAGGATGCGGTGGCGAAAAGTCACGGGCGGCGAGGCTAGGGTTGTGAGGCGGGGACGTTCAAACCATTAGTTGGAGTTCACGCTTCAGCGTGTCCCCGCCGGAGCAAGCTGAAGCTTGGACTCCAACTCACGCTGGAGCGCGGATAACTACGTGTTCCGCAAAAATAATTTTCCCGGCACCTGCCGCACCGCGCGCTTCATTTCCAGACTGAGCAACGCCACTGACACCGCCGACGCGGGCAGGCCACACGCACGAATCACGTCGTCCATCGGCGTCGGCTCCTTGTCGAGCGCGTCATAAACTTTCTGCTCGTTCTCCGAAAGCGTGAGCGCGGGGAGCACGCCGGTTTCATTCACGGTGGGCGGACGGTTGCTGGCGGGAAACAAATACTCGAACTCGCTCAGAATATCCTCCGCGCCCTCGCAGAGCTTCGCGCCTTTCTTGATCAAGTCGTGGCAGCCCTTGCTGCGCGGCGAATCAATCCGCCCCGGCACCGCAAAAACCTGCCGCCCATACTCAATGGCGAAGTTCGACGTAATGAGCGCGCCGCTCGTCAAGTTGGCCTCGACGACGACGGTGCCGAGCGTCATGCCGGCCACGATACGGTTGCGAATGGCGAAGGATTGTTTGTCCGCCTTGCGGTTGAACGGATACTGCGAGATGACCGCGCCGCTCTCGGAAATGCGCGCGAACAGTTCCGCGTTCTCCGGCGGGAACACAATGTTGATGCCCGTGCCCAAGACACAAATCGTCCGCCCCTTCGCGCTCAATGCGCCCTGATGCGCCGCCGTATCAATGCCGCGCGCGCCGCCGCTCACGACCGTGACGCCCACGTAGGCGAGCTGGTAGCCGAGCTTGCGCGCCACCTCGATCCCGTAGTGCGTCGTCTGCCGGGAGCCGACGATGGCCACGCCATTCTTGTCTGCCGCCGTGAGTGCGCCCTTCACGTAGAGCACGAGGGGCGGGTCGTAAATTTGCCGCAGCATCTCGGGATACTCCACGTCGTCCTGCGTCACGATGTGGCAGCCGAATTCCTCGCAGCGTTTCAACTCCGCCGCGAGGTCCACGTTCTTCTCCCAATTCGCAATGGCCTCCGCCGTATCCTCACCAATCCCGCGCACGCACATCAGTTGCTGCTTCGAGGCTTTGAGAATGGAAGCCGCGTCCCCAAAATGCTGGAGCAACTGCCGCACACGCACCGGCCCGACGTGTTCCACCATGTTCAAGACGACAAAAGCTTCCCGGGATTCCATGCTTGCGTGGATAGCGGCGGCGCAGAATCGCGGCAAGGTGAAACGTGCCACCGATCCAGCGGGGAGTTAGGAACGGGGCACAGACCAGGGAAGGCCGGGAATACTCACGCACCGGCAATCTTGTCCAGAACCGCCCGCTTAAACCAGGCGGGTATGCGGTCTGTTTTCAACTCCAGCGTCCGGCCATTGGTGACCTCCGCCAGCCACGTCCGGTTCTCAGCATGGCTGGAGTTGTCGAAAACATAGGCGCGGTGCGTCTGGCGAACCGCCGGCATCAGCAAATCCAACGAGCGATGGTAGCGGCTCACAATTTTGTCCTCCGGCACGTCGTGGCCACCCTGGCTCACCCGCGTTCGCACGCGGGAGATGTTGATCTCCGGATCGTCCGTGGCGATGTAGTAGAGATAGGTCCGGTAGCCCAACCCCCGCGCTTGTTCCAGCAGGCGCACCTTGTCCGGCGACGACATCACCGTCTCGAGAGTGAACGGGATTTTTCGGGCGAGCAGTCGCTGCCGCAGGAAATCCGCGGCCACCGAGGCGAAGTAGGCGTTCACCTCCACGCTGCCAAACTGCAATCGTCCCTCGGTGAACTGGAGTTGCGCCGCCCCGCCCGACAAACCGGCACTGTGGAGAAACGACGAAGTGCGGAAATGTTCCAGAATCTCCTCCGCCGTGGTGGTGACGCGATAAGCAGCCGGCTCCAGAAAACCCGTCGTGCGTATTTCCTTCTCCAATTCGTCGGGATTCAAATAAACGCCCAGCAGTTCGATCGGCAGCACGGACTTGAGCGTGCTTTTGCCGGAGCCGTTCGGCCCGGCGAACATACGCAATCGCGGGGTGACAGCGCTCAATCGATCTGAATCTTGCTCCCGGCCACCACCGGAGTCGGCGGCTCAATGTTCTTCACGCGGCGGCGCGTCCCATTGGGGAAGACCTCGTAAATCACCCCGTGCTCGGATTGCAGCACGCTCTGCCCCGAGGCCAGCACCTGCTCACGGGCGGCGGCAAAGGCCGAACCCGAGGCCGATGGGAACTGGTTCTCCAGCTTTTGCATGTCGCTTTCTTGGTTTGGCATCGTGGAACTCTTTCTGCCTGGACGATAGGACGCACGAAAGTTCAGAGCAATTGAAACCGCGTCACCGAAATGCTGGAGCAACTGCCGCACGCGCACCGGCCCGACGTGCTCGACCATGTTCAAAACGACAAATGCTTCCCGGGATTCCATGCGTGCGTGGATAGCGGGCAAGCCGAATCGCGGCAAGGTGAAACGTGCCGCCGGTCAGGCGAAGGTGTTTTCGAGGGGGGAAGACAAAACTCAGCGGCAGCGCGCAAACTTGAAACAAAATCGGAGGGAGCGTTCTAAACCTGACCGTCGCTATTGCTTGGCCCTCTACGCGGAGGCCGAAACGGAAAGCAGTTCGTATCGCACTTTCGGCAGACCACCACGCGCGATCACCTGGATGCGGTTGAATTTCCCCACGCATTCCTGGTTTGTGAATTGGTTCATGGCCGCTGCGGTTTCTTCGCTCACGTCATCAGCCAGCCGACCGGAAATGCTCGCCCCTGCGTCCGTTCGGAAGTCGAAGCGCCAAGTGTCGAGCGTGGCCCCGCGAAATTGCCCGGCCAGTTCCACCTTCTCCGGCTTTGTCTCCACCGCCGCCACGCGCTCCGCCGCAGGTAACCCCTTCGCCAGTCGTTCAAATTCCTCGCGCCGTTGTCTCAGCCCCGGTCCCATCAGCGGGTCGGCTCCGGCCCACGAAAGGAAACGATCCATCGCTGCCACTTGGCGCAGCGCGAAATCTTTTTCTTCCCGAGTGTTCATGGTTTTCTGCGATTCAATTATTCACCGCCCGCTGCACCAACTTGTGAATCCGTTCCGTCTCGAAATAGGGGCAGAACACGTCGCACACGGATCGACCAATCTCCAGCGCCGTCTGGTCGTAGTCCTGCACGTCCGGGTCGTACACCATCGCGTTGAGGAGCGTGCCGTCCCGATTCTTCAAATCCGTCCAGCGCCACGCCCAGCGCTCGATGTAGCCGAGATCGGAGCCGCGCCGCTTGATGACTTCCATCGCCAGCCGGTGCTTCCCGGTGACGAGGTAGTCCACCTTGATCTTCTTCTCCACCCGCCCTTCGAGCGCCACGTTCTCCAGCGGCACCACCTTTCGATCCTTGAAAACCTGCCGCACCGTCCGGTCGGCGGCGCTCTCGACGAAACTCTCCGGCTCGTGCCGGTAGATGAGATGCGAGATGCTCACCAGCGCTTCGCCAAACAGATGCAGGTCGATGCCATCCGCCGGCAGCCGGATCTCCTTCTTCAACTCGAAGCCATCCTTGCTCAGTTCAAAGGCCCGGATCCGCTCCTGCAACAACGTGTGCGACTGCTTCGCCCTCGCGTCCACGTTGAAGCCCGCGTTGAAGAATTGCCCCAGCGTCCGGCCTTCGTCGGAGACCACGGCCCGGGTCGCGGAGACCGGCTGCACCGCGAGCACCACCTGCAAGCCATCCGGATACATCAGTGGCAGGGCGATGCTCACGCCTGTGCGCGTCGATTCCACCGCCAACTGCTCGCCCCAAAAGCAATTCAGGGCCGCGCGGCACTCCGTGGCCAGGGTGTGAATGGTGTTGATGGTTTTCACAGTAACAAGCTCTCCATTTCGAGTTCAATATGCCACTTCTTCGCCACGAGGTGGAGAAAGTGTTTCAAGTCCGTGGGTGCAAAATCCTGCAACGGCACATGCCGGTTTCGGTCGTCATCGTCCGTCGCCCGGTTCGGGTCAATCACGTTCTCGTGCCAGCCCTTGGGAATGTGCTCCTTGTAGCGTTTGAGCCGCCGGATCTTGGAATGATCAATGCCCCGGACGCGCTCGCCTTCCAGCACCAGCGCCGCCGTGTAACTCTCCGGCTGGCTCGCGTCGTGGCAGGCCACCAGGAAGCGCAGGCTCATCATCTGCCCCTCGGGCAACTCCAGCGTCAGCGACAGTTTCTTGCCTTTGGAACCTTCGCTCTCGAACTCGGCCCGTTGTCCCGCACCGGCCACTTTCCGCGCCTTGACGATTTCGTGCAGCCGATGGGAAGGAAAGCGGAAAGGCATTTCAGAGTTCTCCTTGGAAGGTTTAGGTGAGGAGTGCGGGTTCGGCGGCGGCTTCTGCCGGGGCCGGATTTGATTCGAGGGCGGGCGCGGTGCCCCACACGGCGGCGAGGCGCGCGGTGATGCGGGCCTCGAACTTGGCTTTCAGTTCCCGGACGCCGGCCAGCGTGGCTTGTTCGCGTTGCAGGTCGGCGACGATTGCCTGCTGCACTTCCACCGGTGGAATCGGCACCACCAGACTCGAAAGCAAATCCTGGGAAAGATTGGAAATGTTGGCACCGCGTCCGGTCAACTGTTCGCGATAGTCAGGATGCTTGAATAGCAGGGCGTAGAACATCGGAACGATATTCGGCTCCGTGAAACGGAGACGGATGGTGAACGCGGAGTGCGTCACGCGCTCTTTTCCGGGTTGCACCAGCATCGAGCGACCGACCAGTTTCTTGTTGCCGTTGGAGCGAACGAAAAGGATGTCGCCGTCGTGGAGCAGATCGGAATTTCTCACCACGCCGGTCGGATTGATTTCGTCCAGCCCGTCGATTGGCGTGATCAGATTGTCAGCAAAGTCGGCCACGCTCACCACTTTCATTCCTCGGCCCCTGTTTTCTGCCAGGTAACTGATGCCGTTCTTCAACTCGGCAATCGAACCGAGCGCCTCAGTCGGCCAATCTGGATCAGGTAGAAATCGGATGCAGTGGCTTGCGAGCAGAGCGGTGCAGCCGTCCACCACGCGCTGGTAGCTTTCCAGTTCCGCCACCATCGCCCGCTGCTCGTCCAGCGGCGGCAGGGGAATGCGGAGCGAAGTCAAACTCGTACGAGTAATCTGAGGCTGTGCCGATCCGGTAATCACCGGCGCTTTGTTCGGGTGCAGTTCTAGAACCCAACGCAAAAATGCTTTGTCGATGCGATCATCCTTCGGAGTGATGACCATTGAATTTCCCGTTATCCAAGAGCGTGGTTCCGAAACATTGATTGTGCCGCATGTCGCACCACGACATGTCATCAACACTTCGGGTTTCTCATGGTTGTATTTGTCGTAGCGACCGATCAAACCGTTCGCGCCAAAGACCGGGTAAGGGCCATCCGCAATCATGTCGCGCCCGGAAATTGTTTGAGGTTGATACATTTCACAAATCTCCCCGAGTTCCACCAAGGCGTGAAGCATTGCAACGGTCGTCAGGCTTTCCTGACGATCAAGTGTGAGGCTGTAATCCCGCTGATTGTCCAGATGCTCCTTGAGCGCCACCGTGAGCGCCGTCTCCGCCTTCGCATCTGCGCCGTAGGCGATGGCCGGTTCCTTGAGCATGGTCTCAAACCGCGTCTTCAATTCCGCCAGCGTGTCCGGCAGCGCGCCCAGTCCCGTGACGGTGGAAAATTCTTTACGGATGGCGGCCAGCGACTTCTCCGCTTTCGCGGCGTCCTCGGCGTTCTTCTGCGCCCGCGCTTCGGCCAGCGTCTTCTCCGCCTTGTCGGCCCGCGTGCGGAACTTGCGGCAGAAATCGAACGCGGCGGTGCCGGCCTTGTAGGCGTCCAGCTTCGCGAAATCCTCGCGCGGCACGAGCTGGTGTTGCAGCGGCGAGTTCAAGGCCGCGAGTTGCGCCACGTAATCCGCGCGCCGCGCCGTGGTGAGCAGCTTGAGCGCGGCGGGCAGATCATTTTCTGGAATCGGATTGCGGTTGGTGTTCAGCGAGAAGCCGTCGTTCTCCACCTTCACCAGCAGCACGTCGTTGCGCCTGCGGGCCAGCGCGCGATCAATGAGCAGCACCGAGGTCTTCACGCCCGAGTAGGGCTGGAAAATCTGCGCGGGCAGCGACACCACCGCCCACAGGCCGGCCTCGTTGATCAGCCATTTCCGCAGCGCCACGTAGTCGTCGTTGTTCTGGAAGATGATGCCCTCGGGCACCACGAACCCGGCCTTCCCGCCCGGCATGAGGTGTTCGAGGATGTAATCGGCAAAGAGCACCTCGGTGCGTTTGGCCGCGATGCGAAACCGGCTGTGCGTGCTCACGCCGCCGTTGGGCGACATGAAAGGCGGGTTGGCCAGGATGCAGTCGTATTTCTCGTCCCAGCGCTGGTCGTTGGTCAGGGTGTCGTAGTCATGCACCACGGGATTCGCGAAGTGGTGCAGATACATGTTGACCCGCGAGAGCCGGGACATGAGCGGCGTGATGTCGTAGCCGATGATGTTCTCGGTCAGCCTTTTGCGCTGCGCGCCGGTGAGCAGATCGCCGAGGCGACGGAGCGCGGCTGTGGTCGCAGACCCAGCCGCAGCGGTTTGACCTTTTCCACATGCTGCGGCTGGTCCTTCGGACACAGCCGCGCTCCCTTCCCCCGGCAGCACCGGACTCGTGTTCGCCTCCAGGATGTGCTTGTAGGCCGAGATGAGAAACCCGGCCGTGCCGCACGCGGGATCAAGAATGGTGTCCTCCTTCTGCGGGTCCACCACATCGACGATGAAATCAATGATGTTGCGCGGGGTGCGGAACTGGCCGTTGTCGCCCTGTGCGCCCATCGTATCGAGCAGGTATTCAAAGGCGTTGCCCAGTTCCTCCGAATGGTCGTAGGCGAACCCGTTGATCTCGTCGAGGAACAGCTTGAGGATGCGCCCGTCGCGAAACTTCAGGAACGTGTTTTTGAAGATGCTCTTGAACAGTTCCGGGATGTGCTTCGCCGTGCTGACCGCCTCGATGCCCTGGATGAAGCGCGTGACCCGCTCCCCGGCGCTCAGGGTATTGGCGATGAGGCTGCGCCAGTTCAGGTCGCGCAACTCGCCCACGAAGAAAGTCGGCTTGCCGCCGAGCGAGCGCGACTCCTCATCAATGTCGTCCATGAACTTGTAGATCAGGGCGATGGTGATGAGTTCCACCTGATCGGACGGGAGCGGCAACTGCCCGACGAGGATGTCGCGGGCGCGGTCAATGCGGGCTTTGGTTTCTTTGGTCAGCATGGGTCAGCGGAGGCCTGAAAGGCCGGTCAGTCGAAAGCCCAGGGCAAAGCCCTGGGAAAAATGGCAACCGGAGAGCAAGCCCTGAAAGGGCGGAACAACGGTCATTGGGAGGATGGCGTGGTGTCGCCCTTTCAGGGCTTGAACCCAAACGGAACCGCAACCCAGGGCTTTGCCCTGGGCTATCGGATTGCGCCCCGATGGGGCTGGAAACGATGGCGTGCGGTTCGCTTTCATTCCGCGAGATACCGGTTAATCACGATGGTGTCCTTGATGTAATTGAGCGCCAGCTTGCGCTGCGGTTCACCCAGGTTTTTCAGTTCCTTCAAATTCAGCCGGGCATCCGTGCTCAAGCGGCTGAACTCACCGGCATCGACGATGGCGCGAATGTCGGGATACAGCAGATACGCGGTGAAGAGCGTTTGCAGCTCGTGAACCTTGGAGCCGTCCACGCCTTCGATGGAGAGGAACCGCTCAAAATCCTCCTCGGCCAGTTCCTGCCGGTTGGGGAAGCGGTCAATCTTGCCGAACACCTTCTGCAAAATCTCCCGCAACGACAGGCGGCGATCCGCCTCATACACCTGGCGCAGCTTCTCGATGTTCCAGAACTCCTGCGGCTGGTTGAAAAGGTGATCGCGCACGAACGCCTCGACCCGGTGCCAGTCGCCGGCCTCGATGGCCTCGGTCAATTCGGGATGTTTGCCGACTTCCTCACGCGTCCGGTGCTCGAAGCTCTTGGAGAACGCCTCACGATCCGCGCGCATCCCTTGCAGGCCGATCTGTTCTTCGTGCTTTTCATGCAGCTCATCCGGCCCGGTCCAGGTCAGGTCAGTCTTGATGCCACCACCACCGCCGGGTCCGTCGCCGCCTTCTTTCGGAATCTCGATCCTGCGGTCGTAATCAAACTCCTTCTCGAAGAACTGGCAGTTGGCGAAGAAATCGAAGAGGAAGAAATTGTCTTTCGCGACTTCGGCCACGTCCGCGCCGTTCTTGTATTTGAACGTGTTCAGCCGGGTGCCGCGGCCTTTGATCTGGATGAAATCCGTGGGCGAGAAGATGGGCCGGGCCAGCACCACGTTGAGCAAATCCTCGCAGTCGTAACCCGTGGTCATCATGCCGACCGTCACGCAGACCCGAGTGCGCGAACTGGGGTAGTCGATCTTCGCCGCGTCGAACTTCGTCCAGCCGTTCAGGTTGTTGTTGGCGAACTGAATCGTCATCGCCTGCGCGTCCGGGATGTTCGAGGTGATTTGCAGCGCGAAGTCCGAATGGTATTGGCCGGGGTGGAGCTTCTCGATTTCCGTGTTAAGCAATTCCGCCAGCTTCCGCGCGTGGGAGCGCGAGACAGCGAAGATGATGGTCTTGCCAATTTCGCCCGTGATGGGGTCACGTTTGGCGTTCTGCAAGAACGTGCGAACGAAGGTGGCATTCGTCTCCGGCGAGAAAAATTTCCGCTCAAAGTCGCGCTTGTAGAACGTGGCTTCCTCATCCTCGCCCTCGTCCTTCTCCAGCTTCACCGACCAGCCCTTTTCTGAAAGCAGTTCGGTGGTGATGTCCGTCCGGCAATCAATCGCCTTCGGGTTGACCAGATACGGTGGACGATGATTCACCGCGTCCACGAGGCTGAAACGGAAAGTGGGGCGGCCGTCCTCGCAGCCAAACGTGCGGTAGCTGTCCAGCAGGAGCCGGCGCTCCAGTTCGCGCGGGTCATCCTCGCGCATTTTGTCCGAATCAATTCCCTTGAGGTAATCCTTGGGCGTGGCCGTGAGTCCCAGCTTCGCGCCGATGAAGTATTCGAAGATGACCCGGTTGTTCCCGCTGATGGTGCGGTGGGCTTCGTCGGAGATGATGAGTTGGAAATCGTTGGGCGAAAATTCGTCGAGGTAACGATTGCGCGCCGACAGGCTTTGAATGGTGGTGATGACCACGTCCGCCTTCATCCACTCATCCCGCTTCTCTTTGTAGATCACGGTGGAGATCGCATCCTTCGCCAGATACGCGATGAAGTTCTTCCACGCCTGATGCTCCAATTCCAGACGGTCCACGAGGAACAGCACGCGGTTCGCGTTGTTGGAGCGGATGAACAGCTTGGTGACGGCGGCGCTCAACAGCGTTTTGCCGGTGCCGGTCGCCATTTCAAAGAGGAACCGGCGCAACCCCTTCGCATAGGCTTTTTGCAAAGCACCTGCGGCGTCCACCTGATAATCACGCAGCAACTTGATCTTCTGGTTGACCATCGCGGTCTTCTTCTGTTCCGCCGTGTAGGTCAGCCAGGCCGCGTCTTGCGAAACGGCGATGTAATTCTCATCCACCTTCGTGCCGATCAGGAGTGCCGGGTCAGGATTCCACTTCGTTGCCTCACCCAGTTGATCGAGCGAGAGCAGATGCGAGATGCGTGTGGGATTGCCGTGGCGGAGATCCCAGTAGTAGTGAACCAGCCCGTTCGAGAGGAACACATGGTGGACGCCCATGCTCAGCGCGTAGGCGCGGGCCTGCTCTTTTCCATCGAGCGGATTGATGCTCTCGCGTTTCGCCTCCACGACCGCCACCGGCTTTCGCTCCAGATTTAGCAGCAGATAATCAATGAATCCATCCGGAGCCTTGTCGAAATCCGAACCGAGATCGAACGCGGGCTGATAAACTTTCTTCGTCGTCCGGTGCTCGCAGATGATGTTGTCCGGCTTGCCGCCCTCGGGAAAGAAACGCCAGTCCGCCTGTTCGAGCAGGCGGTTGATGCGAATGCGGGCTTGGGCTTCTTTCTTCGGCACGGCTTTCAGGGATTGATCATCTCAGGTCCACAACTGCCGATCCAGTGAGCGGTACTGGATGGCTTCCGAGACGTGGTCGTTCTGGATGCTTTCGTGGCCGGAGAGGTCGGCCATCGTGCGCGCCACTTTCAGGATGCGGTCGTAGGCGCGGGCGCTCAGGTTCAGGTCGCTCATGGCGAACTTCAGGAGGTCGTTCGCGGTGGCGTCGAGGGCGCAGAAATTTTTCAACTCGCGCGTGCCCATGCGTGCGTTGCAGGTGACGCGCGTGCCGGCATAGCGCTGCTGCTGCCGCTCGCGAGCAGCGATCACGCGCTCACGAATTTGCGCCGAAGATTCGCCGGTGCGCTCGCCGGTCATGTCACGGAACTTCACCTGCGGCACCTCGACGTGCAGGTCAATGCGGTCGAGCAACGGGCCGGAGATGCGTCCGAGATAATTCTGAATCTCGCGCGGCGAACTGCGCGACTCGTGCGGCATCTTGCCATCGGGCGTCGGGTTCATCGCGGCGATGAGCATGAACTGCGCGGGGAAAGTCATCGTGCCCGCCGCGCGCGAGATGGTCACGCGGCCCTCCTCCAACGGCTGGCGCATCGTCTCCAGCACGCTGCGTTTGAACTCGGGCAATTCATCGAGGAACAGCACGCCGTGGTGCGCGAGGGAAATTTCTCCGGGCGTGGGATTGATATTTCCGCCCAGCAAACCGGCGTCGCTCGCGGTGTGGTGCGGCGAGCGGAAGGGACGTTGCGTCACGAGCGCCTGTCCCGCCGCGAGCAGGCCCACGATGCTGTGAATCTTCGTCGTCTCCAGCGCCTCGGCGAGCGTGAGCGGCGGCAGGATGCTCGGCAGCCGTTTGGCCAGCATGGACTTGCCGGTGCCGGGCGGGCCGATGAGGAGCACGTTGTGACCGCCCGCCGCCGCGATTTCGAGCGCGCGTTTCACGGACTCCTGGCCCTTCACGTCGGCGAAGTCGAGTTCCTCGTCCGCGTGATTTTTGAAAATGTTCACCAGATCAACCTGCGTCGGAGCGATCTTGATCTGGCCTTCGAGGAAGTCCGTGGCCTCGCGCAAATTCTGAATCGGGATGACCCGCAGCCCTTCGACCACGGCGGCCTCGGCGGCGTTCTCGGCGGGCACGAGCACGCCCAACTTCCCTTCTGCCTTCGCGCGAATCGCGACTGAGAGCACGCCCTTTACCGACCGCACCGCGCCGGTCAGCGCGAGTTCGCCCACGATGATGAAGTTGTCGAGTTGATCCGTTTCGATCTGTTCGCTGGCCGCGAGCATCCCGATGGCGATGGGCAGGTCAAAGCTCGGCCCTTCCTTCTTCACGTCGGCGGGCGCGAGATTGATGGTGGTGCGGCCCATCGGGAATTTGAAACCGGAGTTGCCGAGGGCGGTGGTCACGCGGTCGCGCGATTCTTTCACCGCCGCGTCCGGCAGACCCACGATGACGATGATGGTTTCGCCCCAGCCAGCATTGACTTCAACCTCGATGGGATAGGCTTCAATACCCTGGACCGCTGCGGAAAAAACCCGGGCTAACATGCGCGCATCGTGAGGAAGCCATGCGCGCCGCGCAACTCAAGAAACGCGGCGACGCTTTATCGCCACGCGCTTCGTAGTGGGCCAGCCGCCCTCGGCTGGCCTAGTCCGGCAAGCGCCACCGCTTGCAGAACACCGGGCGGGGGCGCCCGGTGGACTATGACAGGCGGGGGCGCCTGTCCCACTACCGCACCAGTTCCGTCCCCACGCCGGCGTCGGTGAAAATTTCCATCAGCACCGAATGCGGCACGCGGCCGTCCACGAGCGACACTTTGTCCACGCCGGAACGAATCGCCGCCACCGCGCTGTCCATCTTCGGAATCATCCCTTTGTCGATCACGCCGCTGCGCTTCAATTCCTCGATCTGGCCGGTGGTGACTTGCGTGAAGAGCGTGCCCGCGTCCTTTGGGTCGCGCATCAGGCCCGGCACATCGCTCATGAAGACGAGGCGCTTGGCCTTCAGCGCGATGGCCGCCTGCGCCGCCGCCACGTCGGCGTTGCAGTTGTAAATCTGTCCGCTCGCATCACGCGCCGTAGGGCTGATGACCGGCACGATGCCTTGCGCGATGCACTCCAGCAGCGGCCCAGTGTTCACCGCGATGACCTCGCCGACGAAGCCCACGTCAATCTTCGCGCCGGGCTTTTCCTTGTCGTCGAGCAGCAGCTTGCGGCAGGTGAAAATTTCCGTGCCGGCAAAACCCTTCGCCTTTCCGCCGAGTGAATTGATCGCCGCCACCTCCTCGGGATTGATCTCGCGCGAGAGCACTTGATCCACGACCTGCACCGTAGCTGCATCTGTCACGCGCTGACCTTGGATGAAATTCGCCGCCAAGCCCGCCTTCTCCATCGCGCGCGTGATGGCCTTGCCGCCGCCATGCACGACCACGGGATTTATTTCCACCGCTTCGAGAAACACGATGTCCCGCGCCACGCCCGCGCGCACCGCCGGCTCCGTCGAGTCCATGAACGAGCCGCCATACTTCACGACGAACGTCTCGCCGCTAAACCGCTGAATGTACGGCAACGCTTCGAGCAGCGTCGCAGCTTTGGCGATGAGGTCTTGCATGAGTGATTAGAATTTACCGGGGTGAGTTTTGAGGTTTGCTAAAAGCCGGTCTTTTTGAGCGAGAATTTCTGAAACTCGCCGACGAACCTTTTCCACTTCTTCACGAGTAATTTTTAGCGAAAGTCTTTTTCGAGCTTCAATTGCAGAGGTCAGGCCACCGCGACATGCGAGCGTATAAAACGCGAGGGATTCAATGATGTTGCCTGCGGTTTCGTGTTGTTCAGCAATTTCGATCTGCGCTCCGCAGTGTCCACTTGCAGCAGCGACTTCAAGCCATGCTCGTGCCTTGGAAAGATCTCGTGAGATCCCCGCGCCCGCTTCATACGCTGAAGAAACTAGGCGCTGCGATTTGGGGTCTCCTTTGAACGCGGCATTTTGGATTGCTGTAAAATCTTCCTGAACCTTTAGTCGTTGCTCTTCCGCCTTGCTTATTTGCGGCTCGACCTTCTCAACGTATGGAATTTCCTCAGCAATCTTGGACAGAACTGCAATTGCGGATTTCAGCGGCGCAGCAAAAAACTCTCGACCACCTGCGACTCGATAAGTTTGAAGTTGAGCATGTGCGCGAACCTCTCCTTCGTCGCAATCGGCAACGAATACGTCAAATGCTACAACAAAGGCTGTTGGCAGTCCTGTGGCCGACGAAAGCTCGGCAGCTCGTGCTTCAGGCGATTTCGTGGTTTTGCCGATCTTGAGCAACTTCGGCATCGCGGCATTCAGCAAGATGTAGATGTGTCCCGGGGTTGCCATCGCTTAATTGCCGCTACTTTTCCTCGACCGATCTGACAACGGCGAGGATTTTTGAGGCTATTTCCTCGACCGAATCTTTGGCGGAATCTGCCGCGTACTTGGCGGCCAGCATGGGACTTTTTGCTAAGAGCTGTTCGTGAGTAAAGTTATGTCGCACCGGAATAATCCGGTTCCGACCGCTGATCTCCAAAGCGGTTAAACCATCAAGCTCTTGCTGAGGCCAAGGCTTCAAAAAAAAGTTGGGGGAGAGAACCACGATGCCGAAACGGGATTGCGCCAAACCCTTGTCAATCGAGCGGTGCAAACTGCTGCCAAAGGTGATTTCAAACTCATCAAACCAGACCCTGAGTCCCTTTTCTTTTAATGCGTTGGCGAGCGGTTTGGCAAAATCCTCTTTGTCTTCGCTCGCGTGAGAGACGAAGACATCAAACGATCCTGGAACTGTGGAAGACACAATAAAATTCGCGGGATCACCGTTCCGATACGCCAACATCGAATACAGAGGGCATTCGGTGTAGTGGCTCGGTTCCGCTGAACCCCAAGTCCATCGCAGGTCGTCTGTTGGAACATCTTCTGCATGAAGGCGTTGGTGAGCCTGAACTTTGTCTAACTCATCTGCGTAGCGAGCGAGATACCTCGCGAAATATCCAAACCGAAGGAAAGCCACTTCGGGGCAAAAGTTGGATATGTCCGCAAACTTCCCACTCCACTTTCCAACACTTGAAGACTGTTCCGCTAATCTGGGCCAAAGGTCGCTTTTTTCCCAAGCGGCTTTCAG
>JAYVQC010000178.1:0-20958 GCA_043757045.1 Akkermansia sp. | reverse complement strand
CAGGAATGTCCGCGCTCCGGGCCATTTCCGAATCCCACGTTGACACCACCAAGACCCATTCTTAGATTGGCCTCGTGAATCGGACAAAACCCGTCCGGTTCAAACGAACGATGCAAATCACACGCGCAGGAGAGTACGCCGTGCTGGGCCTGATGTGCCTGGCGAGGCGCCCTGCTGGCTCAGTGGTGATGATTGATGAGGTCAGCCGCGAGGAGCACATCCCGAAGAGTTTTGCGGCGAAAATTTTCCAGTCGTTGGTGAAGGCGGGCCTGGTGAAGTCCAACCGCGGCAGCGGGGGCGGATTCACGCTGCTCAAGCCAGCAAAGCAAATCACCGTGCTCGATGTGATCGAAGCCATCGAGGGCAAGATCGCCTTCCAGCGCTGCCTCGATCCGGATGAGCCGAAGTGCGAGCACCACGGCGGCTGCGCGCTCTGCGGTTTGTTCGAGCAGGCCCAGGATCAGGTGAAGGATGTTTTCTCGCGCACGACTTTGGCGGATTTGATGAAAACCCATGTGCCGGTCGGCGATTCGCATCGCCGCAGCGGCGCGCGGGGCGGATTGAAACTTGAACTGAAAAACTGAAAGAAACTTTATGAGCGAAACTTACACACTCTACAACCAGACGGTCATGGATCACTTCATGAACCCGCGCAACATGGGCGACATTAAGGACGCCGACGGCGTGGGCGAAGTCGGCGCGGCGGCCTGCGGCGACATCATGAAGATCAGCCTCAAGATCAAGGACGGCAAAATCGAGGACGCGCGCTTCAAGACCTTCGGCTGCGGCTCGGCCATCGCCAGTTCCAGCATGGCGACGGAACTGATCAAGGGCCGCACCATCGACGAGGTGATGAACTTCTCGAACCAGGAAGTCGTGGATGCGCTCGGCGGCCTGCCGCCGGTGAAGATTCACTGTTCCGTGCTCGCGGAAGAGGCGCTCAAAGCGGCGTTGGAAGATTACATGAAGAAGCATCCGGAGCTGGCGAAGCGGGCCGAGGCAGTTCCGGCTTGAGCCAAGTCGTTCCGGTGCGACAATCGCGCTCGAATGCCTGAGTTGTCGCGATTCTACGGAATCATCATTCGCATGTTTGTCGAACCGTCAGAGCGTCATCACACGCCGCACTTCCATGCTTACTACGGCGAGCATGTCGGAGTGTTCGCGATTGAAGGCGTGTCGCTGCTGGCCGGTTCCCTGCCTCAAAGACAAAGCCGGTTGGTCGAAGCGTGGGCGGAACTTCATCGAGACGAACTGCTGGCGGATTGGAATCGTCTGATCGAACGGCGGCCTGCGGTTCGCATCGCTCCGCTGCAATGAACATGAACCATCCGATTCATAAAGTCCGTGGTTTCCAGCAAACTGGCCCTCACCAACTCCACGTTGAGTTCGAGGACGGACTAAGCCGGGTGATCGATTTCAAACCGATTCTGTGGGGCGAACTCTACGAGCCGCTGCTCAATCCAGATTTTTTTTCCAAAGTGCAGCTCGATCCCGAAGTGCATACGCTCGTCTGGCCCAACGGCGCGGACTTCGATCCGGCAACGCTGCACGACTGGCCGGAGCACGAAGCGGCGTGGCGGCGTCCGGTTGGGGAGCCGATGGTGCTGCGTGACGGCCAGAACGGTTGAGCTTGGGAAGAACGTATAATGAAAGGAGACATCGAACGATTCGTCACAGCCTTCACGCTGTCACTGCTCCTGTCCGTGAGCATCACCGCGGCCGGGCCTGAGAAGGTTCCCACCATCACCATCACGGACGTGCCGCTGGCGAGCGCCATCGGCAATCTCGCCGACCAGGCAGAGTTGAATTACATCCGCGATCCGCGGGTGCCCGGCTCCGGGTTTGAGCCGGGCCAGTCGCTTCGCCAGCCGACGGTGACGGCACGCTGGACGAATGTGACCGCTCGGCACGCGCTGAATGAACTGCTCGGCCAGCACGGACTCGCCATCATCACTAACGGGGCAAGCTCGATTGTCCGTATCGCCGCGACCAACACACTCATGAAGCCGGACAAGGGCAACACGGTCACGGAGACTGGCGGAGCCGTGATGCCCAGAATCGTCCTGGATTTTCTTCCGCTCACCGTGGCCATCAAGCACTTGGGCACGGAAGCGAAACTGGACATCACCTTCGATCCCAAGCTCGCCACCGCTCTTGATCAGCGGGGCATGGTTTCGTTGTCCTGGCGCAATGTCACCATCCGGCAGGCGCTCGCCGCGCTGCTGGACAATTTTGATCTGGTGATGACTGAGAAAACCGGGTCGCCAGCGGCACATGTCACCGCGAGGACGAACGCAGTGGCACGATGAACTCGGACGCTGAAATCCGACAGTCGGTTGGCTGTTGTTACAGCCCGGAGGGCTGCCAGAAATTAGCCGGGGGTTGAGGAGCGCAGCGACGACACCCCCGGTGCGATGCCAGAATGGAACACGACCCCGGAGGGGTCGCAGAAGCTCACGATGAAACTTAGGCACGAGCCGCGCTTCTGGCACCCCGCCGGGGTGCAATCAGATTTGGAAATCCGGTTCTGGGGGTGTCGGTGCGCTCAACCCCCCGGCTAATTTCTGGCAGCCTTTCAGGCTGCGGCTCGGTCAACGGACACGGATTGCGGCCTGACCGGCTCAACTCGAAACTTAAAATACGGAACTTGAAAAGTTTTTATGCGCCAAGTTTATCTCGACCATCAGGCGAGCACGCTGGTTCTGCCGGAGGCGAGGAATGACCGCTGGATAAGCGGGGTCGGTTCGTTACACTCCTGACATGAGCACCGTTGCTGAAATCAAAGAAGCCATCAGCCACTTGGCGGACACCGAGAAGCGGGAGATTGCCGCATGGACCCAGGAGATTTGTGCCAGCCAGCGCCGGTTCACTGATGACGGCCTCGACCTCGACGAGGTGAAGGCGAAAGTGGCCGAAGCGAGGCGCGGCGAATACGAGCGTGTGAATCCGAAGGATGAGATTCGCAAAATCTTGGCGAGCCTCGACGAATGAAGCTGCCGTGGGATCGAAGTCCGCTCATCTTTTGCGACTTGCAGGATGCCGCTCGATTCTTGCGGAAGCGCAATCCGAAAGCCGCTGAGGATTTTCTTGAAGCTGTGTACGCCACTTTCGATTTTATTGGCGAGAACCCGGAAATTGGCCGGCTGCGGGCCGATGCGGAAATGCCGGATGTGCGCTCGTGGCAAGTGCGCGGGTTTCGCAGATATTTGATTCTCTATTCCGTCGAGCCGGCGCGCGTGATGATTCACCGCGTCATTCACGGCTCGCGGGATTTGGGTCCAGAACTTCTGGACTGAGTTCGCAACCGTTTTAATTTTATGCGCCAAGTTTATCTCGACCATCAGGCGAGCACGCCGGTTCTGCCGGAAGTGTTCGACGCCATGAAGCCGTTCTTCACCGAGGCGTTCGGCAATCCGTCCTCGCTGCACCAGCACGGGCTGCGCGTGCGCGATGCGCTGGCCAAGGCGCGCTCGCAATACGCCGCGCTCATCAATGCCGAGTCGCCGGACGACATCATCTTCACCTCGGACGGCACGGAGTCGTCGAACCTCGCCATCAAGGGCGTGGCTTACGCGAACCAGCGCAAGGGCACGCATCTCGTCGTGTGCGAGACGGAGCATCCGGCGGTGATCAACTCGATTGAATTTCTGGAGAAGCAGGGCTTCACCTGCACGCGCGTGAAGGTGGACAAGGAAGGCGTCATCAATCCCGAAGACGTGCGCGCCGCGATCACCGACAAGACCACGCTCATCGCGGTGCATCATGTGAACCACGACATCGGCACCATCGCGCCGATTCGCGAGATCGGAAAAATCGCGGGTGAGCGCGGCATCGCGTTCTACGTGGATGCCGAGGCGAGCGCGGGCTGGCTGCCGATTGATGTGCAGGCGATGGGTGTGAACCTGTTGTCGTTTTCGCCGCATCGTTTCTACGGGCCGAAGGGCGTGGGCGTGCTCTACCGCAATCGCAAGGCGCGGCTCGTGAGCATCATTCACGGGGGCGTGCAGGAAGGCGGGCGGCGCGCGGGCACGGAGAACGTGCCAGCCATCGTCGGCGGCGGACTCGCGGCGGAAATTGCGTTGCGCGAAATGGCGAACCGCATCGCGCACACCGCGAAGTTGCAGAAGCGACTCTACGAAAGTCTGAAGTCCAAGATCAGCTACATCAAGTTCAACGGCCCGGAGCCGGGGCCAAAGCGTGTTTCCACGAACCTGAACATCAGCACCGAGTTCATCGAGGGCGAAGGCCAGTTGCTGCTCTGCGACATGAATGGCATCGCGGTGGCGAGCGGTTCAAGCTGCGTGAGCAAGTCGCTGAAAATTTCCCATGTCCTCGCCGCCATCGGCCTCGATCACGCGCTGGCCCAGGGCAACATCATCATCTCGCTCGGCCAAGACAACACCGAGGAAGACATGGATTACGTCGTCGAGACGTTCGGCAAGATCGTGGACAAGCTCCGCAACATGTCGCCCATGTGGGACGAGTTCCAGCGCGGCATCATCGACTCCTGCATCACACCTACGGGCCGTGGCAAATCCTTCAGCGAGCACGCGGCGGCGGTTTCAGGCAAGGCGGCGCATTAAGTCATCCGCAGGCGTGGGATTGAAACGCGCCACGCCGAGATCATTCCACACGGACGCGATAGAAACTTTGTGCATTGGTTGCGGAGAGATCGGCCAGGCTCTGGATCAGACCATCACCAGACACGCTGGCGACCGTAGTCCAGTTCGAGGCACCCAAGATGGTTATGCATTCCAGATGGTAGGTTGCTCCGATGACCGTGGCGATTGAAACCCAGAACTGTGCGCCCTGTTTCGAGGGAGCCGCAAGCGTGAGGGACAGCGGGGTGGCTGAGGTTGTGAAAGTTTGGTCGCCACCGAAGTTCGTTCCCCCATTGTTGCCAGCGACGATACGGAAGTGGTACGCGGTGCCGGGCAACAGGCCGGACACGGCGGTGCCGAACGCCACCGAATTGGTGCCATTCCCGATGTTCACAGCGGGCGTGCTGCTGCCGTAGCCGGCGTTTGTCCCGTAGTCGAATCGCGCCCAGGTGGTTGCGCTGTTTGGGTTCACGGAACCGGCGAGCGTCGCGGTCGCGGCAGTCACGTTTGTGGCGGGCAACGTGGTGACTGACGGCGCGACCGCGGGAAGGACCGTGAGGGCGACACTGCTGCTTTGAGCCTGGCCAGCGGCGTTCACGCAGACCACGCGGAAGGTCCCCGGCCCGTTCGTAAACCCACTGGCGTTCGTGCGCACATGGAACAAGGTCATTGAACACGTCCGGCTGTTCAGCACGTTGGTTGCGAAGGGGGACCCTTGCCTGGTCCATCGGTATGTGATGGGCAGCGTGGCGTTGTTGGTAACCGTGACCGTAAAGGTGGCATTTTCCCCCGCGATGACCGTCAAGGGCAGTAGTTGCTGAGTGATGACGGGCGGTTGCAGGAGTTCCAACAGCGCGGCACTGCTCAGGACCGCGCCATAACCGTTCGTGATCAGCACTGTGTAACTGCCAAACTGCGCCGCTTGGACATTCGTGACCTGCAGCACCGCGTTCGTTGCGTTGGGAATGTTCAAACCGTTGAGTTTCCATTGGTAAAAGAGCACCGCCGCTCCTTCCGCAGTCACGGAGAAGGTCGCATTCGAACCCGCCCGCGCGAGCACATTGGTCGGCTGGGAAAGGATGTAGTGCCTAGCCGGGAACGCAAATGAGCGCGGCGGCATTAAGATGGGTGTGGTCGTTGCGGCGCGAATGTTCGCGGGCTGTTTGAAGGTTCACGGGGGGTTCGCAGTCTGAACCCGCAACATTCGCCGCCATGCGCCACCACTTCCAAGCCCAGCCCGAGTTCCAGATCACCCCCATCGAAAAGATTCGTCTGCCGCTCCAGAGCCGCGACGAACTGCCGCCGCTCCTCGCCGGCCTGCAATGGGTCTGGATGCATCCCACCCTCAAGGCGGAGATTTTCGCCCTGCTCGAAGCCAAAATCCTCGCCGGCAAAAAAGCCACCGGCCGCACCGGCCTGGACCTCTGGCAAATCCTCGTCCTGGGCGTCGTGCGCCTGGGCCTGGATGCCGACTGGGATCGGCTGGAACACATCGCCAACTACGACACGCTCGTGCGCCAGATGCTGGGCCTGCCCGCCACGCCGTGGGCGGAGGAGGCTAAACGGTTCGGCCATCAGACCCTGCGCGACTGGATTTACGATCTGGTGGCCAGGAATCGTTATCGTTGGTTCGGAAAGACTTCCATGTGTCTGCTTCCCTCTCCTGAACTTCGCAGCCGGTTCCTCACATGAGCGTTGCAAAAAAAACGTCACGCTTCCTGACCGCGGATTGGCGGCACCTGGCAATGTTGAACTACGAGATCGATCCGGCGGCGCTCCGCTCACGAGTGCCGCGCGGCACGGAACTGGATTCATGGAACGGGAAAACATTCGTCAGCATGGTTGGGTTCCTGTTCCTGAACACAAAATTGCTCGGCGTGCCGATTCCATTTCATCGCCACTTCGAGGAAGTGAACTTGCGCTTCTACGTGCGGCGCAAAGGCGAGGATGGCTGGCGGCGCGGCGTTGTGTTCGCGAAGGAAATTGTGCCGCGCTGGGCCATCGCCACCGTCGCGCGGCTTTGCTACGGCGAGCGCTACGCCGCGATGCCAATGCGCCATGAACTCGATCTGAACGGGAAAATGATCCGCCCAAACGGCGCCGCAAAATACGAATGGCGTCACGCCGGTGAATGGAATCATCTCGCCGTGCGCACGGCGGGTGAGCCAGCGATTCCGCAGAGTGGTTCGGAAGAGGAATTCATCACCGAGCATTATTGGGGCTACGTGGCGCAACGCGGTGGCGGCGCGGTCGAGTATCGCGTCGAACATCCACAATGGCGCGTGTGGCAGGCATCGGAAGCGACTTTGCAGTGCGACGCGGGTGCCCTTTATGGAGCGGAATTTCGCGAAAGCCTGAGCGGGCCGCCCAGTTCGGCGTTCCTTGCCGAAGGCTCCGCCGTCACCGTCAATCAGGGTGCCGCTTTGTAATCGAAGCCCGGCAACTTCTTCCAACACCCGTTGCCGGGCGTCACGGAATTTCTCTCTGCCGCCGCTCATACCGCCAGGCTGGCACGAACAATGAGATGGCGAAGGTCGCTCCGAACAGGATGGGCGTGAACGCGGGAACCTTTACCAGCACCAGCGACAGTGCGGCCAGCACGACTGCGGGCAGGTAGAATTCACCCCCGAGAATGGCAGCCATGCAGCCGAACGCGATGCCGCATTGCAGGACCGCCACCGGCAGAAGCGTGAACGAGGGAAGGCCCAGCAAATGGTTGAGCACGCCCGTCAGCACGAATCCCCCCAGCGCCAGGCACCATACCTGGCCCAACTGCCGCTCAATCTGAGTCAATGGTCCGCCAGCCCGGAACCGGTAAAACCAAACTACCGCCAGCAACGAACCGATGCCAAGAGTCCACCACACGGCGTACGGCCAGGCCGCGCGCACATCCATCCAGAGCAACACGTTGGTCACCAGAAAAAGGCAAAACACTTGCACCGCCTGCCAGCGCCAGATGCGGCACCATCGGGCCATCACCTCCGTGTGCCGCGTTTGCCGGTTGAGCAGCCGCATCAATCTCGTCCCCGTGCCCGAATCCGCCACGGCCAGGACTGGTACGCCATTCAGAAACCGATCCAGATCCTCCGCCAGCGATTGCGCGGATTCGTAGCGATCGGCCGGATTCTTTTCCAGGCACTTCATGCAAATGGCGTCCAGTTCCAGCGGCACCCGGCGGTTCAGCAACCGGGGCGGGACGGCTTCGGCCTCCAACACTTGCAACACCGTTTCCACCGCCGTCTCCGCTCGGAACGGAGGCCGCCCGGTCAGCACTTCGTAGAGAATGGCCCCCAGCGAATAAATGTCGCTGCGCGGTCCCACCTCGCCGTGGGCCGCCCGGGCCTGTTCGGGTGACATGTAGCTCGGGCTGCCCATCACCGCGCCGCTGCGCGTCAACCCGCTGTCTATTTCGACGCGCTTCGCCAAACCGAAATCAGTCACGCGCGGCTGTCCCGTTGCGTCGATCAGGATATTTTGCGGCTTCAAGTCCCGATGAATCACCCCGCACTGATGCGCGTGCCGGATGGCCTCGGCCACCGCCCGCACCGTTCGCGCGGCTTGGGTCGGCTCCAGCGGATTCGACCTCACCACCGCCGCGAGGCTGGATCCCTCCACGTAGTCCATCGAGAAATAGTGCCGCCCTTCGTGTTCGCCAATCTCGTGAATCGCCACGATATTCGGGTGTTGCAAGTGCGCCGCCGCCTGGGCCTCCAGATGGAACCGCTTGATTTCCGCCTCCCCGGCAAACTGTCCGGCCAGGATCATCTTTAACGCCACCTTCCGGTTCAGCCTGACTTGCCGAGCCTGATAGACCACACCCATGCCGCCGCGCGCGATTTCCTTCAACAGTTCGTAATCACCAAAGCGGGCTGTGGCCGGCGCAGTGTCAACCATCGCCGAAAGATCAATGGCGATCGTCTTCGTTGGCGCTGGCTTTTGCGTGCTTGAATCTGGGTTCATCCTGGGGTGAAAGGCAAAACAGTAGGCCGACATCCACGACGATGGCGAAGGAAATCAGCAGCGCAGGCATCAAGTCGCGAATCCATTTCGCGCCGCGCGGGATTTGGAAACGCCCTGACTCGTCGATCTCCGCCCACGGCGCGAACTCATCCACTACCACCGCCTCGGTCGGATTCGCCGGATCGTAAATGATGCGTTCGTATTTCTCGTCTTTGAGCGGTCGCCAAATCGTGTCGTTGGTCAGGGCGGTCGCGTTGCAGGTGTTCCCATCTTCGGCCAGAAACGAAAACATGAACTCGTAGCGCGTCCACCGCACCGTCAGTTGTTCCAGGCGGTAATCGAGGCTGTGATTATCATCGGTCCACACGCGGGCGATGCTGCCCCATGTGCATTGATGACCGGTGGTCTGCGCCTTGCTCAGTTCGCCAAAGGCCAGCTTGCCGCGCTGGAACAAACGAACTCGCCGGCGACCCGCGTGCAGAATCATCACGATGAACGGCGTGACCAGCACGAGGAGGACGGTGAGGGACCAGCCCAGAAACCCCGGCTCTGGTTCGAGGCGGGCGACGCGGTGCAGGAACACCACGCCCACGCCGAACAACGAGAGCAGCGCGAGGGCGATGAGCCACGCGCGTTGATGCCGGAAACCGCCCACGAGCAGGTTCCATTTCAGCCGCAGTGGTAACGAACGCGGCGGCGCGGCAAGGTCGTGATAAACTTTGCGAAGATTCCCGTGGGCGAGCGGAATGCCCAGCAAGGAGGAATCTGGTTTGGTTTCGTTCATCAACTGTTAGGACTTGGTTCGCAAACGGGCAGCGCAACCTCCCAATCGCACCAGTTGGCGTTTCGGCTGGTTCATCACATTGCAAGATCCCAACGCGGGGGCGCGAGTCCCAGCGCGCGAATGTTTTCGGCGGGACGCAACCTGTTTACGCAACCGAGCGTCACGGCTTTGTGTCTGCACGAGCCAGCCTGCCGGTCACTCACCAACATTCGGCCCGTGCAGTCCACTCTCTTCTTACTTCTCGGCTGATCAGGTTTGACTTAGGTCACAGCATAGACTTCGACTGTAAATGGCTTGCCGTCGGCACCAGCAGGGTTCGCGATATACAGAGTTCTGCATGCTTTCACATTCTCGTTGGAGCGATAACCGTTGTTGACGTCCTTCCACCAGGTTGTGTCGATCCCGGCAGAGATGTCATGCTTCACATCGAACGTGATGGCATCAGGGTTGGGATTATTTTTAACGGCAAACTTTATGAATTTGCATTCAGACGGTAGCCCATCCGTTGAAAAGTTACCGCTGGATCGGTGTTTTTGCTTTGGCTGAGGTGTTGGCTCTGACAGCACAGTAGCCAGTAATGTTGTAGCCATATGATTTTTGTTCTTTGTTCTTTGTTCTTTGACTCCCTTTCCGCCTACTGGGCGTTGCGGCCTTGTCACCGCCTCACAAATCACCTTGAGGTGCTCGAGGGAAGGTTAAATTAAACTCTGGATTGCCAGGCGGGCGCTCTCTGGTCTGATTATCTAGGCCCGATGGATATGAAATCGAATGGGCAGTCTATAGGGCTCCCATTGTTCCAGAAACGCAAAATGGCAACACCGAAGGTCGATCCACCTTGCGTGACAACCACGGGGAATAAAGCCAATGCTGTAGCTGTGGTCGTGTGATAGCCGGAGAACGCTTGAGCGAAATCGATTCTGTAAGTGCCGGTGGATGTACGGGTGACGGTGAAACCAGTTCCGGTGAAAATGGAACCGTCGAGATTAACTCCGCCTCGAATGATGCGGAGATTTTCTGCACCCGCTGCAGCGAAGTACTGGCCGGCGGCTCCGAGCTTCACGTCTCCATGCACCTCTAATACGGCCGAGGGGGTGGTGGTGCCGATGCCGACGTTGCCGCCCTTCAAAATGGTCAGCCGATTGGCCACTCCGCCTTCATCAATGTAGAAGTTGGTGCTTGGATTTTTTCCAATGCCCCAGCCCGAGTTGCCACTGTCTATGAAATCCAAGGCCGAATAATGCTGGCCAGAAGCAGCATCGCCAGAATTTACCCGAATGGTTGCATTATCGCCAGGGACTCTCACCTCCAGTGGCGCACCTGGCGAAGTGGTGCCGATGCCGACGTTGCCGCCGCTGTAGGAAATGTTCGGGCCTGATTTGTTCCACACGCCAACATTTCCGGCCAGCTTCGATGCAGTAATGGTCGCGTCTTGAATCCCGGCGGCGGTAACCGCGCCGGCTGCTACACTCGTCGCTGTCTGCGCGGTCCCGGCGCTCGCGGCGTAAAGCGCATTCGGCGCGGCAACCAACGGCTGCCGCACCATGGGCGTGAAGATGGGTGCGCCGTTGGTTCGCGCTGCCACTTCCAGCCAGTAGGCCATGCCGTTGAACGCGGCCCCAAAGTCCAGGCTAACGGCAAACAAGCCGTTGTTCACCAGCACGGCGGCGTTGGTCAGGCGCGGGTTCAGCGGGCTGCCGCCGACGGCAGTCGTGTAGAGACTGAAGGTAAGGTCATAGGTCCCATTGGCTGGGCCGTTGGCGGTCAAGAGCCGGCCCTGATAACTGAAGGCCGAGCCGAGTGGTGCCGCCGATGCAACTTGGGAAGTTGCCAATGCGAGGCCGACGGCCAGCAGGAGCGTAAGGAGTGAGGAGTTGTTTTTCATGAATTGGTTGGATCGGGTTGTTACGGTTGACGGAGACGGAAGAGTTGCAGGGCTGGAACGGTGTTGGTAACGCTGGTCACCGCTCCCAAGCCGTTGGTCAAGTGCGTGACGGCCACATAGGGCGGCAAGGGAATGAAACTGTGGTAATAGAAGTAGTCGATGGCGTTGGAGAGAACCCCGAAGGTGGCACCGTTCACCGGCCTCCACGCCGTTTCGAGCAAGTTGGTTTTCGTCTCCAGACCCCAGCCGGCCAAACCGAGCGCGGCGGGCCACTTGACGAGAACCTGGGGCGGGTCGAGCCACCATTGCTGGTAAACGCCCAGCGGACCGTGGAACAGATGAACCGGAGCCTGCTCAGTGAACAGGCCCCAAAAGCCCCCACTGATCATGAAATCTCCCGATTGGGGAAAAACTGAGCCGGCCGGGCCATAGAGCAACAAGCCCGCATCCGACTGACCGATGGTGCTTTGAAGTGTGAATTCACCGCCAGTCGTCGTGCCGCCGCCCGCGTCCACCGTTTGCCAGTCGATGCTGAGAGTTTGCGCCTGAACTGGCAGGCCGGTGCCGATCAGCGCGCCTAGGACGAGGACGGGTATCAGGAATTTTATCCATCGTCTGAAGTTTGTTTTCATAAGCAACATGTCTTTCCACCCCTTCCAGAAACATTCCCGCCGAATCGGTTGTGGATATTTGAAAGAATTTCTGGGGAGGGCGGCGTCACGACAAATCCGGGAGGCGCACGAGCCCTCACAGAACACTAAACGGTGTTCCCGATTTCACCCTTTACTGACGGATGAGCGCTTCTGTCCGATCGGCGCAGGCGCAACGCGCGCTGCACCGTTTCCCGTTCACTACTTCCCAGTTCCGATGCTCGCCGGAAAGTTTTGTGCGGCTTCGGCCTGCCCGAGGATTTCGAGTTTCTGCCTCCATTCGGCGATTTGGTCTGGCTTGGGCCAGGCTTCGTAGAGGCGGACGATTCTTTGCGCAGCTTGCCGGGTCAGCTCCGTGTGCGGGGGATCAGGGCGTTCGCGATTTCGTTTCTCCAAACCTTCGTATGCTTTGAGCAACAGCGCCTCGGCTTGGGGGTAGTTGGACTGCCCAGCCAAGGCTGCGCCCAACAAACTTTGCGCGGTGAAGGTGGGTGTCACTCCCGGATAGTGTTCCTCCAAAATGGTAAGGCTCTCGCGCAAGCAGGTCTGCGCGGCAACATGCTTGCCCTGGCGCAGCAAACAATCACCCAGGCTCGACAAGGTCACGGCCAGGTCAAACTGGTTGGTGCCCGCGTGCTGGCGAAAATACCCCAGCAGTTCCTGCTCGAGAACCTCCGCATCCACAAACCTGTTTGCCGTCACATACGACCGGGCCAGGGCACTTATCGCGAGCCGGGTCTTCCGTTGCTCCAGCCCGTGGACGTTGCGACGGACAACGACTTCCTCCTCCCGCAACTTTATTGCTTCCTGGGCGCGTCCGGCTGCGGCGTAGGAATTTGCCACTACGCCCAGATCACTCAGGGTATCGGAATGCTCCTGGCCTTTCGTTTTGCGGTGAATGGCTAGAACCTCTTCCCGCAGTTTGAGCGCGGCCTCCCTTCGGCCGGCAGCCTCATACGACGCAGCCAGATTGCCCATCGATACGAGTGTATTGTGGTGGGTTGGTCCCTGCGCGTCGCGGAAGCGAATCAACACTTCCTCGCGCAGCCTGAGCGCCTCCTCGCGTCGGCCAGCGTTGTGGTAGTAGCTGGCCAGGTTATACATCGCACCAATCAGGTCGGGATGTCCCGGGTGTAATGCGGCCTGATCGTAGGCCAGCACTTTTTCCTGCAAGGCAATGGCCTCGGAGTAGAGGCCGAGTGAACTGTAGGTCTTACCGATGGCGGCCTGCAGCAGAGCCCGGCGGGCTGGTGGAAAAGTTTCCAGTTTCGCCACGGCAGCATCCAGGCTTTCCGCCACGGTGATGCTTCTTCCGCCGCCTTTGGCCGGGTCGGGGCTTCGGAAAATTTCCGAGAGAAAAACGGACATGGATTCTGCTTCGCGCTGGGCTTTGTCCTTCTGGTCGCGCTCAGCGGCCACCTCGATCACGCGCTCCTTGGCCAACGCTTCCGCGCGACTGGCCCGAATTGCCTGCCAGGTACTGGCGGCGGTGGCGATGACCAAAACGCACGCGACGGTAGCGATCAGCCCGAAAGTCGCCTTGTTTCGCCGCACGAATTTTTTTAAGCGATAAACCGCAGAAGGGGCGGCGGCGAGGACAGGTTCATCGGCGAGGAAGCGTTGGATATCCATCGCGAACCCGTTCGCCGTCTCGTAGCGCCGGCTGCGATCCTTCTCCAGCGCCTTCATGACGATCCAGTCCAGGTCGCCGCGCAGCAGGCTGGTGAGTTTGAGTGATTCCGTTTGACGGTGTTTCGCGACACTGGTCCGGTCATTCGCCTGCATCGCACTCAGGCGGGTGGAGGGCTTGGGCGGTTCCACCTCACGAATCGTGCGCCGGATTTCGTCGAGGCCCGACTCCACGAGCTTCTTCGGATCAAACGGTGTCTGGCCGGTGAGCAGTTGGTAGAGCAGCACACCGAGCGCGTAGATGTCCGTGCGCGTGTCCACGTCCAGCCCGCTTAGTTCGGCCTGCTCCGGACTCATGTAGGCGGGCGTGCCCATGAACTGGTTCAGCTCCGTGTAAACCGTCAGGTCGGTGAGCCGGCCCTGCGTGGCCTTCGCGATTCCGAAATCAATCACCTTCGGCACGGCCACGCCGTCGTTCGACGCCACGAGGATGTTCGAGGGTTTGATGTCGCGGTGAATGATCCCCTTCTGATGCGCGTGCTGGATGGCCTGGCACACCTGCATGAACAGTCCCAGCCGCTCCGTGGTGCTGAGGTTGTGCTGGTCGCAGTAGTCGGTGATGCGAATGCCTTTGACCAGTTCCATGACGAAGAACGGCCGGCCCAGCTCCGTCGCGCCCGCGTCGAGCACGCGGGCAATGTGGGGGTGATCCATCATCGCGAGCGCCTGCCGTTCGGCCTCGAAGCGGGCCATGACCTCACGCGTGTCCATGCCGAGCTTGATGACCTTGAGCGCCACGCGGCGGCGCACCGGCTCCTCTTGCTCGGCCACATACACGATTCCGAAGCCGCCCTCGCCGATCTTCTCGCGCAGCTTGTAGCGCCCGATGCGGTCGCCAACCTTTTCGATGAGCGGCGCGACCGTCACCGTCCCGGCCTGCTTCTGCGGCAACATGGCCCCCAGCAAACACGCGGGGCAGAGCGCGTGGGGCGCGTGGCCATCCACGGAGCGCCCACACTGGGGACATTGATTTGAATCTGTCATGAATGCTTAAAAGCGTCTGTGCGGACACAGCCCGCCAACCAGTGAAGAAACAATTCCCGGCAATCGGTTGCGCTTATTTTGGAAATGTTCAGCCCGCCGCCATGACCGAGAAGAGATGGCGAATCTCATCCTCGATCTCGTCCGGGCTGCTCACGGTGTTGGCAATTTCTTCCCGAAAGATTTCCGCGTAGCGCCTGCGCAGCTTATGCACCGCCCACTTCAAGGAAGCTTCCGTGACGCCGAAACGGCCGGCCGCTTCCGCCAACGGCGCGGCCTCTCGTCCTTCGATCAGAAATGGCTTCAGCTCCTCGAAACTTTGAAGCGCAGTGCCGGTTTCCCACTCGGCGCGCAGCCGGTCGAGCACGGTTTGCAGCAACGTCTCGGCCCAGCGCCGCTCGAAGGCTTTGTCCGGCGTGAAGTGGTCCGGCAGTTCGTGTTGATAGCGGCCTTCCGCGGCTGCTTCGTCCAAGGAGAAATGGATGTGGCCGCCGCCGCGCTTCTGCCGCTGGGAATGCTTCCAGTCGTTGGCGAGAAAGTGATTCAACGAAGCAATCAGAAACGAGCGAAAGCGGCCTTTGCTCGGATGAACCGCCTCCAGCGAATGGCTCTCGAGCAGGCGTGAGAAAAATTCCTGAGTCAGGTCTTGCGCATCATGCGGAGCCTTTCCCTGTCGCCGGACGTGTGCGTAGAGAGGATACCAGTAGGCCCGGCAAAGTTTCTCGAGGGCTGCGGCAGAGCCGTCCGACTGCTGATCGCCCGCGCGCAGCACCATGCTCCAATGCGTCGTGGCAAAGGCGTCCGCCGCCGGGACCGGACCAAAGTTTTGTTCGAGAGATGACACAGGGTTCTCGTGCATTCCAAGCCCGCAGCGTGGAGGCGCGGAGGATGTATTCCCCGCCTTCACTTGAACAATCCATTTCCGCAGTGAGATTTTTCCGTTTCGGCCAACGCCCGGCAGGGGGCGAGCAAGGCAGCGCATGGACCTGAATCACGGCGCAAAGCAAACTCAAACCATGATTCGCAAGACGCTCAAGGTGAAGCCGGACGGATCGGTTGATCTGGGATTGCTGGGCTTGAAGCCGGGCAGTTCCGTGCGGGTGACCGTTCAGCCCAAGGCGGCTCGCGCGAAAAAACGCCAGTCGTCCTTCTTTGAAACTGCGCTCAAGACCAAAATCGAAGGCCCTGCGGACTGGTCGAAGAACCTCGACAGACATCCGTATGGCGGGCGCTAGAGGCAACCCATCCATTCCTTGACTCCCGGCCGCGCCGTAACGATACAAGTACCATGAAGACGGTGAAGAAACCTTACCGCGAAGTCATCATTCCGCGCCGGCCCGGCCTGATTGATCGGGCGAAGTGGCGGCGGGCCATGCGCGAGGTGATCAAGCAGCGGCTGGAAGGCGAACGCGAACAGCGCGGGCAGGGCAAGCTGGCGCACGCCGCGTGACCCGCCGCCCGCCCATGCCCGCCAAGTATCACCGCAGCGTTTTCATCAACGCCCCGTTTGATCACACCCACTGGGATCTGTTTCACGCGATGGTCTTCACGGTCATGGATTGCGGCTTCGAGCCGCGCTGCGCTTTGGAGTCGGATGATGGCAGCCAGGTGCGGATTGAAAAACTGTTCGGCATCGTCGAGCAGTGCCGACTGGGCATCCACGACATTTCTTACACCGCGCTTGATCCAGCGACAGCGTTGCCGCGCTTCAACATGCCGCTCGAACTCGGAATTTTTCTGGCCGCAAAACACTACGGCAATCCGCGCCAGCGACTGAAAAACTGTCTGATTCTCGACAGCGAACCCTATCGCTATCAGAAATTCATCTCGGACATTTCAGGGCAGGACATCCGCCCGCACCAGCGCCAGCCGCGCTTGATCATCCAGTTGGTGAGAAACTGGCTCCGTAGCGCTGACAAAAAAATAGCAGTCCCGTCCGATGCGGCGATCTGGTTGCACTACGAATCCTTCCGGCGCGATTTGGAGCCAACGTGCCGCCGGCTGGGACTGCAAGCGGATAATCTAATCTTCAACGACTTCATTTTTGCGGCGGGCGATTACCTCCGCACCATTGCTGCGACTTAACTCATGCTCAACGACCAATCCATTCTCGAAGCCCTCAAGGCCGTCAAATATCCCGGCGACGCGCGCGACATTGATTGCCATTCGTAAGTTGGTAGCTTCTACCCATGACGGACGAGCAAACACGCGAGGCGCAACGCCGCAGCCATTACACGGCGGAGTGGCGCAAGGCTCGCATTTGCGCTCGGGTGCTCGTGAATCCGTTGTTTCAGAAGCGGGCACGCTACGTGCGACTGGTGCAAAAACTCGTCGAGGAAGCTGGCGTGACCAACCGCTTAATCGGCCAGGCCGTGGCGCAGTTGCACGGACATCGTTACGAACGTGAACACGCCGTTTGATTGGGACACACCTGCCGGAAAGGTGATTGACCGGCTGGCGCAGGCCATCCGCGCCAAGGGTCTCGTGCTGGCCGAGCCGCTGGTGGTGTTCGGCTCCGCGCCGCTCCAGTTGTCCCTCGACAAAAACTTTCTCAGCGCGGACGTGGACATCGCGACCATCAAGCATCTGGATGAACTCAAGGCGCTGGTGGAGGAGATGGGACTCACCAAGGGCAAGGCAGCCTACTACGTGGAGATCGTGGCGAGTTATGTCTTCCGCCCAAATCCGAACTGGTGGAACCGCGTGCGGCGGGAGCAACGGCACGGGATTGAATTTGTCTTCCCCGCAGCGATTGACATTCTGCTTGGCAAACTGCACCGGCTGGACGAGAAGGACTTGAAAGCCTTCCGGCTCGTGCTGGAAAAGTCCGGCCATCCGACCGAGTCGGAAATGATTCAGGAGTTGCGCGAGTGCCACGAAAAATTCCGGCCCAAATTCAACGGTACCCGCAGTGATTACCATCGCAACACCGAACGCCTGTGGCCCGCGATCTACGGCCATGCCATTGATGTCTCGAAAACCATCATCCAGCCGGTGCTGGCCGAACTGGCCGCCGCCGGATACGAGGACGACTATCAGGCGTTGATTCGCACGCTCGGCGTCCCGCCCGAATAAAAAAACCCATGCTCAACGACCAATCCATTCTCGAAGCCCTCAAGGCCGTCAAATATCCCGGCTACTCGCGCGACATTGTGTCGTTCGGGATTGTGAAACACATCGCGGCGAACAACGGCGCGGTCAGTGTCACGATTCAACTCACGGCGGCGAACAACGAGGCGGCGGCGAAAATTAAAGCCGATGCCGAGGCCACCCTGCGCGGACTCGACGGCGTGCAGATGGTTTCCGTGCAGGTGAACCAGCCGGCGGCTCCGGTCGGCGGGCAGCCGGCGGGCGGCGTGGCGCAGCCCAACAAGCTGCCGAACATCAAACGCATTGTCGCCATCGCCAGCGGCAAAGGCGGCGTGGGCAAATCCACTTGCTCTGTGAACCTCGCCTGCGCCCTCCAGCAACTCGGCGAGCGCGTGGGCCTGCTCGATTGCGACATCTACGGCCCGAGCATTCCGCTGATGATGGGCATCAACAAGCGCCCGACGATCAGCGCGGACGAAAAGCTGGTTCCGCCGGAAAATTTTGGCGTGAAGCTCATGAGCATGGGCTTCCTGCTCGACGGCGACCAGCCCGTGATCTGGCGCGGCCCGATGATCATGAAGACCATCCAGCAGTTCATCCACTCGGTGGACTGGGGTGATCTGGATTATCTGCTCGTCGATCTCCCGCCCGGCACTGGCGACGCGCAACTTTCCCTCTGCCAGACCGTGCCGCTCGATGGCGGCGTCATCATCACCACCCCGCAGGAAGCCTCGCTCGGCGTCGTGCGGAAAGGCATCGGCATGTTCAATAAAGTGAACGTGCCGATCCTCGGCCTCGTGGAGAACATGAGTTACTACATCACGCCAACCGGTGACCGCATCGAACTGTTCGGCCACGGCGGCGGCAAAGCCGAGGCCGCACGGCAGAACGCGCCCTTCCTCGGCGAAATTCCCATCTACATCCAGATCCGCGAAGGCGGCGACGCGGGGCAGCCGGTGGTCGTGACCAGCCCTGACTCTGCGCCAGGGCGTGCCTTCACCGACATCGCGATTAAAGTCCGCACGCAGTTGATGAAGTGAATTTGCTCGGAGCCTGTCCACAGGCCTGGCGTCAGCTCTCTTGGCTGACGGTGAGCCGTGGCTTCCAGCCCGTTGGAATCTGGCTCTCACTGGGAAGCCCATAATTAGTTCGAGCCGGCCCCCATCGGCGGGCCGGATGGTGGCCGCCACATTTTCGTCCCGTCCCTTTGGTGGTTTCCGTGAATCCCCGACCTCGCGCGGCGTAGGCACCGGGCGGGCCGTCGCTTGCGAGCTGCTGCGGAAAGTGTAAGATGGTCGGTAATCAAGCATGGCTGATTCCGTGACAACGCCCGCGCCCGAAGAACGACTCATCTACCTGGTGGATGATGAGCCGGATTTGCTCGATCTTGCCGAAGTCTCGCTGCTCGCAGGCGGCTATGAGCTGAAGAAATTTCACAGCCCGGCGGAAGCGTTGGCGTCCTTCGCCCTCGAGGCGCGCAAACCCTCCCTGTTGCTGACCGATTTCGCGATGGGTTCGATGAACGGCCTCGAACTTTCGGAGAAGTGCAAGTCCGCCTGTCCCGGTTTGAAAATCCTCATGGTCAGCGGCACCGCTGGTCCGGAAATACTCGTGGAATTTCCCGGCACGGTGGATCAATTCATGGCCAAGCCGTATCGGCCCTCCGAACTGGCCCGCAATGTTCGGACGCTGCTGGACAGTTGAAGCGGGTTCCTTCCGTACGTTGACACTTCTCCGCGCCCACCTTTACGGTGCGCCCCTTGGAACTGCGCGGTAAAAAACTTGGCGTGCTCATCGCCTGCAAGCCCGATCAGCCTGGGTTTCGCCACGGCCTGCGGGTGGCCGGGGCCGCCATGAAACGGGGCGTGAACGTCTATCTCTACTGCATCGACGAAGCCGTCATGGGCGTGGCCGATCCTGAATTGCAGAAGCTCAAGGCCGACGGCTTGAACCTTTACGCCTGTGCCTACGGCGCGCACAAACGCCATCTCCCACTGACCGATCACGCGACCTTCGCCGGACTGACCGTGGTAAACGACCTCATCGTCGGCACGGATCGGTTCGTGAGTTTCAACTGATGAAACCCTCCGCGCTCATCATCATCACTGGCGATCCTCGCACCAACGCCAAGCCCGCTGAGGCCGTGCGCATCGCGGCGGGCGTCGGCACCTGGAAGAAAGCGGACATCACGGTTTATCTGCGCGGCCCGGCGGTGCTGGCCTTGAGCGAATACGTGGATGAGTTCTTTGATGAGGACAACTACTCGCGTTACTTCCCTATCGTGAGCGAATTTGGCCGGCCCATTTACGTGCAGCGCGGCGCGGCGTTGCTTGGTGAGATCGGCGAGTCTCCTTTGAAGTTCGAGGAGATTGACGACGCACAACTCGCGCAACTCGCTGCTGCGTCCAACTACGTCCTCCGTTTCTAAATGCGCGCCATCCTCCACATTCTTACGCAGACGGAAGACGATCTGACCCGCGCGGTGATCGCCGGGCAACGGATGCTGCCGGAGACGACGATTGAGAAAGTCGAACTCACCGGCCCGGCACCGGACTACGACGCGCTGGTGGAAAAGATTTTCACCGCCGACTCCGTGCAGGTTTGGTGAGGTGCCGGAGCGCGGACCGCTGAGTTAATCCTGTCCGGCACGGAATGAGGGATGGGCGAGGGATGAGTCGGGCTGGGCGCATGGTCTGCGCTTTGAACTAGGGGGGGTTGCCGAGCCTCAGGTGGGTGCGGGCGAGCGTAGGATTCAGGCCAAGGCGTGGCCCGGGCGCGCGCCAGGTGCGCACGCCCCCTTCCCCCCGTTTCAGGATTTTTTGAGCGCCAGGACTTGCGCCGCCCGCACCGCGTTCATCAGTTCGTCGAGCGTGGCCCAGCCCAGCAGGTAGAGTTGCAGCCGCTCCAGGAGGCGCGGGTCGGGCCCGCGGCCCAGCACGGTTTGCAGCCTCAGTCCGGCGCTGATGGCCAGGTACAGTTGCGTGGCCGCGCCCACCGGGCTCTCGGCCAGAAAGTGCCGCCCGCCCAACAGCCATTTGAGCCAGCGAAAGAAACATTCGATCTGCCAGCGCCGCCGGTAGAGCACTGGCAGGTCGCGCGCGCTCATCTCGGCGGGCGGGAAGTTTGTCACCAGGCGCATCAGGGTGCCGCCTGTTTTGCGCAGGGTGAGCACCCGCAGGCGCGCGGTGCGGTAGCGCGGGTGCGAGCCCAGCCGCACCCAGGCGTCGCTCCCTACTCCGGCGCGTTGCGCCGCGGCGGGCACGGGCATCTCCTCTTCGACCTGCACCACCGCTTCGTCGCGCAGGCGCAGGACGAAGTGGC
>JAYVQC010000177.1:0-20969 GCA_043757045.1 Akkermansia sp. | reverse complement strand
GACTGGAAAGTCCGCGCGCCGTGCTTATCCTCCGCGCATGTCAGAATTACGCGCCCAACTCGACCAGTTCCTCGGCCAAACTCCCGTGCTCGGTGACGGCGTGTATCTCGCGCAGACCGCCGTGGTCGTGGGCGACGTGACGCTCGGCGATCATTCCAGCGTGTGGTACCACGCGGTGCTGCGCGGCGACATCAACCGCATTGTCGTCGGCCATCACACCAACATTCAGGACCACGCCGTGCTGCATCTCGCGGATGATTATCCGTGCCTCGTCGGCAACTTCGTGACCATCGGCCATTCCGCCATCGTCCACGCCTGCACCATTGGCGATGAATGTTTGATCGGCATGGGCGCGGTAGTGCTCGATGGCGCAGTGGTCGGCGAACAGAGTTTGATCGGCGCGAAGGCGCTCGTGACGCAGCGCATGAAAATCCCGCCCGGCTCGCTCGTCATGGGTGCGCCCGCGAAAGTCGTGCGCGCGCTCACGCCGGAGGAACGCGCGGGACTCAAGCACTGGGCGGACAAGTACGTGGCCAACGCGGCCTACTGTCTGGAGCACGGGATCAATGTCGGCGCGCCGATGAGCGGGGGAAAGTGAACAGTCATCAGTAAATCAGTAATCAGCGAGTCAAGAGCCGAGGGTTCAATGACCGATTACCGTCTCACTGATTACTGCGCTGACTGCGCCCGCTCACTTGCTCCCCGGCTTGATGGCCGGCACCGCCGCGAGGTCGGGCGGCAGCTTGTCGGGATGAAACGTCTCTACGTTCAGCTTCAGCACGCTGAAAAGCGGCACGCCGAGATTCAACGTCCCGTCCGAACGGTCCACCAGCATGGCCGCGCCGAGCACCGCGCCCTGCGCCGCGCGGATGATGTCAATCGTCTCCTGCACTCGCCCGCCTTTCGTCACCACATCCTCGACGATGAGAACTTTTTCGCCGGGTGCGATCTTGAAGCCGCGCCGCAGGACCAGCAGCCCCTCCTCTTTTTCCGTGAACAGAAACCGCACCCCGAGTTGCCGCGCGACCTCCTGGCCGATGACCAGCCCGCCCATCGCGGGCGCGATGACCGTGGCGGGCTTGAGCGTGCGCACCTTCTCGGCCAGCGCCGCGCCGAGCTTCTCGACGGTGGGCATGTGCTGGAGCGCGAGGGCGCATTGGAAATACTGCCGGCTGCGCAAACCGCTGCGCAAAATGAAATGCCCCTCGAGCAAGGCGCCCGTGTCGCGGAAAATCTGGAGTGCTTCGGATTCAGTCACAGCCCCGGATAAAAACGGAGAACCGGGCGCGGAGCAACGAAGAAGCGGACGGCGCGCGGACATTCATCAGTGGGGCATGCCTCCCGCCTGCCCTCCGTTCTTTGGCCGTCCCGGCTAAAAAACCACCCGCCGGGACGGCTGCCCCACTACGGTGAGGTCGGTCGCGCGCCACTGCGGTTTGAACATTGGGCTTGGCAAACTTCCCCTGTAACTTCGCCCCGCCGTTGCCTCAGTAACCGGGCAAGATGAAAACCGATTCAACCCACGCTTGTCCGAAATGCGGTGCGACCGTGCCACCCGAAGCACCAGAAGGCCTTTGCCCCCAGTGCGTCCTCGGGGCGGCAGCCACACCAGACCCCGCGCCCACCGCCACTTCGCAAATCCCCTCGCTCGAACGGCTCGCCGTCGCCTTTCCGCAGTTGCAGATCATCGAACTAATCGGGCGCGGTGGCATGGGCTTCGTCTTCAAGGCCCGCCAGTCGCACCTCGACCGTTTCGTCGCGCTCAAGCTGTTGCCCGATTCGCTCGCGCACGATCCGCAGTTCGCCGAGCGCTTCAATCGCGAGGGTCGCGTGCTCGCGCGCCTGAATCATCCGAACATCGTCAGCATCTTCGACTTCGGCCAGGCGGGCGGCTTCTACTATCTGATGATGGAATACGTGGATGGCGTGAATCTGCGCCAGGCCATGCAGGCCGGACGGTTCTCGCCCGCGGAGGCGCTGGCCATCGTGCCGAAGATTTGCGAGGCGCTTCAGTTCGCGCACGAGGAAGGCATTCTCCACCGCGACATCAAGCCCGAGAACATCCTGCTCGACTCGAAGGGCCGCGTGAAGATCGCCGACTTCGGCATCGCCAAGCTCGTGGGCGAGGAACATCCCGATGTGTCGCTCACCGCCACCGGCGCAGCGCTCGGCACCATGCACTACATGGCCCCCGAGCAGATCGAGAAACCGCAGACCGTGGATCATCGCGCCGACATCTATTCGCTCGGTGTCGTCTTCTACGAACTGCTCACCGGCGAACTGCCGCTCGGACGCTTCGGGCCACCCTCCGCCAAAACCCCGGTGGACTCGCGCGTGGATGACGCGGTGATGCGAACGCTGGAGAAGGAGCGGGAGAAGCGTTTCCAAAGCGCCGACATTGAACTGTTACGTTCAACTTGCGGATTGCTGACGCGAACGTCCGTTGCCAGGCTCAAGGCCCGGCATGGAAATCGTGTACATCGAAACGACCATCGTCAGCTACCTCGTGGCGAATCCCAGTCGCGACGTGGTGACGGCGGGCCAGCAACAGGCCACGCACAACTGGTGGAATCTCCGGCGCGGTTTGTTCCAATGCGTCACGTCCGACGAAACGCTGGCCGAGGCGGCGCGCGGCGACGCCGAGCAGGGTCGGCTGCGTCTGGCCGCGCTGACGGGCCTGCCCGTGTTGTCCATCACCACCGAGGCGGAAAATCTCGCGGCGGAATTTCTTCGCACCGGAGCCTTGCCGCCGGCCGTGCGTTCCGACGCGGTGCATCTCGCCGTTGCCACGGTGTCACGCGCCGATTACCTGCTCACCTGGAACTGTCGGCACCTGGCCAACGCGCAAATCCTGCGCCGCCTGGAACGCGAAGCCGTCCAGCGCGGCTGGACGCTGCCGACGGTTTGCACTCCGTTGGAACTGATGGGAGACTCGACGCATGAAAGCGAATCCGATTCTTGAAGAAACGTGGCGCGTGAAAGACGAACTGGCGCGCGAAGCGGATTACGACCTGCACCGTCTCTGCGAAAACACGCGCCGCTGGGCCGCGCAACACGCGCACACCGGTCCCGTCCTGCAAAGCGCGGAAGAACTGCGGCAGTTCATGGCCCAGCGGGAAGGCCAAGGCACGGAAGCTTCTGCCCTGCTCCTGAAGGATGAACCGCCGCAGCCGCCAAAGCGTCGTGGCTAGCGCACCCCCGTCGATTCACGCGTCGACGACGTGGTGATGCGCACCCTGGAGCGGGAGCGCGAGAAGCGTTTCCAAAGCGCCGGCGAAATGAAGACCAACGTCGAGCATCTCACCGAGGCGACGGCTGAAAAGAACGGGGGACTTGAGGAGCCACGAAAACGGTTACCTTTTCCGCTTCTGCTTCGATGCGGCTTCTTCGGCTCGTTGAATAACTTCAGCAAGGCTCACATCAAGCACGTAAGCCATTCGCAACAGGGTTTCCAGACTCGGATTCCGCAATTCACTTTCCACGAAACTGATCATGGCGCGGGAGAGTCCAGCTTTCCGGGCGAGCACTGTCATGGAGAGGTTCCGCTTCTCGCGTTCTTCCCGCAAAATGCGGGCGACGTGAGAAGAAACTTCATCGACATGGCCGGACAGCACATCCAACCACTACTAAGGAAACGGATTGACAGGTCAGGTTACTATAGTGACGCTTCCTTCCGTCGGAAAGTTTGCGTCCTGAACGGCGAAGAATGTTCTGTCCGTCGAGGGCCGAAAAAATCAAACTCAAGAAGCAAATGAACGCGCCAACTAAAATCCATCCGAAGTTTCTGTTGCGAAGCCTGAAGCCCGTTGTTGCCGCCATCATAGTGCTCGGTTTGGTCGGCTCCGCCTCAGAGCCGGTCTGAAAAATCAAAATGAACCAATGTTCATGCGAGTCGGCGGAGCATGAGGCGGGTCATGGCGAGGTAAATCCAGCCGGCGGCGGAAGCGGCGGTCTGTTCATGATCGCGCACGAGGCGGCGGCAGTGCATGAGCCAGCCGAAGGTGCGTTCGACCACCCAGCGCTTGGGCAACACATGGAAGCCGGGCACGTCGGCGAGTCGTTGGACGACTTCCACGACCAGTGTGGGGTGCTGCGTCTGCACCCAGGCGGCGAACTCGGGGCCGTTGAAGCCGCCGTCCACCCACAGTTTGAGCAGTTCGGGATAATCGGCCAAGACCGTGGTCAACAGGGATCGGGCCCCTTGGCGTTCGGGGCAGTTGGCGGGTTCGAGCGTGACGCCCAGCAGCAACCCCAGGGTGTCCACCAGCAGGAAACGCTTGCGGCCCTTGGTTTTCTTGGCGGCATCGTAGCCGACTTCGCCCCCGTGGGCGCTGGCGCGCACAGTCTGGCTGTCGAGACTGGCAGCGGTGGGTTGCGCGTGTTTGCCAACGGCCTGCCGCACCTTGGCGCGGAGCCGGTGGTTAAGCCGGGCGAGCAGGCCGTTGCGGGTCCACTGGCGGAAATGATGATAGACCGTCTGCCACGGCGGGAAGTTTTGGGGCAGAAGCCGCCACTGGGCGCCGGTCTTGACCAGATAGAGGATGGCATTGAGGACTGCGCGCAGAGCGGTGCGCGGGCGGCCGCGCTTTTTGGCGGCGGGCAGGAAGCGGCGAAGCAAGTGCCATTGGGGGTCGGAGATCGGTTTCGTAAGAGGCGATTTTCATCGCCTGAACAGCGCTGCCGCGAATGAAAGCCGCCAAAACAGCCCGTCAAATCAAGGGATTTGTGCGTCTTTCTTTTTCAAACAGGCTCTCAGCGATAGACAACACGAATACGACCGCGACGCCATTCACAATCGGAGACACCAACGGAGCTTTCCCAACCACAGTGGTTGATTCGCCTTGGATTGAGGTCAGCAGCACCATGCCGTTTGTGGCGGGTCTTGCGCTTTACTCAGAGCCGGGAGCGCTGCCGAATCCAGGGCAAACTACGCCGCCCGCGTCTCCTGACTTGGCGACAAACTTTCTCGCGATAGCAGACAACAACACGGTGATTCCGCCGGACACGCACGGTGCGGTCGGCACGAACCACATTTTCACGATGCTCAACAGCGAGTACCGGATCCAAACGCTCGCTGGTTCAAACATCGTGAGCGGCACTCTGAGTAATTTTTGGGGTCCAATTTGGCCGTTCGCAATTCAGGTGTTCGACCCGAGAGTGGTTTACGACACGGTCAACCACCGGTGGATTGCGACCGCGCTGGCCGGGGCGCGCACCGTGAACTCATTCCTGCTCGTGACCGTCTCGTTCGACAGCACACCGACCAATGGCTTCTACTACGCGAGAATCAAAGCGGACGCGAACAGCCTGCTCTGGGCTGATTATCCCAGCGTGGGCTTGAACAATCCGTGGTTCGTCATTCATGTGAACGTGTTTGCCATTTCGGACAATTCGTTGCAGCGCTCGCAAATCTACGTGTTCAACCGGACGAACTGGTATGCCGGTGGATTTGCCAACCCCACCGTGCTCTATCACACCAATGCGAACCCGAGTTTTCCAACGGCGGGGTTTGAAACGCCCGCCGTCACGTACGATACGAATGTCTCCACGCTCTATCTGGCGCAGAACATTGTCACGAACAGCAACCAACGGGTGCGGATGTTCAGCATCACCGGCGCGATTGGTTCTGAGACGCTCAACACAAACCTGCCGTATCTCCAAGCCGACATATCGTGGGATTTCAGCGGCGGGATCAATTTTGCGCCACAACTTGGACTGACCAACAAAATCGACAACAACGACGCACGAGTGCAGAATGTCGTTTATCGCAACGGTTCGCTTTGGTTCACGCACACGGTTTTCCTGCCGAGCGGGGGTACGGCTACGAGATCTGCCATTCAATGGTGGCAGGTGAACCCGGCGACCTGGACGATTGTTCAACGTGGACTCATCGAAGACACCTCGGGTGTGACGTTCCACGCCTTTCCGAGCATGGCCGTGAACCGGTTCAGCGACGTGTTCATCGGGTATTCCACGTTTGGCACCAATCAGTACGCCGCAGCGAGCTATTCGTTCCGGGCCTTTACCGATCCGAGTTCTGTGATGCAAGGCAGCCGCGTTCTCAAAGCGGGCGACGGGATTTATTACAAAAACTTCGGCGGGACGCGAAATCGCTGGGGTGATTACAGCGCCACCGTCGTTGATCCACGCAATGGCTCTGACATGTGGACCATCCAGGAGTACGCCGCCACTCCTGTCCCGAACGGTTTGACGAACGGCACCGGGCGCTGGGCGACACGATGGGGACAGATCAAAGTCGCGCTGCCAAGCAACGACAATTTTGCCAATGGGATTTCCCTGAGCGGCTTTCAAGGCAGCACGAATGGAACGACACTGCGGGCGACCAAGGAATCTGGTGAACCGAACCACGCCGGAAATACCAATACCGTTTCGGTTTGGTATCAGTGGATAGCTCCGACCAATGGAAATGTCGTGATGGACACGAAGGGCAGTCTGCTCAACACGGTGTTGGCGGTTTACACAGGGAGCGCCGTCGGCTTGCTGACGCTGGTGGCGAGTGACGATGATTCTGGCGGAGACGGCGCGAGCCAGGTTGTTTTCAACGCTTCGGCAGGCACGACTTATCGAATAGCGGTGGACGGCTTCAACGGGAGCATGAGTGATTTCGTTCTGAACTGGAATCAGCCGACGGCCCCGTTATTTACGCTGCAACCGCAAAGCCAGACTGTTTATCAAGGCAACAACGCCGCGTTCACCGCGAACGCGATTGGCCGGACGGCCCTGACGTACCAGTGGCGATTTAACACCGCGAACATCAGCGGCGCGACCAATTCCAGTTACACACGGGCTGGCGCGCAAACGACCAACGCCGGAAACTACACGGTCGTGGCGACCAACAGTTTCGGTTCCGCCACGAGCCTCGTAGCTGTCCTCACCGTTTTGACGAGTGAAGGAACCTTGGCCGCGTCGCTCGTCACGAACAACACCTTCAAATTCACCATGTCACAAGTGATCGGCCTGAATTACATCGTTCAGGCCAACACCAATCTCAACACGTCGAACTGGGTTTCTCTGGTGACGAACACCGCCCCGTTCACCATTACGGACACGGCGTTCACCAATAATCCGCAACGGTTCTACCGAGCGATTTACAAACCGTAGTCGAAGCAGGAAAATGAAACTTATGAAAACATTGTTGTCACTTCTCACGGCTGGGCTTGGCATTTGTGTCCACGTCGCCAACGCGCAGAACATTGATTCGGCGAACACAATTGGGCGCGTCATCGTAACTCCAGGCGGAACACCCGCTGGTCAGTTCGTCGCCCCGTGGCTGGATGTGCCACCCACGATGCAGTACGTCGATGGCTTGCCCGTGGTGCGGGAGTCTCCGCATCCGCCTCTGCCGGGCAGTCCGTTTGTCGCTCCCCTTCCCGGAGAAATTCCAGGGAGCCTGGCTTTTCCCACGTTGGCGTTTGTTGCGAGCCTTAACGGGTCGAATGCGGTCCCGTTCAATCCAAACTATGCGTGGCAAGGCGCGGCGCAGTTCACGTTGTCTAACAGCACGTTGGTCTTCGGCATCATGTTCTCCACGGACACCGCCGCGTTGGATCAAGCCCGGCTCATTGGACTATCCGGCACTCCGCTGCTCTCGCTGGGCGAACCCCAGCGAGTCATTCACGAACCGTGCAATGGCATTGACCCGTGCAGCCCCGGTGCCACCATTTGGTCTGGCCAACTCATTCTCACCGAGCAGCAGCGCTCGAAATTCCTGGCTGGGGGGATCACGCTGGGCCTACTGCCGTCTCGTGCGTTCGGCGACCCGAATCCCATTGGTGAGATTCTTGGGCAGATTGTTGCAGTGGGTCCCGACAGCGACCGTGACGGCGTGCCGGACGACCGCGACGCATGTCCTGACACACCCGCCGGTGCTGTCGTCAATGCACACGGCTGTAGCATCGCGCAACTTTCACCATGCGATGCGAATTGGCGCAATCATGGGGCGTATGTGCGATGTGTGATTCGCAGCGCAGTGCAATTCCAGCGGCAGCACTTAATTACCAGTGCCGAGCGCCGCGCCGTTGTGCGTGCAGCAATTCATTCTGACTGCGGCAAACACTGTTCACAGTAATCTCGCAGGAATTTTTCGCGCGGCTGCTCGCCGGCGGCGGACTCGGCGCGGCGGACCCGCGGCGCGGACGTTTCCGTTCCTACCTGCTCGGCGCGGTGAAGCATTTCCTCGCCGACCAGCGCGACCGCGAGCATCGCCAGAAACGCGGCGGCGGCCTCGCGCCGGAATCTCTCGACGTCCAGACCGACACCGAACCTGCGCTGCAAGTGGCCGACCATGCGAGCACGCCGGACGACACGATCTTCGACCGCGAGTGGGCGCTGGCCGTGATGGACCGCGCGCTGCAATCCCTCGCCGCCGAGTTCGCGGGCGTGGACAAGGCGGCGCAATTCACCGTGCTCAAGCCCTGGCTCGTCGGCGACGCCGCGTCGCTCCCGCAGTCCGACGCCGCCACGCGCCTCGGCCTGAGCGAGAGCGCGGTCAAGGTCGCCATTCACCGCTTGCGCAAACGCTTCCGCGAAGTCATCCGCGCCGAGATCGCGCAGACGATGGAGGGGGCGGGGGACGTGGAGGGGGAGTTGCGTTACTTGGTGGAAGTGCTGGCGAAGGTCTGAGGCACGTCACTGTCCGTCCACGCCGGCTTTCGTTTCCACCCAGCGCGCGAGCAGCCACAGCACGTCCGAGAGGCGGTTGAGGAAGATGATGATTTCCTCGTTCACCGGTTCACCCGTTTCGCGAATGGCGCAGACGCGGCGCTCCGCCCGGCGGCATGCGGTGCGCGCGAGATCCAACGAGGCGGCGAGCGGCATTGCGCCCGGAGTGGCCCAGCCTTGGAAGGAAATTTTTTGTACCTCGAGATTTTTCACCAGCTCATCGAGCCGCGCGGTCATGGCCGGGGCAATGATCGTGAAGCCATCACGGGCGTAGCGTTCGAGATCGGCGGGGGCGGCGGCGAGTTCGCCCATCACATCCACGAGTTGCTTTTGCGTGGTGAAGATTTCGCCGCGCAGCCACGCGTCGGTGGTGCCCGCGCGGGCTACGCCGAGCGCGGCGTTCAGCTCGTCAATCGCGCCATTGGCCTCGACGCGCGGGTGCGTCTTCGGCACGCGCCGGCCATACATCAAGGCCGTGGTGCCGTCGTCGCCAGTGCGGGTCGCAATGCTCATGCGCGCGAGTGTGCGGAGGGCGCGAACGCATGGGAACGAAGTTTTTAATCACCGCTGGCCGGGCCGGTTTCTGCCGTCACTGCCCGGTTGCGGGCGCGGCCATCTTCTCGGCCTGGCGGATGTATTCGTAGAGCGCGGTGATCTGCTTCTCCGCATCACCTTCGTAGTAATCCGTGAGCGCGCTTTTGCCGTCCTCGAAATATCCGGGCATTTTCGTCTGCGGATCGACGGCGATGGGTGCTCGCATCCAGCGGAAGAAATAGGGCTTGAGCAAACGCGCGCCGGTCAAGCCGAAGTTCACGCCCTCGCTCTCGAAGACTTCCAGCGCGGGTGCATCGTTAATCGCGTGGCAGGAGATGCACGACAGCCCGTTGTCCTTGCCGATCATCTTGTGGCCGATCTTCGCGGCCTCCTCGTCAATCACGCCTTCTGCGCGCGTCTTCGACGCGTAGCCCTGCTGCATGGCCATGGCCTCGGCGAGCAGCTTCGCGCGCGACTTGAACGCCGGCATCCGCGCGTCCACCCACGGTTCGCCCTTGGGATGAATGTCCGCGCGCACCTTGAACGGCTCACCGCCGATGAACGCCGCCGCCCATTTCGGTTTCAATTTTCCGCCCAGCGCCTCAAAGCCCGGCACCAAATCGATCTGCCCGTGACACGCGGCGCAACTGAGCAGCCGCGTCTCGCGCGCCGCAAACTCCAGCGGGCTGTGGCGAGAGAGCGAGGCGAAATCCGTCTTAGTGAACGCCAGCAGCGCCGCGCGCTCCTTCGCGGTGAACGTGAAGTCCGGTGCCTTCGACTTCTCATCGCGCTTCTCCGCCAGACAGCCCTTCGCCATTTTCGCCAACTTCGTGAAACCCGGTGCGGTAAATTTGTTCTCCAGCTTCGACGCCGTGTGGCAGCTCAAGCAGCCCGCGCTCTGCACCAGCCACTGTCCGCGCTTGATGATGGCCTTGTTCGTCGGCGCGGCTTTCGTCGCGGACTTGTCCGCGTGCTTGAGTAGAAACTCGGCAAGCTCCTTCGCCTCCGCGTCGGCCAGCTTGAAGTTCGGCATCCGAATCCAAGCGAAGTGCTGCTCGGGCGATTTCAAAAACTCCGCCAGCTTGCCCGCCGTAAATTTCTCGCCAACGTGCTTGAGCGAAATTTTCGTCGCCTCGGTCGCGGACTGATCCGGCGCGTTGTGGCAACTGACGCAATGCAGCCGCTCGAAGATGGGCTTGCGCTCGTGATTTGCATCCGCCGGAGCCTCCGTGCTTTCGCCCACCGCCATCGCTCCGACGCCGGAGCGTTTGGCGATTTCATCCACCGCCTGGCCGTTGTATCCGAAGGGAGCCGCGCGCTTGATCATCGGAACCGGCGGCTCCGTGTTCAGCGTCATCAAATACGCCGCCATCGCTTCCGCATCCTCTTTCGCCTTCGCGCCGTGCAGCAGCTTCGGCATGTGAACACTCGCGCGTGTGGACTTGGGATCGAGAATCCATTTCGCCAGCCATTCGTAATTTCGACGCGCGCCCAAGCCGTCGAAGGAGGGCGCATCCATTGCCAGTTCCGGCACGGGCGAAGTGAACTTCTCCGTGTGACACTTCGCGCAGCGATTCTCCAGGAACAGCTCGCGCCCCTCATAGACCAGTTCCGCCTTCTGCAACTCCGGGGTCACAGCGTGCGTTATGATGCCATTCGGAATCGGATTCACGTTCGTCCCCTTCTCCGTCCAGCCCACGCGCAGGAACGAATCACCGCTCGACGCACTGGTGAACGTCGCACGCACCGCGTTCGCGCCCTTGTTGATCTGGACCGGTTCGCTCAACGCATTCGGAGCGACCGCATCCAGCACCACCTTGCCGTTGATTTCCAACTTCAGCGCGCCGCCGAGTTCTTCCGCTTTGAAAATGTAATTCGCCCGCAAGTCTCCATTGATGCTGCCCTCGAAGACCGCCGTGAATTTTCCCGGCGGCAGGAACGGCGTCGCGGATTGCCCGCCCTCGACGTAGAGCCACAGATTCGGCAGCACCATCGTGTCCGCAACTTTTCCATCGGCGGAAGTGAACTTCACCGCGAAACCGTTGGTGTCCGCCGCCCGCGCGCTCACGACCAGGAGAATTAGCGCGTAAATGAGATTCCACCGGATCGCCGGCTTCCAGCACGGCTCGGCGATGAGCGGGGAACCTGCCCTGCTGGAAGCCGGCACTCCGAACCCACGCGACATGAACAACGAGAAAATTTTTCGAGCCATAAAAGTTTTGGAGCGAGCCGCCGCTCTTGTGCATCAAACGCTAGAGATGGACGCCGCCATCATCAAGGGCAGGCTCTCAACGTGCCCCCGGCGTCCCGCCGGGCCGTAGCGTTCGCAGTCCGAGCGCGCCTCCCTTCGTCGAGCAGCCTCCGTCGTCACCCAGCCCCGACCCGGCAGGATGCCGGGGGCACGTTCACGGCAGCGCGTGGATGGTGTGCATGACTTCCTGCGCGACCAGAGTGCCATCAGCGGCCTTGAGGTTGAACTTGATCGTCTCGCTCATCACGGGTTGGAAGTCGGCGATCTCGACCGTCACGGTTTTGCCATCGGCGGAAAGTTTCGTGCCGGTGATGTTGATCACATCGCGACCGCGCTTCGGTTTGCCGCTGGCGTCTTTGATGAGGGAAAATTCCGGCGAGCCGTAGTTGCTGGTGCGCGCGTAGTTCCAGCGTTTGCCGCTCCAATTCTGCACGTCGGCCACGCTGTCGGTGGCGAGCGGTTCGGTGAAGGTCAGGGCCACGCCGTTCTTCAACACCTTGAGGCCGCGCACGGAATAGACCTTCTTGCCCGTGTAGCGCACGCGGTCAAAGCCCGTCGGCTTCGAGGCGTTGCTCTGCCACTCGCTCAAGCCCGCGATGTAGAGTTGTCCGTCGCGTTCGTTGAAGCGCGCGCGCATGACCGACGAGGTGAACTTGAGCGGGAACTTCACCACGCCGCCCTGCATCAGGCCGTTTGCCGCGCGCTCTTTCATCATCAGGAACAAACTCGATGTGCCGTAGGACTCGTGCAGCCATTCCCCCTCGAACGGTCCCCACTTCTTACTCGTCACGACGATCTGACCGCCGCCGGAGTTGTCGTAATCCTTGGCCAGCCAGGCCAGCGGCGGGATGAATCCGCTCGCGACATTCGTGGGCGTGAGGTTGTTGATCACACCGTGGAAACCGCCGGGCTTGACCCAATTGATCGGCGTGGTCGGCACCCACGTTCCTTCGTTGTCGCTCGTCGTCACCTGTCCGTCGCGGCTCACGCCGATGCCGTTCGGCGCACGGAAGCCGCGCGCGAGCACTTCAAATTTCTTTCCGTCCTTGCTGACCTTGAACAAGCCGCCCGCGTGCGAGCACACGACGCCATTGCCCGCCGAGGCCTTGTTGTTGCCAAAGCCGCCGCCGCCGCTGTTCACGGGATTGGCTTTGGCGAAATAAAAGTTCCCCGCCTTGTCCGTCTGCAAATCGAAGACGAACTCGTGGAAGCCCTCGGTGGACTGAATCTCGTTGTTGAAGTTCTCGTAGTAGTCGGCGGAACCGTCCTTGTTCAAATCCACGTAGCGCGTGATTTGGTCGCGGCCCGAGGTGTAAATCACGTCATCGACGATCACCAAACCGAGCGTTTCATACTGGCCGGAAGCGAAGCGGCGCCATTTCACGTTCTCCAATTTTTCGTCAATGCCCTCGGCGATCCACACGTCGCCCTCGTGCGTGCACAGCGCGGCGCGCTTGCCGTCCTTGAAAAAGTCCAGGCCGCCGAAACGCACGCGACGGTTCCACGGATTCGGCACCGGCGCAGAAACGGAATCGGTGACATACGCGCCGTCAGGCGTGGCGCTGGTGTTCAATACGCCGTTGGTTTGCAGCACCTGCGGCCAGTGCGCCGCGCCGCCCTTGGCGAAGTCCGTCAGCTTCGGCTTCACGGAAGAAACCAGCGCCGCCGCCCCCGCAGATTTCTCCACCGCGCCGCCCCAGATCAAAACGCTGAACAGCGCCTTCTTGGTGTTCTTCGGAATCGTCAGCAGCGCGCGGCCTTCTTTGGCGGAGAGCTTCACGCCCTTCGGTGCGCCCACGAGCGTGAGGACGGCGACGTTCGTTCCCGACTTCAGCGAGAGCACGTCACCCTTCGCTTCCACTTCCGCGTTCGGGACATCGGCGATGACGGCGGTGAGATCATTCGCAGCGGAATCAATGCGGAACGTGCGGACGTAACCTGTCTGCCCGCCCGCGCTGACGCTCGACGGTTGTTCGTAAATTTTCGTGCCGAGCACGGTGTAAGCGAGCACCACGTCCATGCCGTTCACATACATTCCATCCCAGCGGCACCAGTCCTTCGCGAGCGGTCCGAATGGCTCGCTGCGATTGTCCGTGAACTCGCCTTTCGCATTCGCCCAGCCCGGCCCTTGCTTCGTGCCGAAAGCCTGCTCGCCCACAATCGAAGGATGCGCGCCATGCCCGCCGTCATACGCCACGCCTTTCGTAGTGAGATAGCCGCCGGTCCAGCCCGCCGCCACGCGGAGCAAATCCGTGTCCCACAAAATGTTCGCACCATTCCCGACGCGGATGGCGAAGCCTTTCATCGCTACGTTGTTGCCCGGCCCTTTGGCCGCAATGCACGCGCCCTGAAACGGAAAGTCCTCCTGGTAGTAGGCCGGGCCGCGCTTCGGCTCCGCCGCGAAAGCAGAAAGGCTGATGATGCCACAGATGCCGAACACAATTTTCAAAATCGAACGTGCCATAATTTTATTTTTCAATGAGCCGTGACGACAAAACAGCGCGACTCGGGCAAGTCGCGCTGGGTTTCACGGCGAATAATATTCTCGTGCGCTTTCTGACGGAGCGACGGGAATGAAATTCAAAGCGCAGTTGGAGCGCGGCCTTCAGGCCGCTTCAACCCAAACTCCGAAATCGGGGCGGCGTAGCCGCCGGGGTAGCACAGGCAACCTGCCTGTGCCGCGCGGCTACCAGCCGCGCGGAAAGGAGGAGGACGAAGGAAAGTTTTGTTGCGCCCATTTCCCATCCACGCTCCCACCCTTCCGCCCGGCTGGTAGCCGGGCGGGACGGGCTGGTAGCCCGTTCCACCCGTTCCGACTTCGGAGTTCGGGCTCAAAGTGGACAAACCCCTGATGCTTTGGGACGGCCGGGCGTGGGGACATTGAAGCGGCGTGAACGCCGCGCTCCCGCATCAGCTCCGGCCCGCGCGTTCCGACGAATCAGGCGGCGTGATTTCATCAGGGAGCCCGAACGGATTCTTCAAATCAGGCAGCGTGGAAATTTTCGGCAGGAACGACGGGCTGGTGAGGACGAAGACGAGTCCGGCCACGACGTGCAGCGCGTAAAGCAGGCCGAACTGAAAAAGCGGAATCGCCCCGACACCGTAGAGAACCAACGCCAGCGCCACGAGGCACGCACCGGGCAACAATGCCGCCGCGCTCACCCGCCACGCGCCGCCCCACGTCACCGCGCGGTCGGCGAAGAAGGCGATGAATTTCACGAGCGGCACATAGACCAAGGCGAGTGCCCACCAACTGGTGAAGACTGAAACCGCCAGAGCCAGTGCGAGCAGCAGCAGGATCGCCCAGCGGCGCGCGTCCCACCATGGCGTGAGTTCGGGGCGGTTGAAGCTGAATTGGTTTTGGGAGCCGTAGTCGCGCCAGAACGCGCCGAGCGGGCCGCGCAGCACGACGCGTTTTTTCTCGAAGGCGATCTCGAGGTCCGCGACCTGACCGGCGGCGCGCGTGCCTTCGAGATCCACGACGATGGCGAGATGGGAATTTTCCGCGAGGCGTCGCGGTGACTCGCCGGGGAAGTGAAGTTCACCGCGCTGGATGTTTCCGGTGGACGGCAACTGTTGAATCGCTTCGTTGATCACCGGCACCCACGCGGCGCGCAACGCCCAGATGAGGGCCACGCCCACGAGCACCGCCACGGCGGCCTGCACGAAGAATACGCGTGTGAACGTGGCGAGTCCGAACGCCGCCACGCCGCGCGGCGTGAAGGGCTGCCACGCCTGCGTCGGCGTCAGCGGCTTGTCAGGCAATTTTTTGGGCGCGCTCACGAGGGGGAAAGTAATCAGTGAACCAGTCATCAGTAACCAGTAATCAGTGCGCGATGGGCGTTCACGCCACCCGCACTGAAAACTGACTCACCGATTACTGATTACCAATTCACTGGCCTGCGAATGCGTGAAACGAAGGCGGCGCTCCGTTACGGAGCCGGCGGCTTCTGCGCGCCCGGCGGCGGTTGCACCACGGCCACGGGCAGCGGGTAGCGCAGCTTCATCACGTCATCCACGAGCACCTCGACGAAATACGCGCCGGGCGCGGTGAACTCCACTTGGCCGAGCACGGTCACGTTCGTCGCGGTGTTGGTGGCGTCTTGCAGCGCGAACTTGACCTCGCCCTTGCGGAGCACCGTGGTCTGGTCGGGTGCGAGCAGGCGCACCGTCTCGGTGAACTGGCCCACGCCCGCCGTCCAGCGGTTGAAGACGCAAATCTTGAACGCCGTCACCGGCAGTTGCGGCACGCGCACGAGGTTAAGCACGCCAAGCAGGATGAAATTGCCGGAGGCTTCCTGGCGGATGTCCTCGCAGAGCAGCGAGCATTGCAGGTCGGGGAGAATGCGGGAGGGTTGCATGTTGGTAATCAGTAATCGGTGAATCAGTAATCAGTGGAGCGACTGCTCGGCGGCGCGAACAGTGTTCTGCATCAGCACGGCAATCGTCATCGGGCCGACGCCGCCGGGGTTGGGAGTAATTTTTCCAGCGATGGGCTGGACTTCGGCGAAGGCCACGTCGCCGACCAGACGGGAACCGTCTTTCGCATTCAGATCGGCGATGCGGTTCACGCCCACATCAATCACGACCGCGCCGGGCTTGACCATTTCGGCCTTCACAAATTCAGGCACCCCCATCGCCGCGACCAGAATGTCCGCGCGTCGGCAGTGCCACGCGAGATGCTTGGTGCGCGAGTGGCAGATGGTCACGGTCGCGTTCGCGTGCGGCGCTTTCTGGCAGAGAATCGCCGCCATCGGTTTGCCGACGATTTCGCCGCGTCCAAGGATGACTACTTCCGCGCCATCCGTCGGCACGCCGGAACGGATCAGCAACTCCTGCACGCCCGCCGGAGTGCAAGGGCGAAAGCCCGTGGTGTCGCCGAGCAGAAGTTTGCCGACGTTGACGGGATGAAAACCGTCCACGTCTTTTTCCGGCGCGACGGTGGCATAGACCACTTCCTGACGGATGTGTTTCGGGAGCGGGGCCTGGACGAGAATGCCGTGAACTTTTTTGTCCGCGTTGAGTTCGCGGATGAGTTGGAGCAAATCCACTTCGCTCGTTTTCTCGTCGAGCACTTTCGTGTCCGACGCGATGCCGAGACGCGCGGAAGTTTTGCCCTTCATCCCGACATAGACACGCGAGGCCGGGTCTTCGCCGACGCGCACGAAGACGAGTCCGGGCTGGATGCCGCGCGCTTTGAGCGCCTCGACGCGTTGCGCGGTCTCGGCGTGGAGTTGCTCCGCGATGGCGCGGCCGTCAATGAGGTTGCTCGCAGCCATTACGGCACGGTCTGCAGCGAGTCCACGATGATGACCGGAGTGTTCTGCCAGCGTTCGTCGAGCAGTTCCTCGCCGGTCACGATGACGCGCTGGCCTTTGAATTCCTTAAGCATCAGGTTCGTGGAGGGGCTGAAAATGTATTCGATGGTCTTGCCCGTATCGAGGCTGCGCAGTTCGAAGTAGGTCGGAGCCTGGATGCTCACGCTGCCTTTGAGGAAGCCTTCGCGAGTCACAACTTTTTTCACTTTCTCAACCGGGACATCCACAACGGGTTCAACGACCGGCGCGGTCACAGGCGGAGCCGGCACGACGGGAGGCGCGGGCGGCTGAACGACAGGATTTTCCGCCGTCACGGGCACGGTCGGCGGCGTGACCGTCTCGGTCGTGGGTGGAGGCGTGGGCGTGGGCGTGACGGCGACTTCCGGCGTCTTGGGAACTTCTGGCGCGGCGGCAATCACCACGGGCTTCTTCTCCAGCAAATGCGCGGCGACAAAACCGTAGGCGTTGGTCGGCGCTTCAATTTTGATCCAGCCGTTCTTGGTTTCGAGCTGCTTGATCGGCGTGCCTTTTTCGATGCGGCCGAGAATGCTGTATTGCTCGCCGGGTCCGCCGCGCAGATTCAACCGCGTGGCCTTCACCGCGCCCGCATCCACAAACGACGCATGGACCCACGCGCCCGCCGACGGCGGCAGCACGATACGATACCAGCGTGAAGGCTCGTCCTGCTTGGCCTTCTTCAAATTGATCTCTTCGAGCACCGTCACGCTGTCACCCTTCTTCAAGCGTCCGACGATCTCGCTGTTGAACAGCGCCTGGCCGCGGATGTTGACGTTGGCCTGTTTCGCCACGGCAGGTTCGGCATGATACACAACCGGTTCGGCTTTCTTCGCGCCGAAGAACGCGGCGATCTTGCCGGGCTTTTTCTCGGCGGTCTTGGCCGGAGCCTTCGCGGCAACGGGAGCCTTGTTGGTGCTGGCGGCGGGCGCGTCATCGGCCCGCGCGGGAGCGACGACGAGTCCGGTCGCAACCGCGGCGGCGAGCAGGGACGAAAACGAAATTTTCATAGAGGGGAAAGTAGAGATTTAATCTCGGGGTCTGTCAACGTCCGCCAACGCCCGAGTCGCAACTCGCCGAGTTTGATCGGACCAATCTGAATTCTTTGCAACTTCGACACGCGTCGCTCGAACACCTCGAACATGCGGCGCAGCTCGCGGTTCTTGCCTTCGGCCAGTTCGATTTCGAGCAGGCTGCCCTTGCCGCCGGTCGCGAGGACGCGCGCGCGTTCGGCCTTCAACTTCTCGCCCTGGTGAACCACGCCCTTGACCAGCCGGTCGGCCAGTTCGTTGTCCACGCCGCCCTCGACGGTCACGCGATATTTCTTCCGCACGCCGTAGCGCGGGTGGGTGAGCTTGAGGCAGAAGTCGCCGTCGTTGGTCAGGAAGATCAAACCCTCGCTGTTGCAATCAAGACGTCCGACCGGCACGAGGTTCGACCACTCGGCGGGCAGGAGTTCACTGATGATTTTCCGGCTCTCGGGATCGCGGCGCGTGCAGATGTAGCCCGGCGGCTTGTTCAGCGCGATGTAGAGTTTGCGGCTCGGTTTCAGCGCGCGACCGTCCACGGCGACCTTGTCCTTCGCAGGATCAATCTTCGTCCCGAACTCGGTGACGGTCTGGCCGTTCACCGTGACGTGGCCGTCATGGATGATCCGCTCGCAGGCCCGCCGCGAGGCCACTCCGGCCTCGGCCAGAAATTTTTGCAGGCGAACCATTTTGGAAATGACGAATGACGAATGTTCAATGACGAAGGACTGCTTTCGTCACTCGTCATTCGGAATTCGTCATGGCCCTTAGGCGTCCGGCTTGGTCTTGCGCAGGCCGGTTACGCGGTCGCCCTCTTTCCACTGGCCGCGCTTCTTGAGCAAGGCCACGCGCTCGAAGCGCTTCAGAGTGTTCCGTTTCGCGCCCAGGGTGCTGGAAGCGCGCAAGCTGTTATGCAGTGCCATAAAATTAATTTCTCCGTCAGTTATCCGCCCGTTCCCGCAAGCGGAGCCGGGCGTTGTATCACGCGATACGGGGGTGCGCCAGCGGTTATTTTGGCGGATGGGGATGTTGAGGTGTACGCATCTGGACACGGTTCTGGATGAAGGGTGTTGGCCGCCAGGCTGCGCGTGGACCCGAGGCACCTGAGGGACGGGAGGCTGAAAAGCCTCCCGACCTGCCGGCTGGAAAGCCGGCGCTACATCCGAGGCCGCCGGAGCCTCGTAACGCCGACATTCTTGTCGGCAGGTCGCGAGGCTTTTCAGCCTCGCGTTCACAGCCTGTCGGCCAGCCGCAGCCCGAGTGCGTCGGGAGACGACTGGACCACCGTGGTCAGATGCACGCGGGGATGTTGAGGTGCGGGCGTTCAGCCGGGCCGGTTAATTCACCGGCACGGAGAACTTCAGCGACAATTTTTCCTCTCCGAGATAATTCCGCCCGCTGTAACGCACTTCGATCTGCGCGCCGCTGTCGCGCACTTGCACGTAGCCGAAGCAACCTTCACCCGGCACCGGCTTGTACACGCCCTGGCTGTACGGGCCGCCCTTGATGGACGCGTCCTGATCCAGCGGCGCGCCGGCCATCACCGGGATGCGCGGCCCGCCGCCCGTCGCGTAATCGCTGTGCGAACCGTCATCCGCCGCCAGGCTGTGCGCGTCGCCGTGCAGAATCATCAGTCCGTTGATGTTGTTCTCGCGGATGAAGTTCGCGATCTCCCGCCGCTCCGTGGCGAAGGCACCCCAGAAATCCGCAGTACTGGATTCCTTGCGAAGTTGTTCCGCGAGGGCCGGGTCGCGCTCGAATTGCCACGCGTTCGTCTGATGAATGAACCCCGTGACGTGATCGCGAATGGGATAATAATTCACCCCCGCCGTGCCAATCCACGGCACCGAACTCGCCCACACGATGAGCGGATACTTCCCCTTCGCCGCCAGCAGCTCGTTCTTGAACCACGCCTTCTGCGCCGCGCCGAGCATGGACTTGCCCGGGCCGTCCGGCTGGTTCACCGGGTCGCGCTCCGAACGCAAATCCGTGAGGATGAACTTCACGCGCCCCACCGCGAAGCTCTGATAAATCGGCACGTCACCCTCGCCTGCTGGCGTGTCGTAGTGCGGCATGTATTCCTCGTAAATGCGCCGCGCCGCGAAGTGCGCGGGCGCGCGCCGGTCGCTGTTGTTCCCCGTGAAGTCATGATCGTCCCACACATAGACCAGCGGCACCGCGCGATAAAGCGCGCTCTGCCGCGACGAGAAGAGCACGCGGTCGTAAGCGATGCGGAACTTCACCAGCGCGTTGCTCGTGATGTTCTCGTAATGAAAATCCCCCGTGTGCAGGAAGAACAGCGGACGCAACTCGCGGATGCGATCAAACACCGGATTCTCCGAACCCGTCCGCGCGCACGAACCGAACGCGAAGTTGAACGACGCGGGCGCATTCGTCGGAGGAAAGGTCTTGAACGCCCCGCGCTGCATCCAGTGCAACACCCCTTCCACCTCCAGCCCGTAAAAGTATTGCGTGTCCGGCCGCAGCCCCGTGACGCGGAAATCCACCATCGCGCCCGAAGCATCCGTGGCCGTGGACGGGCCGAACCAGAGCGGCTCCTTCAACTCCACGTTCGTGCTCACCGCCAGCCGCGCGGTGTGGCCCACGCGCCGCAGCTTCGCCTTCACCCACGCCGAGTCCGCCGTGACCGCGCCTGAGATCGGCCCGCGCCAGATCGGCGGCTCCGCCGCACCGACGACCGACGCCAGCATGACTGCGAGAATCATGGCGAGAAACTTCACTGCTCAACGGGTAACAATGCCGACGCACGAACGCAACTCGCGCGGCGCGAATGACGAAGTGTTCCGGTGGGGCGAACGTCGTGATGCTGCGCGCTCTGCGCCGGAGTTCTTCGTGGAGGGAACACCCCATACCACCGAGCCGTGAACAGCCCGACAGTCCAGTCGTGTCAACCCAAACTATCGTAATCATTGTGGTGCTGGTGATATTGTTCGGCGGCGGCGGTTTCTTCTACTCCCGGCGCAGGTAAGTCTTCACGGGTGAGGACTTCCACGGGTGTGATTAGAAGGGGCGGGCAGGAGCGCGGCCTTCAGGCCGCTTCAACGTCTAGCCGACCGAGGGTTTCAGAACTTCCAGTGCCTTCCCGCCCAGCGATAGTGAAGCGGCGTGAACGCCGCGCTC
>JAYVQC010000176.1:0-5460 GCA_043757045.1 Akkermansia sp. | reverse complement strand
GCGTGGACGTGCGGGTTGCGGGAAAGAGCGGGGCAGCGGCGGTGGGCGGTTTGTTCGTCGGACTCGGTGTGGTCTTGGCGACGGCAGGGGCTTTGTCCAGTCCGCCGTTGGCTCGCAGGTAGGCGGCGATTTCGGGGCGCGTGCTCGGCACCAACCGGACGGGCGTGAGTCCGCCGAAGTCCGTGGCGTTGACGTTCGCGCCGTTGCTCACCAGGAGTTTCACGATTTCCAAATGCCCTGCGCGCGCCGCCTCGTGCAAGGCCGTGGTGCCGCCCGTGCGCGTGCTGATGGCGGCGGGACTGGCGCGCACGAGGCTGCGGACTTTTTCCAAATCGCCACGCCCGGCCGCGTCTTGCAACTCGCCCGCGCCGACGACGAGCGCGCCGCAGAACCACGTCAGCAACCAAAGGTGTCTCATGGAAAACATTGCAGCACGCGGAATGGAAAGCGGTCAAGAGGGCGCGTCTTTATGGCCGGCGCATCTGGCCGGTGCCGCCGATGGTTGCTAGGAGCGACACGAGGCTGAAAGCCTCGCGACCTGCCGACAAGGATGTCGGCGTTACGTAACGCCGGCTTTCGAGCCGGCAGGTCGCGAGGCTTTCAGCCTCGTGGCCGCGATGCCTTCAAGTCGGCATGCCTTCACGGTTCGCCCAGGCAGTAGAGAAAATTTTCGCCGCGCAAAAACAGTTCCCGCCCGGCCAGCGCCGCCGAGGCGCTGAAGGAATCATCGAGATGATTCACGGCCAGCGTGGTGTTCTCCGCATCATGGCGCAGCACGACCGTCGTGCCGTCGCGAGCCGTGATGTAGATGCGGCCCGCTGCGCCGACCGGTGACGAGAAGATGAAGTCGCGGATGCCCTCCAGCCGCAGCGGTTCACCGCGGAATTCGCCCGTGGCGGGATTGAGGCGCACGAGAATGTTCTGGTTGTGGCGGACGTGGTAGAGCGTGTCGTCGTAGAGCAGGGGAGAGGAGACGTAAGGCGTGAGGCGGTTCAAGCGCCACGCCACGTTCGTGGTGTTGCTCAGGTCGCCCTTCGCCCCCGCGAGCCGGATCGCCACCATGGCCTGCGAGTAATAGCTGTTCCCCGCGATGATCAGGCCGCGCCAATAAACCGGTGAGGAGACCACGTTGTCCGTGAGGCCGGAGCATTCCCAAAGTTCTCTTCCGGTCGCGAGGTCGTAACCGCGCACGCGCTTGGTGGCGCTGACGATGACCTGTGGCTTCCCGTCCACTTCCACGACGAGCGGCGTGGACCAGGAAGTTTTTTCATCGCGCGCAACTTTCCACCGCTGCTGGCCCGTGAGTTTGTCGAAAGCGTACAGGAATGATGATCCTTCGTGATCCCAGTTCACGAGGAGCGTGTCGTCGTGGAGGACCGGAGAACTGCCTTCGCCATGCGCGTGGAGGGTCTGCATCTTGCCGAGGTCGTGCTGCCACCGCACCGCGCCGTTCGTATCGAGGCAGTACAGTCCCCGTGAGCCGAAGAAGGCGTAGATGAATTCGCCATCGGTGACCGGCGAGTTCGACGCCGGACTGCCCGTCTCGTGTCCGCCTTCGTGCGGCCATTCCTCGCGCACCGTTTTTTTCCAGAGTGTGCGCCCGTCGCTCCGGCGCAAGGCCAGGACGAGGTATTGATTGGTGCGCGTGACCGGCACGCTGTCATGCACGCCCGGCGCGGAATCATGCACCGCCTTCCGCTCCGCGCCCACCGGACCTGCCGCCAGCACATACACGCGATCGTCGAAGACGATGGGCGAGGAATGTCCCCGGCCCGGCAGTTCTACTTTCCACCGCACGTTCTTCTTCTCGCTCCACTCCACGGGCGGGTTCGCCAGCGGAGCGACGCCATTCGCGAGTGGCCCGCGCCACTGCGACCATTGGTGCAAATTGTTCGTCGCCGAATCCGCGGACCCAACCGTCGCCCAAACCAGAAACGAAAACGCCAGTCGTCGGAACAAAGCAGATCGGAAATGGCTCATACGCTCAGTTTTTTTGAACAGTCGGGAATCTGAACGGCCCGAGTGTTGAACTCAAACCATTCCAACTTCGCCGCCTTGGGTCGTACTCATCTGAGCACTGCTCTTAAATTTCGGCGACGGTCGGCATGATGCGACGCCCCACCACCCGCAGTCTCACTCCACCGTCCAGAGCGCGACGGAGTCCTTGTCCTTGATGAAAATGCGCGCGCCGGACACGACAGGATAGGCGTGGGTTTGCGTGCCGACTTTGTAGCTGCCGAGCGTTTTCAATTCCGTGCCGCCCGGCTCAATGGCGAGGAGCTGCCCGCCGGGCGTGAGCGCGAAGACGACGGAGCCAGCGTCAACAATCGTGCCGTAGCCGCCACCACCGCCACCACCGAAACCTCCAGGCCCGCTGCCGGGACGGCCTTGCCCGCCTTGCCCGCCGGGACGACGCGGCGCTCCGGGCGGCGGGTCTTGCGGCAGGCCGAAGATGGCGGGTTGAAATTCCAATTTCTCCAAAGCCGCGCGCACAGCGGGTGCGGCACCGGCGGGGTAGGGCGCGCTCCACATCGTTTTGCCATCCGTGGTGCTGAGGCAGAACAGCTCGTTGTTTCCGGCGAGCGCATAGAGCCGGTTGCCCTTCACGGTCGGTGAATTGAACGAGACAGTTTTCTCCGCGTTGCTCCACAATTCCTTGGCGATGAATTTGTCGCCGGCTTTTTCCAGGCGCACGGCGCTCACCCCGCGTCCAGCGGTGATGATGGTCTGCCCGTCCACGATGGGCGTCGTGGCTTTGTAATCACGCCCGCCGCCACCGCCCCGTCCGCCAGCGCCGCCGGCCGAACCGCCGCCTTGCGGAGCCGCTGCGGATTCCCAAACAATTTTTCCGTCCGCCGCGTTCACGGCGATGAGCCGCGAGTCCGTTTGCGCGACAATCAATTTCGCGCCGCCGACCTTCATCAACACCGGCGAGGCATACGAGGGCGTGGCTCCGCTGGTCTTCCACTTTGTTGCGCCGGTCGCGAGGTCGTAGGCCACGAGCGCGCCGTTGTCGCGGCCACCGAGTTGCGCGATGGCGAGTCCGTCCACGATCATTGGCGAACTGGACGGATGAAAATTCGGGTAGGCGTTGAACTCGTCTTTGCGCCAGAGCTTTTTTCCGGTCGCGGCGTCGAGGGCGGAAATCATCCCGCGCACGCCGAGCGTCACGACTTTGCCGTTCGCCACGGCGGGCGAGCTGCGCGGGCCGGAGAAGCCGCCGGCGGGACCGCTCGCGCCGAGCGCCTCGTATTTTTCCTGCCAGAGTTCCTTGCCATCAGCGGCGTTGAGCGCGCGGGTGATTTCAAAGCCCTGCTCGCGCGAGAAGACAAACAGTTTGTCGCCCACCAGCGCGGGCGTGGCCACGCCGTCACCGACGGTGACTTTCCATTTCTGCGTGAGTTCCTTGGGCCAGGACTTCGGGGCCTGGAAACCGGCGGCCTGCGCGTCGCGGTTCGCGCCACGCCACTGCGGCCAGTCCTGCGCGTGCGCGCCGAGAGAGCCGAGAGAGCCGATCAAGGCCAGCACTGCGATTCGTGAATTCATAAGGAAGCCTGTTGTTTGGAATTGTTGTTACGCAACGAAACAAGAGGTGCGCGCGGGACGGACGGTTACGGGCAATTTCCTGGAGCCACCGGCGCTCCGTGCGGAAGCCCCGCATTGTTAAGCGTTGGTAAAAGTGGGCGGACTTACGTGAAGGGGAAGTAAAACACTTTGGCGGCGCGCGCGGAATGAGGATTGATGACGCCATGAAAGCCACCATCTGTTCCCTCCGGGCCACGGCGTTCGTCGCGGCCCTGCTTCTCCACCACGCCGTCAGCGAAGCCCAGATTCCGCCCGCCGCTTCCATGACCATCGTTCCTTCGTCCACCGCCTCCCACCGCGTCACCGTGCGCGATGCCGGCGATCATCTTTGGATTCTGCAGACCACGACCGACTTCACCACCTGGACGGAGGTGGGCGCGTGGAGGGTGTTCAATGGCGAGTTTCATCGCACGCTGCCTGACGAGGCGGGCGGGAAAAATTTCTACCGCGTGTTCCACGATCCGTCGCGCGCGGACGTGCCGAGCACGACGGCGAACGCCCTGCGCCTGCCCGCTACGCCGTTCAATTATTCGCCGTTGCTACCCGCGCATTACCTCACGCCGCAAGTGCGCGGACAGGACAACACGCCCACCAACAATCCCGTGACGGACGCGGGCGCGACACTCGGGCGCGTGCTCTTTTACGACCAGCGCCTTTCGACCAACGGCACCGTGTCATGCGCGTCGTGTCATCAGCCGCAACATGGCTTTTCCGATCCGAGAAAATTCAGCGTGGGCTTCAACGGCGGACTCACGGGCCGCAACTCGATGGGCTTGAGCAACGCGCGCTATTATCAGCGCGGCCGGTTCTTCTGGGACGAGCGCGCGGCCACACTGGAGGACCAGGTGCTGCAACCAATTCAAAACGCCGTCGAGATGGGCATGACATTGCCGGCATTGGTGGCGCGGCTTTCCGCCGAGCCGTTCTACACGAATCTGTTCGCGCTCACTTTCGGCACGACGCAAGTCACGACCAACCGCATCTCCCGCGCGCTCGCGCAATTCGTGCGCTCCATGGTTTCCGCGCAGTCCAAATATGATGCGGGCGTGACGGTGAACTTCACGAACTTCAGCGCGCAGGAACAGTTGGGCCGGCAGATTTTTCTCGGACAAGTGGGCAACGCCACCTGCGCCGCGTGCCACGGGCCGGACACTTTTAGTGCGCCCAACATTTTCAACAACGGGCTGGAGTTTCCCTACGTAGATCTCGGCGTGGGCGGCATCACGGGGCGTCCGCAGGACAACGGGCTGTTCAAGGTGCCGTCGTTGCGGAACATCGAGCTGACCGCGCCCTACATGCACGACGGCCGCTTGGCGACGCTGGAGGAAGTGGTGGAGTTCTACAACTCGGGCGTGGTCTTCAACGCGAATCTGCCGCCGCCGTTGCGCGCACCGCCCGCGCCCGGCCAGCCGCCCTCCGCGCGCCGCCTGAACCTGACGAACAACCAGAAGTCCGCGCTGGTCGCTTTTCTTAAGACGATGACCGACACGAACCTCACGGGCGCGGCGCGGTTCTCCGATCCGTTCAATTATGGGGACTGAAAGAGCGGGGTGCGAAAGGTGGGGCTTCGTCGCTCTGCCTTAGAGCCTGTCTGAAAAAGGGTGGAACGGGCTACCAGCCCGTTCCGCTGGGCAACCTGCCCAGCGGAATGAGCTTGATCATCTTTGGTCGGAATAGACCTGCCTGCCTTGCGCCGCCCTCACCCTTCCGCCGGGCTGGTAGCCCGGCGGCACAGGCCAGTGGCCTGTGCTACCCAGGCCGAATTTTCAGACAGGCTCTTAGAGCCTGTTTGAAAAAGAAAGACGCACAAATCCCTTGATTTGACGGGCTGTTTTGGCGGCTTTCATTCGCGGCAGCGCTGTTCAGGCGATGAAA
>JAYVQC010000175.1:0-21278 GCA_043757045.1 Akkermansia sp. | reverse complement strand
CCCCCCACGCCGCTACAGCGCCCGCCGGCCTTGGACCTTGGACCTTGGACTTTGGATCTTGCTCCTCGCCGCGTCCGTCAACGCCGCCGAAATTGATCTGACGAAACTTCCCCCACCTTCGACCGCGTCGGTGGATTTCGCGCGCGACATCAAGCCGATCTTTGAATCGTCCTGCCTCCGCTGTCACGGCGCGGAGAAACCGAAGGGCCGCTTCTCGCTCGCCACACGCGAGGCGGCGTTGCGCGGCGGCGACGAGGGGCGCGCCATCTTCCCGGGCGACAGCGCGAAGAGTCCGCTCATCCACTACGTCGCGCGGCTCGTGCCGGACATGGAAATGCCCCCGCAAGGAAAGGGCGACCCACTCACCCGCGAGCAGGTCGCGCTGCTCCGCGCGTGGATTGATCAAGGCGCGGCGTGGGAAAAGTTCGATCCCGATGCAATCTACGCGGCGCAGCAGCCGCAGTTTTCGTTCACGCCCGCTGTGCGCTACGTGACGGTGAGCGGCAACGCGCGCCAGTTTCAGGAGCATCAATGGGTGCGGCGCGGCTTCAGCGCGGGCGTCTCGGATTTTCAAGTCACCCAGAAGCGCGGCGACGGCGTGAACGTGACCGTGACGGGCCACGCCATGACTGACGACTACAAGGTCACGCTTGATTTGCAGAAGCCGGACGAGTGGTTCGTGCGCGGCGGTTTCGAGATGTTCCGTCGCTACGACAATGACACCGGGCCGTATCATCGTTTTCAGCCCAACGGTTTCTCCACGCCGGTGCAGAACCTTTACTCGCTCCACGACGACCTCGAAACGGACCTCGGCAAAGTCTTCTTCGAGTTCGGGCTGACGCGCCCCGACTGGCCGCGCGCGGTTATCGGCTACGAGTTGCACTTCAAACACGGCGATGAAGCCACGCAGCAATGGGGACCAGTCACGCAAGGCAACAGCAGCGGCCCGGTCACGCGGAACATTTATCCCGCGCGCCGCGCCGTGGACGAGGAGACGCACGTCGTGCGCCTCGACGTGTCGCACGAGATCGCGGGCGTGCGCCTCGAAAATAATTTGCGCGCGGAGTTTTCGGATTTGGAAAGCGTGCGCGCCAACGCGGTCGAGTTTCCGTCCGGCGCGGCGTCTCCGTCCGTGTTCACGCTCACGCGCGAGTCGCAGGATCAGGTGCAGTTCGCCAACGCGCTGCACGGCGAGAAATCCATTCGCGACTGGCTGCTGGTCTCGGCGGGTTATCTCTTCAGCCACTTCCGCGCGGACGCGACGTTTGATCAGACGAGTGTGGATGGCGCGGGCCGTCCGGCGGCGGGAAATTTTTGGACGGCGAACGACATCGTGTTGAAAGAGTCGGCGCACGTCCTGAACGCCAACGTGCTCGTTGGCCCGTGGGCTGGCTTCACCACCACGCTCGGCGTGCTCAGCGAATGGTCGGAGCAGACCGGCTATGGCGACGCGAACTATCGCAGCGGCGACCCGAACGATCCGAGCACGGGTGTGCCGGCCGCGCCGGGATTGGTGCGGAGCGACATTGATCGCACGACCGTCGAGGAGCAGTTCACGCTGCGCTACACGACGATTCCCATGACCACGCTCTTCGCCGAGGCGCGGTGGCGGCAGGAGCGCAGCGGAAAATTCGAGGAGCAGTTCGGCGGCGATGATTTTCTGCGCGACACGGACGCGCGGACGGACTGGGAAAATTACCGCGCGGGCTTCCACGTTTCGCCGCTGCGCTGGGCCTCCTTGCACGCGAGCTACCAGCACCGCCGTCACGAGAGCGACTACGATGACGACCGCGACGAGCAGCCGCACGGTTCGCCCGGCGACGGCTATCCAGCGTTCATCCGCGCGCGGCGGAGCGTGAGCGATGTGGTGGAAGCGCGCCTGACGCTGCGCCCGGCGACCTGGCTGCGCACGACGCTGAGTTACCAGCTCGGCGTCACCGATTATCACACCACCACCGATCCGACGCGCACCATCGGCGCGGAGGCTCCGGGCGGCACGGTGTCCGCGGGCCAATACGACTTCGCGACTTACAGCGCGAACGTCACCATCACGCCCGCGAAGCGGTGGAGCCTGGCCAATACGCTTTCCTACCAGCCGTCACGCACGCGCGCGGAGGATCAGGGCAGCGCGGCGGTGGCGACGTATCGCGGCGATCTTTACAGCGTGATGACGCGCGCCACTTACGCCGCCGGTGCGAAGACGGACTTGAGCGCGAGCTACAATTTTTCCACCGCGCGCTTCGGGCAGCATCAGTCGGCGGGCGTGCCGCTGGGGATGGACTATGATTTGCACGGCGTGCAGTTCGGCGTCTCACATCGCCTGAGCACGAACACGGTGTTGGGCGCGCAATATGGTTTTTACCGCTACGAGGAACCGACCGCACACGGCTTCAACGATTACGCGGCGCACGTCATTTTCGCGACGTTGTCCGTGCGATGGCCGTAAGCGGAAGGTTCACGGCGCGCTGCGCAGGCGGAAGATTTGCTGGCTATTCGTGGTCGCCACGGTCACCGCCTGACCACCGGGGAAATTTTCCAACGCGCCCGCGGCTGGCAGCCACGGCGCGGCAGTCACGTTGGTCTTGCGTTCCAGTTGATAGTTCAGCAACGACGATGGCCAACTGATGACGGCGTTCGTGCCCGCGCGCGCGATGTTCAGCACGGGCGGGTTTTCCTTGATGATGGTGAAGGTGTCATCCACCGAGCCGGACGAGGTGAGGAACGTGGCGTCGAGCCGCTGGCCGGTGACATCAAGGACCAGCGAGCCGTAGGTCAGCGTGGAATAATACTTGGCGGGATGATTTAACGCGCCGCCGCCGCCCTGCCCGCCGGAGCTACCATCCACGATATGGACCACGCCGCGGTTCGCGCCCGCCGCGCCGGCGGGTTTCACGTACGGGCCGGTGCCGTTGGTGCGTCCGTCGCCGCTGTTGATCAAGTGGGCCGGCGTGAGCGTGGAGGAAGAGCCGTAGTGGCCGTTCAAGAAATAGGAGCGTTCGTAGGCATGACTATGGCCGGTCAGAATCAAATCCACGCCGTGCGCCTCAAGGATGGGCAAAATGTTCTGCCGCATCTGGATGGACTCACCTTCCACATCGGAGTTGTGCGAGCCTTTCGTGTACATCGGGTGGTGAAAGTACACGATGAGCCAGTCCTGGGTGTTGTCCCCAAGGTCAGCGGTCAGCCATTGCGCCATCGCGCCCGTGGGCGTGCGAAACGCGGCGGTCATCGAGTCGAGGCAGACGAAGTGGATGTTCGCGTAGTTGTACGAGTAGTAATGCTCGGTGCCGCTGGCCACGCCGCCCGCCTGGCCGGCGGTCGGCATGGTGAAGTTGCGGTAGTAATCGTAGTTGTCGGAAAGCACCTGGCCACCGCTTCCCGTCTCGTGATTGCCCATCGTCGGCCACGCCACCGTCTGGCGGAAGAAGGTGGGATACACTCCGAAACAATACGATTGAAACTGGTAATCGAGGCCCTGGTAGTAGGCGTTGTCGCCGAGCATCAGCCACACATCGGTCGGACGGGTGCCGGTGAAATTCGCGTAGGCGTCGCGCACCGCGTATTGCGCGGGGAAGCCCGTGCCGAAATCGCCGATGGCCCAGATGCGCACCGGTTGCCGCGTGCCCGGCACCGGCGCGGTGGTGAAAAAGTAGGAGGCGTCGCCCGCCAGTTTTTGCGCCGTGGTCCCGATGTCGTAAAAGTATTTCGTGAACGGGCGGAGGTTCGTGAGTGTAATTTCGTGTTCCGTGATCTGCGCCGCGCTGCTGACGCTAAAGTTCAAATTCCCCGCGTTTGTCCCGAAGCGCACCCGCGTGTCCGACGGTGTCTCCGTGCGCCAGCGCACCACGATGTTGCTCGAGGTGCCGACTTGCAGATACGGCCCGCGCGTCACGGAGATTGCGTTGCCGGTGAGTTTCAAATCAAAACTCAAATCCGGACTCGCCGCCTCGTATTGATGCACCTCCACCGCGATGACGTTGAAACCTTCCACGAACAGCGCGGAGCTGAGGCTGAATTGCACCGCGTCGTTTTCCTCGGGGTAAGTGAGTCCCGCGAGCGCGAAGGTTCCATACTCGATGGTTCCGCCCGGCAGGTTGTCGCGCATCACTTCGAGGCCGTTCACGTACACGACGGCCCCGTCGTCGCGCAGCAGGCTGAGCGTGAGGGAGGCGTACTGCGCCGGGTCGGTGATGTTGACGTAGGTGCGGAAGTAGGTGGTGACGAACTTGTGCTCGTCGTCCGGGCCGTAGCTCAAAGTGGTCGCTTCGTCGCCATCGCCGTAGCCGAGCTGGCCGGGGCCGATGTCCCAGACACCGTCGTCAAAACTTGTGGAAAACCAATCCACGCCCGGCCGGTAGCCCGCGTCGAAGTAGAGCCAGACGGAATTCCACGGCAGCAGCGTGGTGGCGGCGAACAGGCCGGGGGCGAACCACGCGGCCACGACCAGCGCGAGAAAACGAACCAAGCCTGGCGACCGGGCTGGCTGGGAAAGTGCAGGTGCTTTCATGTGCATGAGCAGGTTGTGTGGGGGATAGATTACAAGAGTAATCAATTATGACAATCACTAATTGCGGAGCGCGGCTGGCCTGGGCGTCCTGAGACTGTTCTTGGTTTCCAATTCTCTCTCCTCCCTCGGGCCTCGCGGGTCAAGGAAACAGAGCTGCGGCAGGCATGAGTCCGCGTTAAGGCATTCACGGCTTCGTCGGCGCGTTCGTCGCGAGCGAGGCGCGGATGCGCGACTCCAGTTCGAGCGTCATCCGGGTGCCGCGGTGCGCGGGGGGCAGGCGGTTGATGGCTTCGAGGGCGGCGAAATAATTCGTCCGGGCCTCGGCCTCGCGGCCGGCCCCGCGGAGAATTTCCGCGCGGCGGACGAACCACGTCTCCTTCCGTTGCAGCCGGGCCATGACCGTGTCCGTGCGGGCGAGGGCCGCGTCCGTTTTTTTCAGCGCCAGCTCCGCGTCCACGGCGGGCAGTTGGAGCGTGACAATGGGGCCGAGCCGGCGGATGCCCTCGTCCAGCCCGCGCAACGCCTCCTGCGGCTGGCCCAGCGCGCGCCACGCGGCGGCGCGCTCGATGAATAGTTCGGGGTTGGGCGTGGTGCTTAATTTGATCGCCGTCGTGAAATCTTCAATGGCCGCCGCCGGGCGCTCCAGCTTGACTAACACGCGCGCGCGCACCGTGTAAGCCTCGGAATCTGGCGGCTGGTCGGCGAGGTAGCGGTTGAGCGGGGTGAGCGCGGACTGCGGCTGACCGGCGTCCAACTGCACCTGGCCGCGCAGGAAATCCACCCGCTTCAAACTCCGGTCGAGCCGCGCCACGGTGTTCAAATCCGTGAGCGCGTTCGTGAAGTCGCCGTCAATGCGGTACAACTCGGCGCGCTGGAAATAGAGCAAGGCGTTCGTGGGAGCGCGCTGGATCTGCCCGGTGATTTCCAAGATGCGCGGGTGCAAATCACCGTGCGCAAACGCCGGCGTGGCGCTGAAACCGCACGCGAGCGCGAGAGTGAAAATGAGTTTCGGAAACCTCACCATGCCGGCCAGCTTACAGACGTGGTCACCGCCCGGCCAGCGCCAAGGAGCACGGTCGCACCGTTCACTTGCCGTGCGGCGTTTCGGCGTAGTGTTTGCGGAGCAGGTCTTCGCCGAAGTCATTATCGAAGTCGCGCCAGACGGCGTGGACGTGGTTCGCGTTGTTCTGCGTGTTGTCGTACTCGATGAGGAAGGTCGGTCCCTGCACGCGGTAATAATGCGGGTCGCCCTTCTCCAGTCCGCCGGCCCAGGCGAAATACACCTTGTCCCATCCCTGCTTCTCGATCTTCGCGAAGTCCGCGTCGGCCAGATCGCCGCGCAGGCGTCCGACATAAAGTTTCACCAGCGCCTGCAATTGCGCCTTCTGCGCGGCCGTCAGTTTCGGCGCGGCCAGACCGGCGGTTTCCAGCGGCGTGACTTTGCGTTTCGCGACGGTGATGACTTCCGCCGGGGCCTTGGTGTCGAAGACCGCCGCCTGGCGCTGTTCGGCGTTCAACGACTTCACGAGCGAACGCCCGAGGTCTTCCTCATCGCCGAGCACGCGCAAACCTTGGCGCGGGCCGCTGCGGACTTCGCCCGGATTCGTGCCCATGAACGACGGCGTGCCGGAAAACAGCTCGCCTTTCACGACCGTGAAGTTCTGCGAGAAATGATGTCCCTCGACGCGCCAGCCCCAGGTGCCGGTCGCGGACGGCGTGCCGAAGATGGAGAAGTAATAAAGCTCGTGGTCGCGCACCATCGTGCCTTTGCCCGCCTCCAGGTCTTTGAGAATGTCCTCAAGGCTGATGATGTTCGTCGCCTTCGCATAGCCTTGGGCGCTCAGTCCGCTGCGGAATAGCGTGTGCGCGAGCTGGCGTTGCGCTTCGGTCATGTCTTTGAGCGTCAGCCCCTTCCGCACTTTGGGGATGAAATGCCAGTCCAGCCGTTCGTCGCTTTTCAATTCAAACGTCGCCTTGGCGCGCTGTTCCGGGCGGAGGGATTCCAGAAATTTGCCGGCCGCAGCCGCCATTTCCTCGCCGGCCACATGGGCGCGGGAGAACGGGGCCAAGGCCAGGGCGAGCAGCGCGACGAGCAGGGTTGGTTTCATGCCGGCAAGTCAATGGCAACGCCGGGCAAAGGCAACTGGAAAATTTTCCACCCCGGTTGCCGCAAGGTCTGCGCGCCGTTTTTTCCCCGACGAGTCCACGCGTACTGGCACGCTTGTCTTTTGACTGACGCGACCTAGAGTGACTCGCATGAAGTCTGAAGTTGTGCCCGTGGAGATTCGCGGGATTCTGCCCGCGAACACCGGATGCGCCATTTTTGTCGGGAACGACAAAAAGGTTTTCGTCATCCAGGTGGAGAACGCCATGGGCAGCATCATTGGAAACTTCCTGCGTGATGTGCCGAAGGAACGTCCGCTGACGCATGACTTGATGAACAATGTCTTCCGCGGCTTCAACATCACCGTCGAACGCGCGGTCATCACCGAGTTGAAGAACTCGACCTACTTCGCCCGCCTCGTGCTCCAGCAGCAGAATGAACTCGGGCGCAAGCTCGTGGAGATTGATGCACGGCCGAGTGATTGCCTGGCGCTGACTTCCGCGCAAAAGCGTCCGCTCTTTGTTTCCACGCCGCTCTTCAACCAGGTCGAGGACATGACCGAGGTGCTGGAGCGCATCAACGAAAACGGCGGCGAGCCGGAGGCGGAATAGTGCGGGCACTCGTTTTGACGGCGAGTTGTTTCACTGTTCAATCATGGCAAATGAGGAACGTATCTGCCATCATGCAGCCAGCTTTTAACGCAGAGACGCAGAGGCGCAGAGAGGAAAAAAGTGAGGCAGGTAAAGGCAGTGCCTCTTTCTTTCTGAAGATGATTTTTTCTTCCTCCCCTCTCTGCGCCTCTGCACCTCTGCGCCTCTGCGCTAAAAATTGGTTCCCTCGTTTCAAGGCCGGCCTCGAAATTCGCGTTCCAATTGCTTCCTGAATTATGCCCGCCGCTTCTGCTTCCACGCCCGTGCTGCTCGTCTGCGGAGAGGATGATTTCAACGTCAAGCAGCGCGCCCGGCAGGTCTTCCAAAAGTGGTCCGAGGAACTCGGCGGCATGGACCACGAGATCATTGACGCGCAGGTCAGCAACGGCGGCGAGGCCATCAAGTCGCTGGGCAAACTGCGCGAGGGTTTGAACACGCTGCCCTTCTTCGGCGGTGGCAAGGTGGTGTGGTGGCAGAATTGCAGTTTCCTCGGCGACGACCGCACCGCCGGCTCGGCCGCGGTGACGGAAGCGCTCGCCGAACTTTCCGCTGATCTCAAAACCTTCCAATGGCAGAACGTCCGGCTGCTCATCAGTGCCGGCAAGGTGGACAAGCGCAAGTCGTTCTACAAAACGCTAGAGAAGATCGGGACGGTCGAGAGTTTCGCCGCGCTGTCCATCGAGGACAAAGACTGGGCGTCGCAGGCCGAGGAGCACGCGCTCAAGCAGTTGCGCGCGTTGAAGAAAACGATTGATGACGAAGCCCTCGGTGAACTCGTCGCCAACGTCGGCCCCAACCTCCGCCAACTCACCAGCGAAGTGGAGAAGCTCGCGCTCTACGTCGGTGCGCGCGCGGCCATCGGCGTGGAGGACGTGTCGGCCATCGTCACGCGCAACAAACAGGCGCGCGCCTTCGCCCTCGGTGATGCGCTGGGCGACCGCGACCTGCCGCGCCTCTTGCGCTGCCTCGATGAAGAGATGTGGGAGATGCAGTTCAATCGCGACAAGAGTGAGATCGGTTTGCTCTACGGATTGATCTCCAAAGTGCGCGCGTTGATTTTCCTGAAGGAGATGCTGCGCGAGAAATGGATTCAGCCGGACGGCGATTACAACCGCTTCAAAGGCCAGCTCGAACGCATCCCAAAAGACAAGCTGCCGGAGGACAAACGCTTCAACCCGCTGGCGCTGAATCCGTTCGTGCTCTTCAAGGCCCTGCCGCACTCGAAACGCTACTCAAGCGAGGAACTGGTTCGGGCGATGGAATTATTACTGCAATGCAATCAACGGCTCATCACCAGCGCATTGGACGAGAAACTGGTCTTGCAACAGACCTTGGTGGAAATCGTGCGGGCCAAGTCTCCGGCGACGGGCGCGGCATCGCGCGGATGATGACTCCACCCCCTGTCAGTCATTCGCCGACGACGGATGAAGACGGCATCTGGCCGGTCGCCATCTTGACTCGTTCCGCACCGGAAAGGATAGTGACTCCTCGATGAGCGAAGGCACATCCACCAGTTTGTCCGTGTGCGTCCGCGATCATGTTGCGATAGTGCGCGTGATCGGTCAGGCCAAGTTCCGGGCCGCGACTGATTTCAAGAACCTGCTGCTGCAGCTACAGCAGGACGGTTGCACGGAAATCGTTCTCGACCTCACCCAATGTCCGCTCATGGACAGCACCTTCCTCGGCGTGATGACCGTGATGTCCCGCAAGTGCGAAGCGGCCAAGAAGGAAGGCCGGCCTTGCACCTTGAAACTCTTTCACCCCAGCGACCGCATCCTCGAAGCTCTGGCCAATTTTGAAATCCTCGGCTCCTTCACGATCATCAAGGATCCGCCGGAGTTGGGTGCGTTCAAGCGCGTGGAGGAGAGCAACGCGCCTCGCGTCGAGATTACCCGCACCTGCCACGAGGCGCACAAGGCGCTGATGGAAACGTGCGACGAGAATGCCCGCCGCTTCAAGGACGCCACCGAGTTCTTCGAGAAAAACCTGCGCGAGGAAGAGGGCAAGAAGTAGGCGCTGGTTTCGGTACAGCTTTCCATCCTCCCAAGCAGTGCGTTGACCAGTCACGGCATCATTCTGCTCGTGTTCCTGCGCGAGAAAATCGCTCGCGCGCCAGAGCGTCTTCATTAAGCTCGCGCCCATGCCCTGGCTCCAGAACTACGATCCGCTCGGTCATGTCCTGTTTTCCACGCTCGTCGCGGCGTTGCCGGTCGTCGTGCTGCTCGGCGCGATTGCTTGGCTGCACATGCGGATTCATTTCGCGGCGTTGCTCGGGCTGGCCGTGGCGCTGGTCGTGGCGTTGGTGGTTTATCGAATGCCCGTTTCAGCGGCGGCGGCGACCACGGTCTATGGCGCGGCTTACGGGCTGTTCCCGATTGGCTGGATCATTCTCAACCTGATTTTTCTCTACCAGCTCACGGTGGACAAAGGGCTGTTCGCCGTGCTGCGCGGGAACCTTGCCTCCATCGCGCCCGACCCGCGCGTGCAGGTGATCCTCATCGCGTTCGCCTTCGGCGCGTTCTTTGAAGGCGCGGCGGGTTTCGGCACGCCGGTCGCGGTGACGGCGGCGATTCTCATTCAACTCGGCTTCAAGCCGCTGCAAGCCTCCGGTCTTTCGCTCATAGCGAACACCGCGCCCGTGGCCTTCGGCGCGCTCGGCACACCCATTCTCGCGCTGGCCGGCGTGACGGGCATCAACGAACTCACGCTCTCCGCGATGGTCGGACGGCAGCTCCCGTTCTTCTCCGTGCTCGTGCCGTTCTGGGTGGTGTGGGCGATGGCGGGCTGGCGCGGCATGCTCGGCGTCTGGCCGGCGGCGCTGGTCGCAGGCGTGGCGTTTGCAGTGCCGCAATTCATCGTCTCGAATTTCCACGGCCCGTGGCTGGTGGACATCGTCGCGTCGCTCTGCTCGATGGTCGCGCTCATTTTGCTTTCGCGCTATTGGCAGCCCAGCGACGGCTGGAAGATGCCCGGCGCGACGGCCCCGGCGGCCGAACCGTATTCGCGCGCGCAAATCCGCCGCGCGTGGATGCCGTGGATTTTGTTGAGCGTGCTGGTTTTCGCGTGGGGCGTGCCGCAAGTGAAAAGATTCTTCAACGGCGAACGCCAGGAGCACATCGGCAAGGGCTTCTACAAAACCATCGCGTCCAAGACCGTGACGAAGTTTGATCTGCCGGTGCCCGCGCTGCACAACCTCGTGAAGCGCGGCCCGCAAGTTGCGCCGCCGAACGCGCCGCCGGAGAAGGCCGTGTTCACGCTCAACTGGCTCTCCGCCACCGGTACGGGCATTCTCGTGGCAGCGATTCTTTCCGGTTTGATCATGGGCTTTCGCGTGCGCGAGCTGGGAAAGATTTATGCGCGGACGATTTACACCGTGCGCTTCTCGCTGCTCACCATCGCCGCGATGCTCGCGCTCGGCTTCGTCACGAAATACTCCGGCACGGATGCGACGCTTGGCCTCGCGCTGGCGAAGACGGGCGTGCTGTATCCATTCTTCGGCACGCTGCTCGGCTGGCTCGGCGTGGCACTCACGGGCAGCGACACGGCGAGCAATGTCCTCTTCGGCAGCCTGCAACAAATCACCGCGCAACAGACCGGCGTGAGTCCCGTGCTCATGAGCGCGGCGAACAGCAGCGGCGGCGTGATGGGCAAAATGGTGGACGCGCAAAGCATCGTGGTCGCGAGCACGGCCACGAATTATTACGGGAAGGAAGGCGAGATTCTGCGCTTCGTATTCTGGCACAGCCTGGTCCTGGCGTGCCTCGTCGGCGTGCTGGTTTTTCTCCAAGCTTATGTCTGGCCCTTCACGCTCATGGTGCCGAAGTGAGCGCGGAGCGCGGAGCGCCGGGTCCGCGCGTTGGTATTCGCCGGCGCGCATTCTCTTTTTGATGTTCATGCGGACTCGGTGATCCGCGCGCATCACGGCGTCCCCTTGTTCACGCCCGGCACGCGGAAGGAGATAGAGTAAAATCCCTGTGCCGCCTTCTGCCCCTTGTTAACGTGGAGAATACGTGGTCGTTGCGGGACTGCACGGCCCCATCCACCAACGCCATCTTCACCACGCTCGGAGGAGCCACTGCGCCCAGATGCACCTCGCTGGCGCTCGCGGGGAAGTTACTCCTTGACCCTCTGGCAGCGCGCCCATTGAATCCCCGCCCTGTAGGCACAATTCATGTTCGCGCAACTTAAAAGCCTGTTTTCCAATGACATTGGAATCGATCTCGGCACGGCCAATTCGTTGGTCTATGTCCGCGATCAGGGCATCGTTTTGCGTGAACCTTCCGTCGTTGCTATTCAGGCTGGCACCACCAACGTCCTCGCGGTCGGAGAAGAAGCGAAGCGCATGTTGGGCCGCACCCCCGGGAACATCGTGGCCATCCGCCCGATGAAAGACGGAGTCATCGCAGACTTTGAGATTACAGAAGCGATGCTCCGGCACTTCATTCAGAAAGTGCATCACCGGAAACTGATCGCGCCGCGCGTCGTCGTGGCCGTTCCTTCGGGCATCACGGAAGTGGAGAAACGTGCCGTCAAAGACTCGGCCACCCATGCGGGTGCGCGCGAGGTGTACCTGATCGAACAACCGATGGCCTCGGCCATCGGCGTTGGGCTGCCGGTTCACGAACCGGCGGGCAACATGATCGTGGACATCGGCGGCGGGACTTGCGAAATCGCAATCATCTCGCTGGCCGGCATCGTCTTCAGCCGCAGCCTGCGGGTGGGCGGAGACGAATTTGACGAGACGATCATCGCGCACATGAAGCGCGCCTACAACTTGATGATTGGCGAACGCATGGCGGAAGAGATCAAGATCCGGGTCGGATCGGCTTTCCCGCTGGAACAAGAATTGACCATGGATGTCAAAGGCCGCGATTTGAGCGCGGGTCTGCCGAAGACCCTGTCCATTCGCTCGGAAGAAATTCGCGAGGCCTTGCAGGAGCCGCTTTCAAGTATTTTGGAGTCTGTCCGCATCACCCTCGAACGCTGCCCGCCCGAATTGTCGGCGGACCTGGTGGATCGAGGCATCGTCATGGCCGGTGGTGGCGCGCTTTTGCGCGGCATTGACCGGCTCGTGGCGGAGGAGACGGGATTGCCGGTGCATATTGCCGATGATCCGCTCACTGCAGTCGTCACCGGCACGGGCCGGGTCTTGCAGGAGCTCCAATTCTTGAAACGGGTGACCAGTTCCACGAAGTGATTCCGCGTTCGCCGCAATAACGTGCCGCCAGCGTCCCGCTGGCCGTGCGATGAAGCGGTGAATGATTTATTGAAATTTGAAAGGCCTCACAACGCTGCCTTGGCGTTGGGGCAAAAGAGCGCACGGGTTCTTCACGGGAGCACGGTTGTAACTTCACCGCTTCTGTTTTACCGCAGAGGCGCAGAGGCGCAGAGAGGCGGAGAGGGGAGAAAAAATTCTGTCCCGATTTCCTCTGCGCCTCTGCGCCTCTGCGCCTCTGCGGTAAAAATGGCCGGCTCCAATCCGACGGCCCAAGAATTCAAAACCGGGCCACGTGCCGCCAGTATCCTGCCGGCGTTTCCTCGGCAGGACAATTCACCAACGTCAGCAGGATGCTGGCGGCACGTTCGATGAAACGCCGCCACTACCTCCTCCTGGCCGTCGTCATCGTGGGGACGCTCGTTATTCTCAAACTCCCCGAGCGCACCGCCACGCAGTTCAAGCTGGCGATTGGTGGCTTGTTTCTCCCGCTCTTCGGCCTCACCGGTTCCGGGCAGCAAATCACCGAGAAAGCCGGCAACGCCATCGTGCCGCGCAAGGAATTGCTCAGGCAGATCGAGCAACTGCGCCGTGAGAACGCCGAGCTAAAAGTCCAGCTTCCGCGCCTCGCCGAACTCGAGCGCGAGAACGAACGCCTCCGCGTGCAAGTCGGCTTCAAGCAATCCTCCCGGCTGAACATCAAGCTCGCCCGCATCATCGCCCGCGACCCCGCCAACTGGTCGCGCAACGTGCAGATCGATCTCGGCAAGCGCGACGGCCTGCGCGTGGACCTGCCCGTCCGCACTGCCGAGGGACTCGTCGGCCGCGTCAGCGAAGTCAGCGAGACCCGCGCGCGCGTCGTGCTGCTCGGCGACCCGGCGTGTCCCGTCTCCGCCAGCGTGCGCGACGCGCAAAACCACGCCATCGTCGTGGACCAGGGCGTGATCAAAAGTCCCGCCGCCGTGCTGGATGAAAGCCTCGTGGAATTGAATTTCTTGCGGAACGCCACCGCCGTGAAACCCGGCCAGCCGGTGATGACCAGCGACGAGGGCGGGTTGTATCCCAAAGGCATCCGCATCGGAGAAATCGTGGATGTGCGCCCCGTGGACTTCGGCCTCGCCCACGTCGCGCGCGTGAAACTGGCGGTGCGCATGAACACCTTGGACGAGGTGTGGGTGGTGATGCCGTGAAGACCTTTGTCCAAAGTCCAAAGTCCAAAGTCCAAGGTCGCCCGACCTCGCACGCGGCTGACCTTGGACTTTGGACCTTGGACCTTGGACCCGCAAAGCGATGAGCGCCCTCAACACCATTTTCATTCTCGCGCTCGCGTTTGTCGCCGTGTTCGTGGAGTCGTCGTTCGGCGGATTGCGCCGCCTCATCGGCGTGCAGATCGATCTGCTCCCGGCGCTGATGGTTTATGCGAGCCTGAGTTCGGGATTGGTCACGGTCTCGCTGCTCGCCGTGTGCGGCGGGCTGTGGTTCGACGCGCTCTCGGCGAACCGGCTGGGCGTCTCCATCGTGCCGCTCTTCGTCATCGGTCTGATCGTGCAACAGTTCCGCCACCTCATCCTGCGCGAGCAGACTTACACGCAACTCGTGCTCGGCTGCGCGGCCAGCGGCTTCGCGCCGCTGCTCGCGCTCGGCATCATCCTGACCTGCGGCGGCGATCCGATTCTCGGCTGGGGCACGCTCTGGCAATGGATCGCGATGACGGTGCTGGGCGGCCTGCTCGTGCCGGTTTATTTCCAACTGTTCAACCGGGTCTATCGCGTCCTCGGCTACGAGCGCGCGCTCGAGTCGAGCTACCGGCCCGACCGGGAGATTGCGAGAGGACGTTAAGCGAATGACGAATGTCGAATGTCGAATGATAAAGTGCGGACTCTCGGAGTCCGTTGCTCGCTCGCGCAATTTCGTCCTGGGTCATTCGGCCTTCCCTCGTCATTCGTCATTCGTCATTCGTCATTTCTAAATGCTCATCTTCGATCAACTCAACCGCGCCGACCGGCCCCTCCGCCTGGTCTCCTGGGTGATCACGGCTGGGCTGGCCGTGTTGCTCGGCGGCTTGTGGTGGGTGCAGGTCGTGCGCTCGCGCCAGTTCGAAGAGGCGCAACTCAATCAGTCCTACTGCACCGTGCGCGTGTCCGCGCCGCGCGGGAAAATCATGGACCGCCACGGCGTGGTGCTCGCCGAGAACAAGCCGGTCTATAGCATCAGCGTTTATCTCGGCGACAAGGCGTGGATTCGCGCGGTGGACGCGGAGCGCGCCCGCCTGCTCAACGCCGAGCGCCTGGCCGGTGCCACCAAGCGCGAGCCGACGTTCGTGGAGCGCGGCTTCTCGCTGTTCGGATACAAGCCTGCGCTGATTCAGTATTCTCCGGTCAGCCGCGCGGTGGCCACAGGCTTCCGCCGCGAAGCGCGTTACTCCGTGACCAGCAACATTGTCGCGCAACTGTCCGCGATCATCGCGCAGCCGTTGGCGTTGAACAAAACCAACTTTCAAAGCCACTACGATCGCAACCTGATTCTGCCCTTGCCCATTTACTCAGGACTCACGCCGGCGCAGGTCGCGCGTTTGCAGGAACGCGGGCTGAACCTGCCGGGCGTGGCGATGGAGATTCAGCCGGCGCGCCTTTATCCGCGTGGCACGCTCGCGGCCCACGTCATCGGCTACATGCGGGCGAGCGACGAATCTTCCGACGGCGAAATCGCCTACTACGATTATCGCCTGCCGGACTATCGCGGCTTCTCCGGCTTGGAATACTCGCTCGACAGCGTGCTGCGTGGGAAGGCGGGCGGCAAATCCGTGCAGATCAACAACCTCGGCTACCGACAGAACGAAACGATTCTTTCGCCCATCGAGGCGGGCCACAATTTAACGCTGACCATTGATGCGGAAATTCAACGCGTGGCGGAATACGAACTCGGGCGTGCCTTTTTGCCCAACGGCGGAACGGTGCGCGGCGCGGCAGTGGTGCTGGATGTCCGCACCGGAGAAATCATCGCGATGGCTTCCGCGCCCACGTTCGATCCGGGCAACTGGATTCCCGGCATCACGCGGGAAAACTTCCGCGCCTATCACGACACGAACACGACGCCGATGTTGAACCGCGCGATTTTCGGCGGGGCCGCGCCTGGCTCCACTTTCAAAACCATGGTGGCACTCGCGGGACTTGAAGCCGGCACGCTGAAGACCAATCAGATCGTTCGCGTCGCGCCCAACCCGCGCGACGCGGCGCACGGGATTTACTACGTCGGGCAGCAGGCGTTTCGCGATACGGCCCAGCCGGGTGAGTATGATTTCAGACGCGCGTTCAAGCGATCGAGCAACTCCTACTTCATCGAGCAAGGTCTGCTCGTGGGACGCGATGCGATTGTCCGCATGGCCGGGCTGCTGCACTTCGGCGAGCGCACGGGGATTCCGCTCGCGCAGGACAGCCGCGGCATTCTGCCCACGCGCGAGTGGTTGCAGGAGAGACGCCTGCCGTGGCGCGACGGCGACACCGGCAACCTCTCCATCGGCCAGGGCTACGTCACGGTCACGCCGCTGCAACTGACTGTCGCGATGGCGGCCATCGCGAATGGCGGACGGGTCTTGTGGCCGCAACTGGTCATCGCCACCAATGCTCAGGATGAAGTCGCCGATGCTGCACCGCGCGGCGGCGTGCGTCCGCTGCTGCGCGAGCAACTGCCCGTGAGTCCAGCCACGCTGGCGGCCGTGCAAGGCGCCATGCTCGCGGACACGGAAGACGGTGACGGCTCCGGTCGCAACGCCCGAGTGGAAGGCTTCCGCGTCTGCGCCAAAACCGGCACCGCGCAGTTGGAGCGCGGCACGGTGGTTTACGATCACATTACCTGGTTCGCCTCCTACGCGCCTTACGAAGACCCGCGCTACGCCGTGGTCGTGATGGTGCAAAGCGGCAAATCCGGCGGCGAGACCTGCGCGCCCGTGGCCAAGGGAATTTACGAGGCGTTGAAGAAGCGCGAACGAAATCTCGCGGCTGGAAAAATCGCGATGGCGAAGAACTGAAATGAAAACAGAAAGCAGAAAGCAGAAAGCAGAAATTCGGACGCCGCGCCTCGGGGCGGGCGGAGCGGGTTTCATTTTTGCCGCGTTCCCCCTCACCCCGGCCCTCTCCCGCTGGGAGAGGGGGACAGTCATGCAGCGCGGGACGAATCGAGCGCGTTCAATCGCAGTGAGGCTGGATGCCATTCTCCCTCTCCCAGCGGGAGAGGGCCGGGGTGAGGGAGAACGCATTACTCAACACGATCCCTTCAATTCCACCAACACGCGCCCCCAGCCGCGCGCTCATTTCTGCTTTCTCCTTTCTGCTTTCTGATTTTTCCAATGTTCACCCTCGGACAAACTGAACGTCAGCCGCGCATCGAGTGGCTCCAACTACTCGCGATGCTTGGGCTGATGATCGTGAGCGTGTTGTTCATCTATAGCGCCACCGAGGCGCGCGCGACCGGCTCGATCCCCTGGCACAAGGAGTTGTTCGTCCGCCAGATGTTCTGGTGCTTCTCTGGCGTGAGCGCCGCCGTCGTGGTCTGTTTCCTCGACTACCGCTCGCTCTCTCGCTGGTCCATGATCGGTTACTGGCTGATGATCGTGCTGCTCATCGCGGTCTTGATTCCCGGCCTCGGCACCATGCGCGGCGGCGCGCGGCGCTGGTTCGACTTCGGCGTGTTTCTGTTTCAACCGTCCGAGTTCGCCAAGCTCGCATTCATTTTTGCGTTTGGAAATTTCCTCAGCCGCCCCATCGAGGAACTCCGCGCGCCGTCCATTTTCTTCAAGGCTCTGGGACTCATCGGCCTGCCGTTCGTGCTGGTCCTGAAAGAACCCGACCTCGGCTCGGCGCTGATTTTCATTCCCACCGGCCTGCTGATGATGCTGGTGGCGGGCGTGCCGCGCCGGTTTCTCGTGCGCTCCATTTCCATCGTGAGCGTGCTCGCGGCGCTGTTCCTGGTGGACGTTCTTTTCGCGCCGCCGGGTTGGTGGTCCATCAAGTTGGAAGAGTATCAACGGCAGCGGCTGCTGGTTTATTTCGGAAAAGATTTCGCGCCCGCCAACGCCACGCCCGCCGAAAAAAAGAAGGCGCACGATCTGCAAAAGGACAAGTCGCACCAGTCGCGCCAAGCTTTGATCTCCGTGGGTAGCGGTGGGTTGACAGGCAAGGGCTGGTGCGAGGGACAGCAATTGTCGCTGGGCTTTCTGCCGCCGGGCGCGGCGCACACCGACTTCATTTTCTCCGTCATCGCCGAGGAGAAGGGCTTCATGGGCAGCGTGATCGTGATCGGGCTTTATTCCGTGCTGTTGTTCACCGGCATCCGCGTGGCCGGCCAGGCGCGCGACCGCCTGGGCAAGCTGCTGGCCGTGGGCGTGGTCACGATGCTCTTCAGCCACATCTTCATCAACATCGGCATGAACATCCGGCTGATGCCGGTGACGGGCGTGCCGTTGCCGCTGTTGAGTTACGGCGGTTCCTCCGTGCTTTGTTCCCTGATCGCCATTGGCATCCTGCAAAACATTTACCTGTATCGAAGGTCTTACTGAAAAATAGAAAATTATGAGTGAAGGAAAAAACTTTGGACGTCGGCGTCGTGGCGGAATGCGTTTCCGCCCCAACCCGAACGCACCAGCCAAAAAAGTTGTCATCGAGGCCAAGCCCGATTCCACCCTGGAAACGCTCGGCCAGAACCAGCGCGTCTTCGACAAGTCGCGCGGCGGCGAAATCGAGCGCGCGGAAAATGTCGCCGCCGGTCTCCCGCCCGAGGGCGCGGCCGCCACGCCGGTCGAGGCCGGCAAGCGCGGCTATCGCGAGCCGAACCTGGAAACGCCCGACGAAGTGAAGGAAGACTTCCAGCCCGTGGAGATTGAGGAGCGCCCGAAAAATCTCTTTGAGGCGATCAAGATGACCGCGCAGAAAGTCATCAAGAGAGTCCAGCGCCTCATTCGCAAGGTCGAGCCGAGCAACAAGGAAGTCATCATCAACGCCGAGTCGTTGGAGACGCGCGTGGCCGTGACCGAGAAGGGACGGCTCGAAGAATTCACCATCGAGCGCAACACGGAAGAGCGCCTCGTCGGCAGCATTTACAAAGGGCGCGTGCGTAATCTCGAAGACGGATTGAAAGCCGCTTTCGTGGACATCGGCTTCGAGAAGAACGCCTTCCTCCACTACTGGGACATTGTGCCGAACCAGTTCGACAGCGGCGTGGAAATCGTCGAGCGTGAGCCGCGGCGCGGTCGCCCGGAGAAGCCGAAGATCACGCAGAAGGACATCCCCCGCGTGTATCCGCCGGGCAGTGACATCATCATCCAGGTGACGAAGGGACCCATCGGGACCAAAGGCCCGCGCGTCACGACGAACCTGGTTTTGCCCGGACGTTACCTAGTGTTGCTGCCGAACTCCGACAAGAGCGGCATCTCGCGGAAGATTGAACATCCGGAGGAACGTCAGCGCCTCAAGCGCATCCTGCGCGAGTTGGAAATTCCCGAAGGCATGGGCGTGATCATGCGCACCGTGGGCGAGGGCCAGCAGAAGCGTTACTTCGTGCGCGACCTCGCGCTGCTGCTCGAAGAGTGGCGCGCGATTCAGGAGAAAATTCAAAACGGGCCGTCGCCGAGTTGCGTGTTCCAAGAGCCGGATTTGATCGAGCGCACCGTGCGCGACTTTCTCACGGAAGAAGTCGAGCGCATCGTGGTGGACAGCCAGGCCGCCTTCGACCGCATCCAGGAAATCATCGGGCGTATCTCGAAGCGTTCGCTCGCGAAGGTGAAACTTTACGCCGAGCACCAGTCCATCTTCGACCGCTTCAACATCACGAAGCAGTTGGAGACGACCTTCTCGCGGCAGGTCATGTTGAAAGGCGGCGGCTACATCGTCATTGATGAAACCGAGGCGCTGGTGGCCATTGACGTGAACACGGGACGGCACAAGGGCAGCAAGGATCAGGACACCACGATCTTGAAAGTGAACCTCGAAGCGGCGGAGGAAATCGCCCGGCAGTTGCGCCTGCGCAACATGGGCGGACTCATCGTGCTTGATTTCATCGACATGAAATCGCGTCGCGATCAGCAGAATGTTTATCAGCGCGTGAAGGACGGCTTGCGCCGCGACAAGGCCAAGACCCACATCCTGCCCATCTCGCAGCTCGGCCTCATGGAGATGACGCGCCAGCGCCACAGCGAGAGCACGCGCTCGGCGGTGTATGACGACTGCCCGTATTGCAAGGGCCGCGGCAAGGTGAAGAGCGCCGTGACCATGAGCGTGGAAATCCAGCGCAAGCTCGGCGAGATCATGAAGAAGCGCGAGCGCGACGAGTCCGACTTCCAGTTGAAGATCCTGGTGCATTCCACCGTGCTCACGCGCTTGAACAACGACGACCGCCAGCTCATCACCGACTTGGAGAAACGCCACTACGGCAAGGTGACGCTGAAGTCCGACCCGCTCCTGCACGCGGAGGAATACCGCATCATCAACGGCGTGACGAACGAGGAACTGGCGCGGGCGTAATCCCGAAACGCTTCAACACGAATGGCGGCATCCGCGAGGGTGCCGCCATTTGCTTTCACCACCGGCGTGGACGTGACCAGACCCCGGCGAATCCTGAAAGGATTCAGATAGTCCAGCCCAGGGTTGCGCCGCCGAGGCGCTACCCTGGGTCCACGTCGCAAAACATTTCTCCAACCCTGAAAGGGTTGAATCAACGCGCCACACTGCGTCCCGTGATTCAACCCTTTCAGGGTTGTTCCGTCATCACACCGCGACCCAGGGTAGCGCGTGCCACGCAACCCTGGGCTGGTTTATCTGAATCCTTTCAGGATTCCCCCCAATCAATCCCACACGTACGCCTCGGCGAACGTCACCTCGTAACGCTGCAACAATTTGCGGAACTCGTCCTGAAACGTCGTCTTGGCGTGATGCTCCTCCTGGCCGGCGATGTATTTTCGCACGTCATCCACTTGCGAGTGGCCGAGGGAGAAAATGCCGTACCCGTTTTGCCACGCGAAGTTCGCGTGCTCCGGCGCGCGTGCCTTGATCCACACCGAGGAGCCGCGCTTCAACTCCTTCACCATGTCCGACGGCGCGCAGGTGCGGGCCAGCACGCAGAGCACATGCACATGATCCTCGACTCCGCCCACGATGATGGAGGGACAATGCAATTCGCCCAGAATGCCGCCGAGGTAACGATGCCTCTCCTCGCGCAACGCACGGTCGCGCAGGAAGGGGTGGCGATCCTTGGTGGAAAACACGACATGAAGCAAAATTTTAGAAAGGGATTGGGCCATGTCGGGAGGGTGGACAGGCCGGTCGTTTGATTCAACCCTTTCAGGGTTGAGGAAATTTATGTGATGCGAACCCAGGGTAGCGCCCCGGCGGCGCAACCCTGGGCTGGATGATTTCAATCCTTTCAGGATTGAGGGACGATGACTTCGGTCCGCAAAAAACAACAAACCACGAGAGATCAGGCGCGTTTCACGGCTTGAGTTGAGGGGATCTAATCTTCGGCCAAAGGAGGATAACCAGCAGGACAGTCAATTGGACGCTGCCCATTATCCCGAGCCAACTTGCAAGGCCCCAGACCTGCCAGAAAGTTTCAATCCGGGCTGATTGAGGATTGTCACTTCGATAGAGAACCTCAACCACTTGACCAACGTGAAACGCCGGTTGTGACGAGCCGATGCTGGATGAAACGGTGTGCTGTTGGCCTGCTCCCCTTAAATTGATCCACATGTTATGAGAGTTTCCGGGCGGCGAAGCCGCCCGGGAAAACTCAGCATGAAACGTAAACGACACCGTC
>JAYVQC010000174.1:0-21400 GCA_043757045.1 Akkermansia sp. | reverse complement strand
CGGGTTCTTGAGCCAGCCGCCGGTGTAGCCAGCCTCGGTCGCGGTCACGCCGGGGATCTTGCGAATGAGCTCTTCCATGCCCCAGAAGCAGCCGCCCGCGAGCGTGGCGATTTCGCTTTTGGCGGCGGATTGGTTGGTCGTTTCCATAATTCGAGAATTTTTTTTCGCGGCGGGGGCTTGCGCAAAAGCGTTCACGGACGCGAACGCCAGGACGGCTAGAAGAAGTTTGTTCATAACTTGCACGGCGTTTCTATACCACGGATGGCGGCGAAGGGAAGGGCGGCGGCAAACGCGGACTTTCCAGTCCGCAGGAAGATTCCACAGGCGGAGCGATTCTATTCCTGCTGAGGCCTTTCGTTGTTCCACATCGCTGCGGGCTGGAAAGCCCGCGCTCCGTTCGCCATCTTGGCGCGGATGAGTGACTTCGAGTTTCGTTTCGGCGGCATCGCGCGGCTCTTCGGCGTGGAAGCGCTCGCGCGGCTCCGCGCGGCGCATGTGTGCGTCGTCGGTGTCGGTGGCGTTGGATCGTGGGCGGTGGAGGCACTGGCGCGTTCCGGCGTGGGTCGGCTCACGCTCGTCGATCTGGACGAGGTCTGTGTCAGCAATGTCAATCGTCAGCTTCATGCGTTGGATGCGGAGGTCGGCCGCCCCAAGGTCGAGGTCATGGCCGAGCGCATCCGCGGCATCAATCCCGGGTGCGAGGTTCGCGCCGCGCTGGAATTTTTCACCGAGACCAGCGCCGCAAGTTTGTTCAGCACCCGCTACCAGTATGTCGTGGATGCCATTGATGACATTACAAACAAATGCCGGTTGATCGCACTGTGCCGCGAGCAGCAGGTGCCCATCGTGACGTGTGGCGCGGCGGGCGGGCGGCGCGATCCGACGCAAGTGCGCGTGGCAGACCTGGCGTTGACCACGCACGACCGGTTGTTGACCAAGACGCGGGATGTCTTGCGCAAGGAGTTTGGTTTTCCGTCGCCTGGAAAAAACTTCGGCGTCGAGGCGGTGTATTCGCCGGAGCCGCCGGTCTATCCGGCGAGCGACGGCGGCGTGTGCGCGAAGCGCGAGAGCGGCGCGATGAAATTGAACTGCGACTCGGGTTTCGGCACGGCGACGTTCGTCACGGGCGCTTTCGGTTTCGCCGCCGCCGCTCAGGTGGTGCGGTGTATCACGGTCTCCAGCGGGAGTGCAGAACCGAACAGCCGCGAGAAGTTTTCTTCGACCTGAACGGCCAGGGCTGCGAGCGACATTCCACGTTCCTTCGCGACGAACTCATAGACCGCGCGCAGATTGGCCGGATGATTGAGCGGCTGTCCGGCGCAGTCTTGGATGGGGAAACGGTTGTCCGAATACGGGAGCAATTGATCCGGCGCGTCCGTTTCGATCAGCAGACGCTCCAGCGGCACGGCGGTGAAGGCCTCGCGCTGGCGGGCCTTGCGTTCGTGCATGAAATAGCCGGGGAAGGAAAAATACGCGCCGAGCTTCGCGAGCGGCGCGACCATTTCCTTCGAGCCGCCGTACGAGTGCAGCAGAAAACCGCGCGCCGGTCTTGGCGTGTCGCGCAGTAACTCATGCATCCGACCCCACGCCTGAAGACAATGAATGCTCGCCGCGACGTTGCGTTCCGCCGCGAGCCGCAGTTGCCAGGTGAACACGTCCTCCTGTCCGTCGTAAGGCAACGCGGGTTTCCATCGGTCGAGGCCGATTTCTCCGATGACGGCACCCGGTGTGGTGTCGAGAAATTCCACGAGCCGCTGCCGCCACTCCTCCGTGCGCTCGTGCAAATACCAAGGGTGATAACCAAACGACGGCAGCACTTGCGGAAATTGTTCGGCGAGTTGTTTGACTAAAGGCCAGTCCTCCTCGCACGCGCCGTTCACGACCATGCGCACGACTCCAACGCCGGTGACCTCCGCGATCAGCTTCTCCGGCGATTTGAGCCGCGCATCCTGCAAATGATTATGCGCGTCGTAGAGTCGCATAGCTTAACGAATTTTCGCGCGCGGTGCGGCGGCGAAGGCGTGAATTTTTTCCTCGATGCGCGCGATGGTGCGCTGCCGGTTCTCGGCGAGTTGATGAAGAATCTGCAACGGCTCCAGCACGCCGACCCGGGTGGCCAGAATATCCTCCGGCGCGCGCGCACTGTAGAGTTCGCAGAGCAACCCGCCCACGGCCTTCAAACTCACCGCGTCCGAATCGCACTCGAAGAAACACCGGCCCTCGCGAAATTCCGCCACGAACCAGATGCGCACGAGACAGCCCTCGACCCGATGCTCCTCCACACGCAACGCCGTCGGCATCGGCGCGCGCTGCCGGGCCTCCTCGACGAGCCGCGCCAGCCGCGCCTGCGGATCGCCGAGGCGCAACAACGCCGCGAGCCGCTGCGGCTTCGGTGCCAGCAGCGGCGGGAAAGTTTGTTCATCCGGGAACGACACGGCGGCAAGCTATCCAGTCAATTTCCAAGGCGCAACCCGTCCGGCGCAAACGTGAATGATGAAGCACGAATACCCGGGGCACACACCACAAAATCGAAGGGCCAACCAACCAGCCCGCGCAGAACGGGCGTGGGGCAGGTGCGCGGCGCACCAACCCTGGCTTGGGTGAGACAATCCCGTTGGGATTGAGGAAAGCGCGCCGAGATGAGGCGTGGGCAAGTGCCGCAACGCTTCTCCGATTCCAGCGCGGCGCGGTGAAGACCCGTGCCTGGTCACGCCGGTGATGCCCGCGTGCCGCGCGCCTCCCCAACCCCAAAGGGGTTGCCTCGCCGAAGCCCAGGGTTGCGCCGCAGGCGTTACCCTGGGACACGCCGCCAAAATGGGAACAACCCTGAAAGGGTTGCCTCAATCCCAAACGTAAGCCTCGTCGTACTCCACCTCATACCGTTGCAACAACCGGCGGAACTCTTCCTGAAACGACATCTTCGCATGATGCTGTTCCTGATCGGCGATGTAACGGCGCGTGTCGTCGAGTTGCGAATGGCCCAGCGAGAAAACGCCGTAGCCGGCCTGCCACGCGAAATCTTCATAACCCGGCCGCGCCTTGAGCCACACCGACGAGCCGCGTTTCACCTCCTTGATGACATCCGCGACGGCGCGCGTGCGGGAGAGAGCACAGAGCAAATGCACATGGTCTTCCACCCCGCCCACGATGGCCGGCGGGCAATCGTTTTCGACCAGAATGCCGCCGAGGTAACGGTGCATCTCCTGACGCGTGGCGAGATCGCGCAGGAAGGGGCGACGATCTTTCGTGGAGAAAACGACATGGAGCAGAATCTTGGCGAGAGATTGGGGCATGGGCGCAGGATGCGGCGCGGGCGGCGGTGATTCAACCCTTTCAGGGTTGAAGAAATGTGTGGGACGTGGACCCAGGGTAGGTGCGCGGCGCACCAACCCTGGGCTTCGGTGATTCAATCCCGTTGGGATTGGGGAAAGCGCGCCAGGGTGGGGTGTGGGCAAGTTCCGCAACGCCTCGTCGATTCCGCGCGGTGCGGTGGGGACACCGACGCCCGACCACGCCGGTGATGCCCACGAACCGCGCGCCTTCCCAACCCCAAAGGGGTTGCCGCACCAAAGCCCAGGGTTGCGCCGCAGGCGCTACCCTGGGTTCGCGAGCCGGAATTTTGTTCAACCCTGAAAGGGTTGAATCGTTTTCGTCCGTGCGGCGTGGCGTGGCGGTGAGACAACCCTTTCAGGGTTGGGGAACTGTGTGGGGCGTGGGCCCAGGGTAGGTGCGCGGCGCACCAACCCTGGGCTTCGGTGAGGCAATCCCGTTGGGATTGGGGAAAGCGCGCCGGAGTGAGGCGTGGGCAAGTTCGGGAACGCCTCGCCGATTCCAGCGCGGCGCGGTGAGGACACCGACGTCCTGCCTTGGCCCTTTGAAAATAGCCCAGCCCTTGAGGGCTGGGAAACCGCGCCGCCTCCGAACCGAGTCCCGGAGGGACGACAGAAGCCGCGCCTCGTCCGCAGGATTCTTTCGTCCCTGCGGGACTTCATGGGCCTGGGGTGGCGTGGTCCCAGTCTGAAGGGCTGGGCTATTTTCAGGGCGCCGGGGTGAGGCGTGGGCAAGTTCAAGAATGCCTCGCCGATTCCAGCGCGGCGCGGTGAACCTACTTTAGGGATTGCCCCTCACTTCCCGGCTTCGGAAGTAACGATAGCCCAATGAAATATCCACCTCGGTGACCACATCCTCGGTTTGGGCAGTAAATGGATTGCCCACCGCGACCCAGTTCACCAGATCGCTCGTGCCTTCCAACACATAAGTGCGGCCCACCATGATATGCTGGGTGATGGCGACTTTGCTGAGTTTGATGCTCACGCTGGTGGGAAACGGGGGCGAAGAAAAGGTGAACCGAGGCTCGTTCGTATAGCAACAGCCAGCGCCGGTGATGCTCACGGCTGTGACCATGCCATTACTTACCGTAGCAGTGGCGGTGGCACCAGAACCACCGCCTCCGAGGATGGTTACGGTGGGGGCGTTGGTGTAGCCGCAGCCACCATCGGTCACCGTGGCCCCGACCACAAAGCCGTTGAACATAATGGGCGTGGCGGCGGCTGCGTGCGGGAAGCAGGGGCCTTCGTTGGCCGCATAGAGCTGAACTACTTCATTGGAAGTGAGCGCGCGGTTGTAAATGCGCACATCGTCCATTGAACCCTTGAAGAATCGGGCGCCATTTTGCGAGCCAATCGTAAAGTCCGTCGGGGGCAGCACGGTCGATGGATTGCCCGTGCCCGGAGTGGGAACGCCATTGACGAAAAAGCGGATGGTGGCCGTGTCACGCAACATCACGATGTGATACCACTGATTGGTATCGGGAAACGAATAACCGCTGCTGAAGTATCCTCCCACATAAAGGGTGAAACCTTGCAAAGTGGAATTGCCATTCAAACCAAAACCGTAGCCATCACTCGCATCAACACCGTTGTCGAATCCGACAAAAATGGCCAGGCCCGCCTGGGAAAAGCTGGCCGGCTTCACCCAGGCCGCGACTGTCCAATTGGTGACCTGGGTCAAAGGCGGTGAAGCAAATTCGATTCGGCTGCTGCTCCCGTTAAAACTATAGGCCGAATTGTTAACTCCAAACCGGTCCGTGGTCGGCACCGCTCCGACCACGGTGCCGTGATTGGCCCCGACCGCGTTGTTCGCGTTGTTGTTCAGGTAGTAGCGGGCGATCAAACCGCTTTGCGCGCTGACTTCGAAGGTCAGGAGGGACATGGCGCAGGCAAGCAGTAAAGTTCTCATGTCGCGAGGCTAACCAGATAATCCCTCGTGGCAATCCAAGAAGACAAAAGCCGGAGGCACTCACGCGCCTCCGGCTTCGGATCTCCACCCTTGGCTTACGCACAAAATCATTTCACGAACTGCTGATGCGTTCACCGCCGTAGCGCCGACATTCTTGTCGGCAGGTCACGAGGCTTTCCGGCCTCGTGTTCCAGTTCCGTTCCCGCCGAGGGTCGGGAGACTGGAAAGTCTCCCAACCTGCCGGCTGGAAAGCCGGCGTTACGAGCAGCCCAAACTCTCCCCGCAGTTCAGGCACTTGTAGCAGGCGCCGTTGCGCACGGTCATGCTGCCGCAGCCGGGGCAGGCCGGGGCGTCGCTCTGGTTCACGAAACTGGCCGTGACCGAGATGGTGGTGCGCCCGAGCGCGGGCAGGGGCTTGATCACCAACTCGGTGTCGTGCGTGGGCGGCAGCTCTTGCGAGTTGCGGTTGGCCACGGATTTCTCCACGTCGGTCAGGCCGGGCATGGGCAGGTCGGCCTGCGGGCGCTTGGGCGCGGTGCTTTCCTTGTAGCCGGCCACGAACTGGCAGCCCATCCAGCGGAACACGTAGTCAATGATGGACGACGCCTGCCGGATGTCGGGGTTCTTGGTGAAGCCGCTCGGCTCGAAGCGCTGGTGCGCGAACTTCTTCACGAGTCCTTCGAGCGGCACGCCGTATTGGAGGGCCATGCTGGTGAGCGCGCCAATGGTGTCCATGAGGCCGCCGATGGTGGAGCCTTCCTTCGCCATCGTAACGAACAGCTCGCCGGGGCGGCCATCCTCGAAAAGGCCGACGGTGAGGTAGCCTTCGTGGCCCGCGATGTCGAACTTGTGGTTCACGGCCATGCGGGTGTCGGTGAGGCGGCGGCGCAGGGGCTTGCCGGATTCCTTGCGCAGTCCGGTGACGAGAGTTTCGAGTTCTTCGATTTCCGTTTCGAGTTCGCTGACGCGCGCGGTGGCCTTGATCTCAGCTTCAACAGTGACAGTGACTTTGTCGCCGCCTTCGTTGGTCTTCTTGGTGTTGAGCGGCTGGGAGCGCTTGGAACCGTCGCGGTAAATGGCGACGCACTTGAGGCCCATCTTCCAGGCGTCCACGTAGGCGTTGCGAATCTCGGCGGCGGTGGCGTCGTTCGGCATGTTGACGGTCTTGGAAATCGCGCCAGAGATGAAGGGCTGGGCCGCGCCCATCATCTTCAAGTGGGCGGTGTAGCTAATGGAGCGCTGGCCTTTGTGGGCCTTGAACGCGCAGTCGAAGATGGGGAGATGTTCGGGCTTCAAGCCGGAACGGATGAATTGAGGATTGAGGATTGAGGATTGAGGATTGGAGATTGCGGAAGTCCCCTTGTCCCCTTGTCCCCCTGTCTCCTTGTCTTCCAGAACGTCTTCAATGGTGTCGTGCTTCTCGATGTGCGCGATGATCTTGGCGATTTGCGCCTCGGAGTAACGGAGGCGTTGGAGCGCCTGGGGCACGCCGCGATTGACGAGCTTCAACATGCCGCCGCCGGCGAGCAGTTTGTATTTCACGAGCGCGATGTCTGGCTCGATGCCCGTGGTGTCGCAGTCCATGAGGAAGGCGATGGTGCCGGTGGGCGCGAGGACGGTGACCTGCGCGTTGCGGTAGCCGTGCTTCTCGCCCTTGGCGAGCGCGGAGGTCCAGACGCGGCGGGCTTCTTCCTTCAGGTAGTTGAAGTCCGCACTGGGCTGGATCGTTTCCACGGCGGCGCGGTGGAGTTTGATGACGTCGAGCATGGATTCGACGTTGTCTTTCTTCAGCGGCTTGTCCACGCCGGTGCAGCGCGCGTCACGGTAGCCTTTGAAGGCACCCATCTGCGCGGCGATCTCGGCGGAGGTCTCGTAAGCCTCGCCGGTCATGATGGCGGTGAGTGCGCCAGCGAGGGCGCGGCCTTCGTCGGAGTCGTAGGGCAAACCGTAGCTCATGCAGAGCGAGCCGAGGTTCGCGAAGCCGAGACCGAGCGTGCGGAAGATGTGGGAATTTTCCGCGATGGCTGGCGTGGGATAGCAGGCGTTGTCCACGAGAATTTCCTGCGCGGTGATGTAGATGCGCGCGGCAGCCTTGTAGCGCTCGACATCGAACTCGCCGGTGTCCTTCTTGAACTTCATCAAGTTCAGCGAAGCAAGATTGCACGCGGTGTTGTTGAGGAACACGTATTCGCTGCACGGGTTGGTGCTGTGAATCGGCTCGGTGCCTTTGCAGGTGTGCCACTTCTGAACCGCGCCGTCGTATTGCAGGCCGGGGTCGCCGCAAATCCAGGTGCCTTGGGCGATCTTGTCGAGGAGCGTGGAGCCGTCTTTCTTCTGGAGCGGCTTGCCGTCCACAGTTTTCGTCCACCATTCCTTGCCGGTCAGAGCGGCATCCATGAACTCATCGCTCACGCGCACGGAAAGGTTTTCGTTCTGATACATGACGCTGCCGTAGGCGTCGCCATTGTAGCTGCCGTCGTAACCCATCTCGATGAGCGCCCACGCCTTCTTCTCTTCCTTCTGCTTGGCGTCGATGAATTCCTCGATGTCGCCGTGCCAGTCGCGGAGGGTGTTCATCTTCGCGGCGCGACGGGTCTTGCCGCCGGACTTCACGACGTTGGCCACCTGGTCATAAACTTTGAGGAAACTCATCGGGCCGGAGGGACGGCCGCCGCCGGAAAGTTTTTCGCGCGAGGAACGAATGGGCGAAAGATCGGTGCCGGTGCCGGAGCCGAACTTGAAGAGCATGGCCTCGGAGTAGGCGAGGTGCATGATGCTTTCCATGTTGTCGTCCACGCTCTGGATGAAGCACGCGCTGCCTTGAGGATATTCGTACTGCGTGCGGGCGCGCTCGGCCTTGCCGGTCTTGCGATTGTAGAACCAGTTGCCTTTCGTGGATTCCTTGCCGACGCCGTATTCGTGATAGAGACCGACGTTGAACCACACCGGGGAATTGAACGCGCCGTGCTGATTCACGCACAGCCAGGTCAGCTCATCGTAAAACACCTCGCCCTGTTCCTTCGTGAAGTAGCCGTCCTTGACGCCCCAGTCCGCGATGGTGCGCGTGACGCGATGCACGAGTTGCCGCACGCTCGTCTCGCGCTCGCTGGTGTGCTGCTCGCCGTAAAAATATTTCGAGACCACGACCTTCGTCGCGAGCACCGACCATGACTTCGGCACCTCGACGTTTTCCTGCTTGAAGATCACCTTGCCCGAGTCATCGGTGATCTCGGCGGTGCGGCGGTCCCATTCGATCTGGTCGAAGGGTTTGACTTTGGCGTCGCTGAAGACGCGTTCGAGTTTCAGACCTTTCTTGGCGGCACCGGGCTTGGTGGCGCGAGCGGGGGACGGGGCGGTCGCAGCGGTGCGGCGCGGCGACTTGGTGGTGGCGGACGAGACGGCTTCTTCACGAGCGTCAATCATGGTTCGATCCTTTTTCTTAGAGTTCGGCGCGTCCGCAGCCATAGGCACAAGTTAGCACTTAGATAACTCAAGTCGTTTGGGCAAAACGAACGCTGCTCCCCGCCAAATAGTGGGTTTCACCTCGGTTCCTCGTCGAGGAGACCCACCATTACGTGGGGAGCGTCGGCGAGACTAGCCCCACATCTTGTGGCGGCAAGAGTTTTCTGTCAGAAAGTTGCTGAAGGCTTTTCGGCGGGTTTTTCACAGAAAAAATCGGTGAAAAAGCTGTGAGAAAGTGCCGATTCGGAAAGGTTATTCACGAGTGTGAACAAGGCGTAATCCAGTTTCCTCACGGCGGGAGGTCAGCCCTGCATCCCCGAAACCTGAGACAACCGAGAGCGTCGCGTATTATCCCATGAAATGTTTTGCAGGCATCGGGATAAAGTTCGGAGTGATTCCTGGAGAGGCCGAATACGATCGAACTCAAGATGTGGCCGGGACAAGGACTAATCAGTGAACGTTGGAGCGCGATCCTCCGACAAGATTTAGGGCGACCTGAGGCCGTAATACCGCTGCTGTTCCGTGGGCGGCTGCGCTTCGACGAACTCATACAAGCCGGGCGAGGTTTCCGCCATCGTGCCGATGGCGGTCCAGTTGCTCATGGACAGAGACAGGTTCGTGGTGCTCAACAGCGTGAAGCTGGCCCCCGGAGCCGCCGACAAAGTGAAGCGCATGTTTCCCCCGGGGCTTGTCAACGCTGCCCGGAGTTGTGGTGGTGCAACGGGCGTGGTCGTGAAAGTCATGTCCTGACCTGTGGTCGTCCCGGCCGCGTTGATGGCCACGACACGGTAGTGATGCAGTGTGCCGGAGGCGAGGCCGGCGATCGAAGTGGCCCCGGCCAGGGAGTTGGTGCCCGACGGGAGCGTGTTGGTCGCGGAGAATGATCCGTAGTTTGTGGTGAAGCCGAATTCGAAGTAGCAGCTTGTCGCGGTGCCTTGCGGGTTGACGGTCGCGTTGAGCATCGCCGAACCGGCTGTCACCCCGCTGGCGCTCAGGGTTGCAGCGGTCGGGGGAACCAAGACCGTCAACGTGGCCACCGCGCTGGTGACGGAGCCAGCGCTGTTGGTCACCACCACTGTGTAGTCGCCGGCGTTGGTCGGCTGAACGGAGTTCAGCGTCAGAGTCGAACCGGTGGCCCCAGACAGGACCGAGCCGTTGTATTTCCACTGGTAGCTCAACGGGCCGGTGCCGGTGGCGCTCACGGTGAACGTCGCGGTTTGTCCCGCCACCTTCGTCCGGCTTTGCGGGGGCGTGGCAATGGCCGGCGGCTCGATGACGATGATCTTGGCGCTGGCAGAGTTGGCACTGAAGGCGGCGCTGGCGACCGAGGTGATGCTCAGGATTTGAATGTTGTCGAGGTAGAGGTGACTGGCTGAACTGTCGCTGGTTTCGTAAATCTGAACCTTGGTGTTCGCAGAGATGAACGGCGTGATGTCGAAGTTGAGGGTGCCGCTTCGGGTGTTCAACGAACTGGAAAAACCTCCCCCCGGTAGATCGGAATAGCTTGCGCCGCCGTCGCTGGAAATCTGGATGACATAACTGTCGGCGAAGCCGAGGGCGTTGCTGTAATCCAACGAGAGCGTGGCCGAACCTGCACCGCTGAGATTGGCCGGACGGTAGATCCAGTCGTCCGTCCGGTCGGCCGTCAGGTCCAGTCTCCCGCCACTGACCTTGAACAGACCCGCGCTCGCGCCGCCACTGTCCTTGTCATTTTCCACCCAGTCCCCGCTCCAGTTCGCGGTGCCATCGTTGTTGCTGTAGGAAACAGCACTGAACTGATCGAGCAAGGTGCTGATCGTCCCAAGGGAGGCGGTGCCGCCGGCGGTGCCGCTGGTTTGATCCCAGGCAAAGAAGTTCAGGCCGCCCGTGACCTTGCCGCCCCAGTTGGTGTTGGGCACAAAGCGCACGCGGGTGTTGGCGTCCGCCGCGAGCAAGCGCGCGGACAAGGCCGTGGGTGAGCCGAAGTTCATCCACACGCCGCCGCCATTGGTCGTGTACTGCCAGGCACCATGCGTGTTGTCCGCGCCGATCACGGCGAGGCCGGAGAGGGCACCGCTATCCCAGTCAGTCACCCGGCCCGCGAGCAGCGCCGAAACCAGGGTGCCAGGACTGGTCACGTCATTCATGTTGATCGACGTGAGGTCGTTCGCACCGGACAACACGGGCGGGTCGTTCACGGCGGTGATGGTGAGGGAAACCGTGGCCACGGCTGAGGTGAGCGAGCCGTCATTGACGCTGAACGTAAAGCTGTCGGCTCCGTTGTAGTTCGTCGCCGGTTGATACATCAGATTCGGCGCGGTGCCGCTCAATGTGCCGTGCAGCGGCTGGGTCAAGAGCGTGAAGTTGGTGACGGGACCGTCCGGGTCGTAGCTGGTGAGCGTGATGGGCAACGCCGCGTCCTCGGCGTTGGTCAGGCTCCGGCTGAAGGCGATGGGCACGTCGCTGACCGGCGTGATGGTGAGGCTCACGGTCGCCACGGTGCTGCTGTTCACGCCGTCGCTGGCTTGATAGGTGAAGGCGTCAGGCCCGTTGTAGTTGGTGACCGGGGTGTAAGTGAAACCCCCGTTGGGACTCAATGTGAGTGCTCCGTGCGCCGGTGCCGCGACCAGAATCGCCGTCAGCGTGTCCGCGTTCGCGTCCGTGTCGTTGGCCAGCACGCCGGCCGCCGGCACCGTCAAAGCCGTGTCTTCCGGCGTGGTGTAGCTGTCGTTGTTCGCCACCGGCGGCAGGTTGCTCACGGTCGTCGTCAACGGCGGGGTGAGATTGTTCGCCGGGTTCAGGTCAAGCGCCGCACTGCCGGCGCTCGCCAGGTTGGTGACGGTGCCACGCAAGGGCGCAGTGACGGTGAGCGTGACGCTCGTGACGGCACCGGACGCGAGGCTGCCCAAGTTGGTCCAGAGAATCTGACTGCCGTTGACCACGCCGCCACCGGTCGCGCTGACGAAACTGACGTTGGTCGGCAATTGGTAGGTCACGCTCAGGTTCAGTGCGGCGGACGGTCCGGCGTTCGTCACCGTGATTGTGTAACTGTAGTTCGTGCCGGGCAGCACACTCGTGGCCGGGCCGGTCAGGAACACCGCCAATTCCGCCAGCGGCGTGATTGCGGTAATCACCTGCGCGTTGGCTGCGGTGCCGTTGTTGTTGGAAGGATCAGGATCGGCGGTGTTCGCCGAACTGGCCACGAAGTTGGTCAAGGTTCCAAGCGTGGGTGCCTGGATGGTGACGGTGTAGTTGGTGATGGCCCCGCTGATGAAGTTCGTCAGGGCCGGCCAGGTGACGACGCCATTGGTCGCGGTGCCGCCATCGGAGGCGCTGACGAAAATCGCGCCCGCCGGCAGCGTGTCACTCACCACCAGATTCGTGGCGGAGTTCGGGCCGAGATTGGTGACGGTGACAAAATAAGTCAGGTTCGAGGTGGCCACGACGTTGGTCGGACCGGTCGCGGCCACGGCGATGTCAGCAATCGTTCTCGAATAGTTGAGCGCCACGGCGGCCATGGCCCAGGACGCCGAGCCGCTCAAAGACCACGTCGGCGTGACCGAGGTCGCTCCCGGCGCGCTGCTGCCGGCTCCGGAGAAATTGTTGGTCGAGCGGTTCCATTCGGCGTTCTGCCCGGCCCCCGGCGACACGGCCGCCGCAGGGGATTTCGGGGCCACGGTCGAGATCACCGTGCCGCCGACGGCACTGGCCAGGGTGACGCTGGCCGAGCTGTTGCTGCCCTTGTTGCCCGCGAATCCTGCAATGGGATTTCCTTGTTGCACCCCCTTGAACGACGCCGCTCCGCCGACGACGCCGGACGCGGCGTTCAGCGTGATGGAAATCGGATAGGTGCCGATCGGCGGATTGAGCAGGTAGTACATCAGCACCTTGGTTTGCGTCCCGTTCGTTTGCCCAATCAAGGTCAAGGGGAGTGAGTTGTTGAAAGTCGCCGAGGTAACCAAGGTGGCGGGGTTATCAATCGAAACACCCACGACCAGAATGCGGGACGAGCCGGAGGAGACGGTGTGATTCCAATTCAGGTTGCTCACGCTGCCGGCGCTGCTGGTGTTGTCGATCTGAAGCGGCGACACGGTGGTGACGGCTTGAGCACCGGCGGCGCTGCCGTTGTTGTTGGAAGCGTTCGGATCGCTGCTGTCCGCCGTGCTGGACACCGTGTTGGTCAGGGTGCCTTGAATCGGGGACTTCACGGTGACCGTGAAGTTCGTCGTCGCGCCCACGGCGAGGATGGACAAGGCCGGCCAGGTCACCACGCCGCCTGCATAGGTGCCGCCGCCACTGGCCCCGACAAAAGTCAGCGAGGGCGAGAGGTTGTCCGAAACCACCACGCCCGTGGCCGCCGTGGGTCCGCTATTCGTCACCGTCACGGTGTAGGCAAAAGTCTTGAGTGGCGCGATGCTCGCGGGTCCGGTCTGGGTGGTGGCGATGTTCGCCACGGGCGTCACCGTCATGCTCACCGTGGCGGGCGTGCTGTTGCTGGCCCCGTCATTGACCTGGAACGTGAAGCTGTCCGTCCCCCAGTAATTGTTCACTGGCGTGTAGGTCACCGTTCCATTGGTGAGGTTCAATCCGCTCAGGGCACCGTTGCCCGGCGGGGTGATGATGGAAAAAGTCAGGGGACTGTTCTCCACGTCACTGCCCGTCAGAGAAATCAACATGGCCACATTCGCGGGCGTGCTCACGCTCTGGGCGTTGGCCACGGGCGCGTCATTCACCGCCATGATGCTGAGAATCACTTGCCCCGTCGCATAGAGGCTGCCGTCAAAAGCCGTGAAGGTGAAACTGTCCGCGCCGTAATAATTCGTGGCGGGTTGGTAGGTCACCGCGCCGGTGAAGGAGTCGAGCACGGTCAGTGTGCCTTTGGCCGGGCTGGCGAGAATCGCATAGACCAAGTTCGTGCTGTCCACATCGGTCGCCCGCAGCGTCACGTAGGCGGCGGTGTCCTCCGGGATCGTCACGCTCTGATTGTAGGCCACGGGGGCGTCGTTGACCGGGGTGACGGTGATCATCACGGTCGCGGTGGTGGAGTTAGTCCCATCAGTAAAGAGCGAGAATCTCATGTCGTCGCCGGTAGCGCCGCCCTGTTTGAGATACGTTCCGTTGGCATAGGCTCCGAAATTATTACCCGCGGAATCAACGTAGATTTTCGCGGTGTTGGCGGCTTCGCAGTCCAAGTTCAAATAGTAGGTGGTCCCGGCCGTGAACGGTCCCAACGGCGGGTCATAGACGATTTCAAGTGGCTGGAACGTCCATCCACCCGAAGTGTCGGTGATGCTGGCCGGCGCGATGCTCCGGCTGCTGCCGGCGATGGCATTTGAATTGACTGCGGTTCCGATGTTGAACGTGGGATTTGTGCTTGGAGCCGTGGCGTCCCGGGACAAAGGAATCACCACGCGCTGGATGGTGTAGCTCGGATCTCCGGCCGTCCCGTGCTTGAACGATTGGGCACCCTTTTTTCCGAGAGCGATTTGCTGGCCGAATCCGGTGCCCGTGCTTAGTTCCAGCACCGCGTCGCTGGCTTGATAGGTGAAACCATCGCTGCCGTTGTAATTCAGGTTCGGCGTGTAAGTGAACGAGCCATCGAGGTTCAAAGACAGTGCGCCGTTCGTGACGCCGCTCACGAGCCACGCGGTCAGACCCTTGCCGTCCACAGAAGTGTCGTTGGCCAGGACGCCGGGGGCCGGGATGTTCAGCACCACGTCTTCCGGCGTCGTGTACGCGTCGTCACGGGCGACGGGCGCATCGACAACCGGAGTGACGGTGATGGACACGGTGGCGATGGCCGAACTGAGCGCGCCGTCATCCACGTAGAAAGTAAAGCTGTCGGGGCCGTTGTAGTTGGCGGCCGGCTGATACACCAGGTTCGGCGCACTGCCGCTCAACGTGCCGTAGGACGGAAGCGACACGAAGGTGAAGTTCGTCACGGGACCGTCCACGTCCGAGCTGGTGAGCGTGATGGGCAACGCGGTGTCCTCGGCGTTGGTCACGCTCTGGCTAAACGCGATGGGCGCGTCGTTCACCGGGGTGACGGTGATCGTGACCGTGGCGTCCGCGGAAGCGGGACCTTCCGCCAGTTGGAACTTCAAGTCGCCAGGATCGATGCCGGCCCCCTTGTAGTAAGTTCCATTCGTGTAGGTGCTGCTCCCGGTGTGGTCCGTGAAGATCCGCTTGGTGTTACTGGCTTCGCACTCCAGGTTGAGATAGTAGGTGGTCCCGGCGGTGAGCGGACCGACCGGCGTCGTGTAAAGGATCTCGTATCTCTGGAAATTGGTTCCGGACGAAGTGTTCAGAATAGTGGCTGGATTAATGGCCACGCTGCTTCCCGGGAGCGGCCCGGAATAAAGTCCGCTCCCGATGCTGAAGTTCAGGTTGGTGTTTGGAGCCGTAGGTTCCCGGGAGAGATAGAGCACGACCTTCCGAATCGTGTAGCTGGCCCCGCCAGCCGCCCCGTGGCGGAAGGATTGTGCGCCTTTCTGCCCAAGCTTGATCTCCATCTTGAGCCCCCCCGAGGTGTTTTCTTGAAGGGTCGTGACCTGCCCATCCCAAGCGCGGTAGGTGAAGGAGTCGGTGCCGGAAAAGTTTGTGTCCGGCACGTAGGTGAAGCCGCCGTTGGTGTTGAGGTTCAAGCTGCCGTTGCTGACATCGTTCACCAGCAGCCCGATGAGCGGGCTGCCATAGGCGTCGGTGTCGTTGGCCAGAATGCCACGGGCCGGGATGGTCAGCGACACTTCTTCCGCCGTTGTATAAGCATCCTGGTTGGCCACGGGGACATCGTTGGTAAGCAGGACCGTCAACGTCGCGTTCGAGCTGGTGGTGGTGCCGACCACGTTGATCACGTCCACCCGGTAAACGCCGGCCTGGGCAGGTTGGGCGTTTGTAATGGTGTAGGTACTGGCAGTCGCACCGGAAACGAGCGAGCCATCGCGGTACCACTTGTACGACATGGAAGTGAGGCTGGAGGCGACGACCGCAAAACTCACAGTGCCTCCCTTCAGGACAGTCTGGTTCGAAGGATGGACACTGATATCCGGGGGAAGGCCCAGTTGTGCGGAGCCTTCCAAAACGAGGAAAGAGAATAAAATCAGGCCGAAGGCGGCCTGTTTTAGTTTCTCATTCCAATGAAGATGATCTGGCGAATGCATTCGCTCAACAAGAGTAGCGATTCGCGTGCCCCTAGCTCAAAAGCACATGGCCGGTACGGAATACTTTTGCATTTCCCCGGACTGGATCTGACCTGCGGGTGATCGAGGAATGGCGTGGGCCCGCGATCATCAGCACGACGGAGGTTCACACGCACGTCGCCGGGCGGCGGCGGCGCGAGGTGCATCGGAAATTTCAACCGCGAGGATAAGGTGCAGGCGAAACGGACCGTGGAGGCCGCTGGTTGGTTGATTGCTGACGGTGCGCCGGCGCTCCATCAAGCTTGGAGCGCGATCAGCCGGAAGACTTCACGGCGACCTGACGCTGAAATAACGCTGCGAGCCGATGGGTGGCAACGGTTCGGTGAACTGATACTGGCCGGGTGATATTTCCGTCATCGCGCCGAGGGCGGTCCAGTTGCTCATGGCCAGGGCAATGTTCGTGGTGCTCAACAAGGTGAAACTGGTCCCGGAAGCCGCCGACAAATTGAACTGCATATTCCCCCCCAAGCTGGTCAGCGCCGCCTTGAGCTGGAGAGGGGCCGGGGAAGTGGTCGTAAAGGCTACATCCTGGCCGATGACTTTGCCGGCGGTGTTGGTGGCCACGACGCGGCAGTGATAGAGGGTGCCTGGGGCAAGGCCGGAGATGGGAGTGGAGCCGGTGACGGAGTTGGTGCCGGCTGGAAACGCATTGGTCGCGGAGAGCGAGCCGTAGTTGGTGGTCGTGCCGTACTGGAAGTAGCAGATCGTTGCGGCCCCTTCCGGGTTGACTGCCGCGTTAAGCACTGCCGATCCAGACGCCACGGGGGAAGCGTCCAGGGTGGAAGCCGTCGGCGGGAGAAAACTGGTGGTAAAAGTGGCATCTTGTCCCACGGACATCCCGCCGAAGTTGGCCGCCACGATGCAGTAGTGATAGAGCGTCCCGGCTTGGAGTCCCGATATCGGCGCAGCCACACTGACCGGGTTGAAGGCCGCCGCCAGGGTGCCTGTCGCGGAAGATGATCCATAGCTAGGCGTGAGACCGTAGCGGAAATAGTGAGTGGTCGCAGTTCCTCGCGGGTCCACGCTCGCATTGAGCAATGTTGATCCGGTCGTAATATTGGAAGCGGCGAGCGTTATCAAGGTGGGGGCAGAATAGCTCTGAAGGCTTAGACTGTTAATGTTGATGGCACCCGACGCATCCGTCAGTCCGATATCGGAGCCACGGAACAACATCGTGCCGGTGGCGACTGTTCCCGGCACAGAGTCTTGCTGGGTTTTAGTCACCTGCAGCGCCAGCACATCATAGGGGGTCTGAGCCACGCCGGCGAAAGAAGCGTTGGTATTGATCGAGACGAGCAGGGTGCCCGCTGGCAGGACGTTATTATTGAACGCCGTGGGATAGCTCAGCAAGCTCAGCCCTTTAACCTGGCTGGCAAGGTTGCCCAGGGGCGCACCGAGCAGCAAGGCGGCACAATCCGAGGTCTGGGTATTGGTGCCCATCCCGGTCCCGGAGACGGTCAGTGTGTAGATGTTCATGTGCATGGTGGCGTCGGAATGCGCGACGAGGAAGGTACCGGCGGCCAGAGTCGTTCCACCGATGGTGGTGGGAGTTTCCACGATGGACACTTCATGCACATTGTAAATCGTGGTGCCAACGTGGACACCTTTGTTCAGCAGCATGAACCAGGTGCCGTTGGTGTAATTATCCGCAGCAGTGGGCCGGTAAACGACGATGTCTTGCCGGGTGGCAACGAATTGGATGTTCTGATTGCTGTTCAAAGTCACGGTAGCTGGCGCCTTGCCAGGGTCGAGCACCATGACCAAATCCCCCGGGCTGAGTGTGAAGCGCGGACCCGTGGTGCCGATCGAATTTGGCTTTTGGACAAAATGCAGGGCGCGAATTGGACACGGAGCGGCAAAGCCCGGCAGCGTCTGGAGAGTTCCCGCCGTCGCCACCCCGGGAGCACTGAAGACATCCCCAACGCCGCCAAACTGTATGATTTGTTTGCTCGTCCATCTTGTGCCATTCGTGGCCGAGCCGGCGGTGCTGAACCACATGGAAGCCACCGGCACACCTGTCGGGGTGATGGTGAGACTAACCCGTCCCGTCGCATAGACACTGCCGTCATAAGCCCTGAAGGTGAAACTGTCCGCGCCGTAATAGTTCGTCGCTGGGAGGTAAGTCACCGCCCCGGTGAACGGGTCGAGTGCGCCCAGCACGCCGTTGGTTGGGCCAGCCACGATTGCATATGTGAGGGCGGAACCGTTCGCTGAGGTCGCCGTCAGTTGCAGGTTGGTCGCCGTGTCTTCCGCGATGGTTATGCTTGCGGTGTTGGCGACCAGCGATTGTAAGACCGACAAAATGGCGTTGGAACTGGTGGTCGTGCCGGTCGCATTTTTCACATCCACCTTGTAGACGCCGGCGTGGTTGGTCTGAACATTGGTGATGGTGTAAATGTAGTTCGTGGCCCCGCTGACGGCCGCGCCGTTTCGGTACCACTTGAAAGTCATCGTCGTTGAACTGGAAGCAGCCACTTGGAAGGTGGCCGTGCCCCCGCTTGGGACAGTCTGATCCAAAGGTTGGACAGTGATGGTAGGAGGGGTGCCCACCTGCGCGAAAGCACTGGACACGAGAAAACCAAATAGAAAAAGGCCCGAGAAGGCCTTTTTCAGTTTCTCATTCCAATGAAGACGATCCGGCGAATGCATCTGCTCAACACTAAAAGCGATTCGCGTGCCCTTGGCTCAGAAGCGGTAGGTCAGCTTGACGCGGTAGGTGCGGCCATCCCGTTCGATCAGGTCTTGCCGATGGAAGCGGGTCGCCGGGTCGGAGTACGTTTCATCGAACAAATTGTAGATGCTGGCGGAGAAGGCCAGGCCCTTGACGATCTCGCGGCTGAACAGGGTCAGGTTCACCACGCCATAACCGCCCGCGCTGTCGCCCTGCACGGTCAGGGGTTGGCCGGTTCCAGTGGTGGTATTGCGGAGGGAATGGCGTTCGCTCGTGTATTGAAACTCCACGCCGGCAAAGACCTTATCCCGCCACAACGGCATCGTGAGATTGAATTTCACGAGGTGCTCCGGGGAATCCGGCAGCTCGTAGCTGATTGATTCGCCGTCAGTCTTTTGCAGCGTGTAGCTTAACCGGGCCCGCAGAGCGTTGGTCCAAAATCCTTCCAGCGCCAGTTCCATGCCCCGGGTCTGCGCGTCGAAATTGATGAAGCGGCCGCTCTCAAATGCAATCAGCCCATCCATCTCATTGTAGAAACCGGAAACCGAACTTCGCAGATGCCGGGCCAGCCCCTGTTCATAGACCAGCTCGTAGGAGGTGATTTTCTCAGGCTGGAGCTGGCCGGCCGGGGAGAGCGCCAGTTCTAGAAAATTCGGCGCGCGAAAGGCCGTGCCGTAGATGGCCTTGAGCGTGGATTCCTTCGCGGGGTTGTAGATCAATGCCACCCGAGGATTGTACGCGGCGTCGAACTCGCCATACTGGTCGTACCGCACGCCGCCGTTGACATGGAAATTGTCCACCACCGCGAAGTCGCCCTGCGCATAGACGCCGTGGCTCTGCCGATCCTGTTGCACCGTGCGCTGCCCGGTGGTCTGCCGCTCCTGATGGAAGTCGTCGCGGTACTCCGCCCCGAGCGTAACGAGGTGGCGGTCCCACAAATGTTTGTTCAGTTGGAGTTCCGCGCCCCACCACTCGCCCGTGTCCTTCTCCGTGAACAGGCGGGTGCCCGCCGGATAACCGATTTCAAATTCGCTCCGGTCGTAATAAACTTGGGCCGTCACGTCCACCACGTCGGGAAAGTTGTGCGCGTATTTCAGCGCCGTGTAGCTGCGCGCGTCGGTGGTGCGCAGCCGCGAGTCGTTGAACGTGGTGCCGAACTGCGCGGTGGGATTGCCCTTCTCCCGCGTGATATACGCGCCCTCCAGGGTGAAATCAAAATAGCGCAGCGAGCCGAAGAAACTTCCGAACGAGTCGTCGTCCCGATGCTGCGCCACGCCATGGTTCTGGGCCGGGGTGTTGTATTCCTTGTAGAACAATTTTTTCTGCCCGTCGCTGTCCGAGAACGATCCGGACAGGAGCAGTTCCAAGCCGTTGGTGAAGCTCCTCCCCAAGGACACGCGGGCCTTGTAAGTGTTGAACTCCCCGTACTCGATGGAGGCTTCCGCGCCGTTGATCTGCCGGCCCTGGCGGGTCACCACGTTGATCACGCCGAGGAACGCGTTGTTGCCATAGAGCACCGAACCGGGGCCGCGGATCACTTCCACGCGGTCGATCAGGTCCACGTCCAGGATGAAAGCCGAGTCGATAAACGCGCCGTCGGTGAGGTTGTTGTTCACGCGATGCCCGTTGACGAGCACGAGGACTCGGCTGTTGAAGTCGCCGAGGTTGATGCCCCGCGTGCCGAGGAAGGCGTAGTTCCGATCATATGACACTTGAAAGCCCTGCAAGCTCTGCAACGCGTCGCCCAGGGTGCGGTAGCCGTACTTCTGGAAATCGTCCGCCGTCACGATGGAGATCGACGAGGGCGCTTCTGTGGTTTTCTGCTCGAATTTGGAGGCGGCATAGACTTTGGGAACCTCGATGTTCATCAGCTCGTCCAGGGATATTTCGGTCAAGTCCACGGGTTTGCGCGCGGGTGTCGAGTCCGCGCCCAAGGCGGTCACCGTCAGGGCGAGCATGAAGAATCCTCGGATTCCGCCGATAACTCCATAGTGCTGAGCGCAAAGACGTTTGTTCATGTTGGGCGAGCGGAAGATGCGGATGGGTCCCGCGCGGCACAAGCTCGATTGTAAAACCGAATGGAAAAGAAACTCGTTGTTGCTCTGCTTCCCGAGCAACATCGCGATTAAGTCAATCTGATCACTGCATGCGTTCAAGTGCGAGCCTGTTGCTTTTGCTGGGCCTGCTGCTGACTCCCGTCATCAGCGGGGCTCAAGCGACGCAGCCCTCGGAACATCAGATCAAGGCCGCCTTTGTTTTTAATTTCGCCAAGTTCGTGGAGTGGCCGGCGGCCGCCTTCACCAACGCTTCGACGCCGATGGTTGTTGGTGTCCTGGGAGAGAACCCGTTCGGGCCTGACCTCGAGGCAGCCATCCGCAACAAATTCATCAACGAGCATCCGTTGGAGGTGAAAACATTTTTAGAACCAGCCGCGGCCACCAACTGTCATATCCTTTTCATCAGTCGATCGGAGAAGAAGCGGTTGCCGGAAATCCTCCAGGCCCTCAGTTCGCTGGGCGTGCTCACCGTGAGTGAAATGGACGACTTCATCGAAGCCGGCGGCATGATCAATTTCGTGAAAGAGAACAATAAAATCCGGTTCCAGATCAACGAACCGGCCGCCAAGAAGTCGGGGTTCAAAATCAGTTCCAAGCTGTTGAGTCTGGCCGTGCCCTCGACCCGCTGACCGGTCCGAGCTGCCCGTTTCCTCCCGGGTATCATTGCAAGTGGCGGTCAGGAGCGCGGGCGTCCCGCCCGCCTGAAGTGAACCACGAGCCGTTCGCCTCGAACGTGTGGGAGGCTGGAGACGTTCCGCGCCATCCGGCGGGCGTGACGCCCGCGCTCCTGTCTG
>JAYVQC010000173.1:0-21492 GCA_043757045.1 Akkermansia sp. | reverse complement strand
TCGTGCAAGTTCGTGCAAGTTCGTGCAACGAGGGGTGGCCTTATTTTAGGGGGGCGGTAGATTTTTTTGACGGGTGGTATTTAGTAGAGGTGGATTTTTGTGCGCGGTTTTATTGTTGGGATATTTTGTGGAGGTGAGAGCAGCTATTTTGTGGGGCGAAGGGAGGAAGCTCGGCATGGAGGGAGGGATATTTTTTGCGCGTATTTTCTGCGGGGTATTTTGTGAAGGCTATTTTGTATCCGAAGTGTGTGTGGGTGCATGGTGGTTTAATTGATCTCCAAGTTGGGGAGCTAATTGATGTCTTCGTGCTCGGTTTAATTGACCTCCAAATTCCTGGGCTAATTGAAGCTGCCATTCTCGGGCTAATTGATCTCCAAATTCTTCGGCTAATTGATGCGCGTTGGCATTGGCCTCTTTCAATTCACGTCGCGGTCGGGGTGAACATCGTGGGTTGGTCGTTTTGGTGGCGTCTCAATTCGTATCCGCGTCTCGTGGACAACACTGCTTTCAATTCGTGTTGCGTTGGGTCGAGTCGATTGCCCCTCGTTTAATTCACGCGTCCGGCCGTCAGACAATGATGGCTCGCGAGGCTCGATGAAATGTCAGTTCGCACGCCTCTCCGTTCTGTGCTCAGTCGCGCGCAACCGGCGTTCGCGTCTCCAGTTACTCAGTCGCTGGCCCGCGCGCGATCCCGGACGCTCATGCCGGGGCGGTCGCTAACGCGACCATGCCCCGGCACCGGGCGGCGACCCCTCCCGTCAGTGCGCGGGTGGTCCGCCGCCCTTTCGCTACAGCGCGCGCGTTAGGACACGTCTCTCGGTTCGATTATCGCGGTGGCAATTCAGCCGCTCGGGTTGGGTTACAGTTCTGGCGCGCTGTCCGGGATGGGAATGGGTAACCTCGGCGCTGCGCGCCTCGGTTGATGGCTCCGTGAGCACGGCTCCGTGCCTCCGCCGGCCTCACTGCGCTGGAGCGACGTTGGGCCACGCGTGCTTCGTCTCGTGCCTGCGACAGCACCCGTGGCGGTCTTGGGCCCGCGCTTCGCGCCGGGCCGGGAGGATGCGCGGACAGACTGCGCTACTGCGGGCCGGGGTTCCGTTTCAGCTACGATGCTCGTGCCTGCGCGTCTGTGCTTCCACTTCACCACCGTCCGCAGCACACAGACTGTCCTGGCGCGTGGGCCGTGACTCCGAGCTTTCAGTTCGCTGCACTCCGATGCGCAGCCGACCGCGACCAGCCCCGCTGACTCGCCGCTTCTCTTTGTTCCGTTCCACTCGCTGAAAGCTCGGAGACACGACACGAAGATGCTCACTGCGTTCGCGCGCTCGTGTAGGAAGTGGATCAGAAGCGGAGGGACCGCGACTCCACAGAAAACCTTTCGCTCTGGGCGGCGGATGGCATCAAGGCACGGCTCCGACGACGGTGCTCATGCTTCCGCGCCTGGGTCTGCGCCTTGCTCCCTTTCTCAGCCACAAGTGCCATTGTGTTCACTTTCGCCCCAGCACCGGCACCCGCTGCGCAGGACCCCCGGTGCCGGGTCCCCGCCGTCTCCCGCCTACCCACCGACCCATCCGACGGCCCGATGAAGCGATACACAACAGCTTCTTGTGGCCAAGAAAACGGCGAGCCTGTCACGGTGCTTGCTTCCCCGACCTCGCGCTCGTCGGGCACGTCTGACGTGGCAGGCACCGCGCCAGTCTCGCCGGCAGCCTTGGTGCCATCCGCCTGATGCTTCGCGGTTGATCCGTTGGTGTGGAGTCGCATCCCCTGTGCCCCCACCCATCCCCGATGCTTGACCCCTTCCATCCCCAAGGGGTCTTCGCCCGGCCTTACTTGGGAACCACGGCCGGCGGCTCCAAGGCCAGCAGCACGACACCGGCGATGATCAAGGTGACGGCCACGCCACCGCGCCAGCTCAACCGCTCACCCAGAAAAATCACCGCGAGCACAATGGCGATGACCACGCTCAGTTTGTCCACGGGTGCCACTTGGGAGGCGTTGCCGAGTTGCAAGGCGCGGAAGTAGCAGAGCCACGACAGGCCCGTGGCCAAGCCCGACGCGATAAGGAACAGCCAGGTGCGCTGGTTGAGGTTTTCCAGACCAGACTCGCGTAACGCGGGCACGGCCACGCACCAGGCGAAGACGAGCACCACCGTCGTGCGAATGGCGGTCGCCAGATTCGTGTTCACACCTTGAATGCCAATCTTCGCCAAGATCGCCGTGGCCCCCGCGAACACCGCCGAGAGCAACGCCCAGACAAACCAGTTCTTCATGCCACCAGCGTTGCTTTGCCGCCGTCCGGTTTCAAGCGTGGTGCGAGGAGGGGACGAAGAAGTTTTCAGGCTGTTTTTCCGCTGCGCTGAGTGCCGTCCATCCCATCGCCCTTCGGTGCGCGCCCCGATCTCGCGGCGTCCTTGGCTGGTGCCCTCTGAAGACTACTCCCAGCCGGAAGCCGCGAGGCGCGCACTCAATACGAAGAGCGATGGGACAGGACGGCAATCATCAAAAAAAAAGCCATGAAAACTAAATCATCAAAATCAAAATCAGCGCCAGAGCTCCGGGTCCAGTCCAGCAATCATCAATCGGCACCAGAGCCAACACCGGCAGCGGCAGCAGAGCCGACCGGGTTGCTGCACATCGACTTCGAGCAGCGCAGAGCGAACCGGCAGTTGCCCACCGAGCAGGTTCTGGACTTATTGGAGCGTCGTTTGGCCCGTGCGTATGAGTTGGCCGAGGTTGTCGGCAAGTGGGTTTGGGTTGCCTTCTCCGAGCCGCAGGATCAGCAGACCACCGCCGAGCTTTCACAGCTGGGGTTTCATTGGAACAACGCTTTCTGAATCATCAGAGTCTGGCGCGACGACCGGCGATTTCCTCTCAGTTCTTCCACCACAGCCGCTGCCATTCGTCCCAATGCCTCTCACACGTTTGACCGCTTTTGGGTAGATGCCCCAGCCAGAATCCAAGCGCATAAGCCTTTGGAAGCGGTTTCCATCCCGCGCCCTAAATAAGGCATCGTTTCTCCACTCGCAGCACGTTGCGGGATGACAACAGTGGCAAGATGCACCCGCGCCATTTAAACAGGTTAGAAATCCCTTGTCGCAGCATCGTGACTCCGCTATGGATGCCGATGTCGGTCCATCATCCGCCGGGAATCGACGACTAACTCAAACCGATACATTCCAGAAAGTAAAACGCATGAAAACAAGCTCTCTATTCTTACACAGGTTCGCACTCACCAGCCTGGCTGTCGCACTGACTGCGATCGGCTTTGCTGCTCCGACCATTGACCAGGGGTTGCCGAGCCATCAGGAATTGAAGGCCGCGCTTACCACTGTCGTGGCCGGCACGAACAGCGGCGGATTCTCGCTCAACATGTGGGTGTCCATGGTCGATCGCGACGGCGCGGTGGTGGCAGTCGCGTTCTCCGGAAATGAGCGCGGCGATCAGTGGCCAGGCAGCCGTGTCATCTCCGCGCAGAAGGCGAATACAGCCAACGCGTTCAGCCTCCCGGGACTGGCGCTTTCCACGGCCAACTTATATTCGGCCGTTCAGCCGGGCGGTTCTCTCTTTGGCCTCCAGCACAGCAACCCGGTGGACCCGGCCGTGGCCTACCGCGGGAGTTCCAAGAACAACGGCCAGAGAAACGATTTCATGGTCGGAAAAAAAATCGGCGGTGTGAATGTCTTCGGCGGGGGACTGGCGCTATACAATGCGCAAGGAAAACTCGTCGGGGCCATTGGCGTCAGCGGTGATACTTCCTGCACCGACCACATCGTCGCGTGGAAATTACGTCACGCGCTCAACTTGGACAATGTCCCGGCTGGCGTGGCACCGGGCGCGGCGAACGGCACGGACAATATTATTTTCGACATCACGACGGATGGTTCTGGCCATGAGAAGAGCGCGAGTGGCTGGGGTCAGCCGACTTGTCCGGGAACTCCCGGTACCGCTAGCGCAGCGGCCCTGCCGACGTCCCATCCAGTGGGCCCGAATCCATAATGGCTTTGCGGATTGTTTCAGATTTCGAACAGACGCCCCTGATCTTTCAGGGGCGTTTTAGTTTGGAGCCCAGCAGTCTTGCACAAGTTTTTTGCTTATGCGGTCAAGCACAAGTACGCCGCGCTGAAGCCAACCACAGGCATCGAAATCCGCGTTGAAGGTGCCGACTCTGGCCCCCTGACCGTCAAACAACCGCAGTGTCTCCTGTGGGCGGCCTAGCGGATGCCCGTGGCGCTCTACGTGCGGCAGTCCAACCACCAGCGCCCGCAGCTTGTGAAGTTGATTGCGACATGCGGCCCGCTCGACATCGACGACCCCCAGCCCGCGATCACCGTGAGGTTGCCGGACGAGGATTGAGAGCATCGCGAACGACGCGCGGCTGAGTGAAGAACTCAGACGCGTTTTCATTTCGTCGGTGACTCACGCCGGCCCGCACCCGGCGCCAGAGGGCGATGGCCCTCTGGACTCCGCACCGTCGCGCGCCAAAGGAAGCGCCGGTCTATTCCGCTCTACTCCACAGACCGCCGCGAATGGCCGCTACGCAGCCAGGCGCGCGAGGCCCGCCCATCCCCATTGCGCGGCCCCCTTCCACGAACCCAAGGGGCTGCGCGAAGATCCCCGCAGTTGTGTCCGCTCGCCGCTTCCCTTAGAATCCTTTCCAACAATCATAATTCGCGCCGTGGGCCGTCCCACTCATGCGACATCACTACCTTATGCACATCGCCAAATCAGACATTCCAACGAAGATCAAAATCCCCGGTGCCATCGCCCGGCAGGCGCTGGATTTCGGCGACGCAACCGGCTACGGCAAAATCGCCGGCGAATATTTCTCGCTGGGCGCAGGCACCGACATCGCTCCCCTCTTGAAGGGCTTGGAAGATGACCTCTGTCAGTCTCCCCATTGGGGCTATCTCATCGAGGGTAGCGTCACCGTTACCTACAAGGACGGCCAGGAGGAACACATCTCCGGCGGCGACCTCTTCTACTGGCCTCCCGGTCATACCGTGAAGGTTGCCAAGGATGCCGAACTCATTCTGTTCAGTCCGCAGGTTGAGCACTGCAAAGTGGTGAAGCACCTTCAGAATCAACTCGGGGGCTAAACTCTCACACCCCCGCCAGCTTCCTGAGCGCCAGCCCGCGCGCCTTCGTCGCGACCAAGTAGCGGCAGCAATCCGCAGCATCGTCCCCGCCGATGCCTTCCTCGTCAGCGTCAACCTTCAGCACGTCCTCGGGGCGGTGCGGGTCGTGTTGCAGTATCGGGAGACATTCCAGCAGCCGCGCGCATCGGCGGTGAATGAACATCGTGGGGCGAATGTTCGCGTCCGGGTCGCCGAGCCGTTGCAGAATCTCGGCCCAGCCATTGATGCGGTCGCTGTTCGCAGTGCGGAGCGTGATGCCGAGCTTGGAATACTGCGCGGCCACGGTGGAACCGTCGCTCTGGCGGCTGAAAACATCTGCGCCGGCCACGAACCGCTTCAAATCCGCCAGCGCCAGCGGTCGCTTGTTCGTTCCGACACCAACCGAGTGCCGCGCGAGCATCGCTTTGACCGCCGCCGCGTGTCGCTGCGGCAGCCAAAGCCGCTCCGCGTGCTCATCGGCGACGAAAAGATTGCCGTCGCCATCGGTGCAGCCGAGCAGGACGACCGTGTAGTGGGTGAAGCCGTAATCGAGCGCGCAAAACCATTCCCTCGCGCGTGCATCGTCGAAATCCTCGATGACATGCGCCTCGCGGCGGAACGTGGTGAAGAATTGCCCGGCCGCAATGTCCCAATCGCCCTCGAACCACGCGCGCTTTTGCCAGCCGGTGAGATTCGCCAGGACTTTTGTGTATTCGGGATTGTTGAACCGATTGTCACCGACCTTCGCCGGCACGAAGCGGGTGTCGCGCTCCTCACCCTTGAGATGAGGGACGATGAATTTGGCGCGATACCAGGCGTGACCGATGCCGCCGGGATTGGTGGTCGAGTAAATGCGCGGTCGCCAATTCGGTTTCGACGTGCGCGAGCAAGTGGAGATGTCCTGATGCTTGCGACTCGATAGCGTGGTCGCTTCCTCGATCCCGATCACGTCGTATTCCAGTCCGAGGTAAGCGTCGATGTCGCTCTCGCTCTGAAAGTGACCGGCGATGATGCGCGAGCCGTTGGCGAATTTCAGCACCCCGCGATACGCAGAGAACTCATGCGCCAGCCCGCCGAACAATCGGCGGCGCAAGTCGTCGAGATTTTCCAAATTCGATTTCCCGACTTTGCGGAGCAGGAGGCATTTCAGGCCCGGCACGCGCTGACAGTCATCGGCCCCCATCTGCGCGAGCAGCCAATGAGATTTGCCCCCGCCGCGCGCCCCGCCATAACCGACCGCTGACGGCCCGCCAAGGCGGTCACAGAGGCGCGCGGCGGCACTGGCGGCAAGCTGACGAGGCTGGAGCAGGATTCCGGCGCGCAGGAACCGCTCCATTTGACCGCGCGAACATCCGGCGGCGTGACCAGCGGCGAGGTGGAGTTCCAGCGGCGTCATGGCGCAGGCTCCGGGAGTCGTGCGGGACCGGTGGGAACTTCTTCCACGTCCACCGCAGGGCCGTAAATCTTGTTCAACGCCGCCGTGAGTTCGATCTGGATTGGCCCGCCATCCGTGCCCGTGACTTCGGTGTGATCCGTCGCCAGTCCCGACGCCAGACGACCCAGTTTCGACGCCAGATCAATCGCCCGGGCAATGTCTCCGAGGGTCGCCAGTTTCCCCCGCTCGCGAAATGGCTTCAATGCCTCGCGGCTGGCCGCAATGAGTTCGGACCGCCACGCCCATTCCTCCTCCTTGTGTTGCTCCCGTCGCGTGAGCCACTGCGCGGCACTCGCACGCGCCAGTGCCTCAGTGGCCTCGCGCTCGATGATGGCCAGGTGAGCCGCGTGCGCCTGCACCCGCGCCGGCCAGTCGTATTTGGCGGACCAGCGTTTCAGAAGCGGTTTACTCTTGGACAACTTTTGGGCTACCGCCGCAAGTGACCTTTCTGACCCGAGGCCGAGGTATATTCCAAAGGCCGCGAACGCCTTGGCGCTCTCCTTCGGCTGTTGTTCAAACATCAAAGGCATCTTTCCTCCAAGGTTGTGTCTGTCCCCGGTGAGATAGATGCACGCGCGCACCCTAAAGGGATGCGCGCGCATCTAACTCCCCTCAACCAATGGTTAGATGCAGGCAGCTTTTTGGGTTGCGCGCATCTATCTCTCGACATGGTCTTCATGGTTACTTCGCAATGGTAAATTCAGTTTGAGGTGTTTGTGGTGTGCGGGCGTAGGCGATGGCGGGTCGAGTTCCCGGTCGTGCGATTCTTTATTCAAAGAGTGTTTCCTCACCCACCAGTTGAGCGATGAACCGGCCAGTCTTCTTTTCTCCGATGCTGCGGGCCGTGCAGAGGTTCACGAGTTTGTCCTTGAGGATGAATTCACCGGGGCCAGCCGGCACATGACCAAGCACGGCTTCCGCCCTTACTTCGACCGACTTGTTTTGGGGCTTGGCCTGCTTCAACGACGCCGGGTCCAAATCAGGGCGCAACTCCATCACCGGGAATTGCCACTCGACCACGAACGGAGCATTTTGCGGCAGGTTCCGCAGCACCATCTCCACCGTGTAACAGTTTTCCTCCTGATGCTTGGTGAAGCTGATGATGGTGTCAGCGTCCCGGGTAAAAACGCCACTGCCGGAAATGCGGTCCAGGGTTTCTTTGCCCGCCTGATTGCCCTTCGAGTAATGAGCGGCATACAGGATGGCCGCACCAGTTTCGACCGCGATCCGCTCCAGCTCGTTGCAGAGCCTGGCAATGTCCGATGCTTTGTTCTCATCCGCACTGCCGTAGCACTTGTAGATCGGGTCAATGATGATGAGCACGTAGCCGCCTGCGCGAGCTTGGGCGGTGATCTGCTCGACCAAGGTTTTCAGTTCCGCCGCGTGCCCGCGCAACGTCCAGACATCCAGGTTCTTGATGCTGCCCACCCGCCTCTTGGTCAGGATGGCTTGCAGTCGATTCCGCACGAACGGGCGCGGAATCTCAAAATTCACGAACAGCACCTTGCCTTCGCGGCACTGATGCCCCTGCCACAGCCCGCCGGTGGCCACCGCTATCGCGATGTCGAGGAGTGCCCACGTCTTGGCCGCTTTCGAGGAGCCGCCAATCACCGCCTTGAGCCCTTGATGCAGCACTCCCTCGATCAAGACAGGTGGCAGCACCACAGTTTCATCCGCGACCAGTGCCTCGGCGTTATCAATGCCCGGCAGGGGCCGCACTGCGACCTCATGCGAGTCCTCCGCGTCGGGCAGGTATTCAGATGGCAACGACGTGTTCATGTTGCGCTGCTCCCGGCAAGCCACAACAACCGCTGGCGTTTCCCGTCGCGCCATGCGCCCGGCAGACGGCACGGTTGCGCCGGTTTGAACAGGGCCGGATCACAGCCCAACGCCGGCAGCATGAAATGCAATTCTCGCAGCGTCACCTCCGGCGGCTTCTCGACCCATCCGTGTAGTGATTTGCCCGCCGTGTCCACCACCGCCCGCAGCATCGTGAACTGCGCGAGCCAGGCCAGCAGCGCCTGCATCTCCGTTTTCGCCAGCACGTCGATCTCGACCACGAGGAAGCGACGCTCCGCGACATTCGCGTTGCTTCTTGAATGCACGCCCGGCTTGAACAGGCTTGGACAAGTGAATTGCCCAGGCACGCGGGCGAGCTTCAGCCAATCACGCACCGTCCGGAAATGCGCGCGGCAATACTGCTTGCGCCGGTCCTCCGCGTCATCCGGGCAAGAATCCATCGTCGCACCGATCCAAAGCACGTCTTCCGGGCGGAACAAAGTGGTGAGATGCAAACGCCAGTGGTCCGTCACGTCGCCCGCCACATTCACAGGCGAGCATCCGAAAAGTTCCTCCGCCCTGCTGGCGAATGCGGCGAGAATCGCCGGAGCCTGCGCCTTGGTGCGTTGCCCCAACCGGATCAGCCGTTCCCGCTCCCGTTGCCGCTGGACATCCGAGGCCGAAGGTTTCCACGCCACGCGATCCAGCCGCCCCTTCGTTATCGCCCGGCGAAGTTCAAGGTTCACTTGCGCTAGCGCCGTCAGACAGCTTGTGTGAAAGCAATACACCGTGGGCGCTCCGCCCAACATCACGACGCAGTCTCGACGGTGGGTTGGCGTCGTGTGCTGCGCTTGGGCAGGGCACACGCACTGGCCGCGCGTGGGTCCGAGCCACTCCACGGGCCCGAGCAGCCGTTCGGCGATCTCCGTTGGGCGCAGCGAGTTCACTTCTTTTGCCGCTCCGGAGCCGCGTGAATTTTGGAAAAATCGCCCGCCTCGGCCCGCCGCCTGAACTCACCGATGGCCTCGTCGGTGAGATAGACGCGGCCCATGATGTTGACCGTCTTGAGCCAGCCTTTGCGTCGCCAGCGCCAGGCCGTGACCGGAGTGATGCCGACTTGCGTCAGCCACGAGTTGAGGGCGACAAGACCGCCGCCACCGTTACTTGAAGTGCTATTCAGTTTCATGCGCTGCCACGTTGCGTGGTTTCAGCGCGTGCGACAAAAAACCGGGAAAATCAGCCTTCGCCGATTTTCCCACTTTCTGTTTCGGGCCGACCCTTGAGCTTCGATTTCAGCCCAAACTTTGTGGAAATTGTTTTTCCCAAGCCGCCAGCATTGCCGGGCGCTTTGATTTGCTCCGCCACCTGCGCCGTCCATTCCGCTTCCTTCATGGATTGATAATCCTTGCTGACCCAATTCAGAACCGCGGTCACTTGGTCGGGCTTGAGCGGTGACTTCGACTTGAGTGCCTTCGTCACATCGACGGCGAATTTGTCGTCCATCGCGAATTGATTGAACGGGCTGGGGATTCCCAATCGCGCACAATCAATCTTCATCGCGCGGCGGACATTCTCCCAATACTCGGGAGTCGGCTGCAAGTTGGCTGCTTTGAGTTCAGCCTTCACCTTTGCGACCGCTGGAAAATTGTCATCCATCAAAAGGTTGAACGCTTCGATCTCGGCCGCGCGCTGGCGGGCCTGCTCTGCCGCCGCTTCCGCAGCGAGGCGCGTTCGCTCCTTTTGTACCACGCGAATTTCCTCGATGCGCTCCAGGTGTCGCCTCTTGGCCGCCGGGTCATGCGCGCCGTCCGCGAGCGCCTGAATTTGCCGAATCGTCCCGTGCTCTTTGATTTCTTCCGCGCTCTTGACCGGCTCGTTCAGCAATCTGGCGCGCAGCTTTGGGGCTTCAATTTCCCTCTGCTGATAACGCTTCAACGCCGTTTCCTCGGTCGGAAAAAGTTCTCGCTCCATCACTCGCAGCACTTCGGTCGCGACCGCAGAGACGTCAGCAGGGTGCCGCTCATGTTGAGGGTGCGACAACCGACGACGAAGCATTTGTGGATCGTCGTGCCGGGAATTGGCCGCTCGGCTTCCGCTCGCTGGCGTTCCGCTTCGAACGCTTTGAAATGCGCAAGCAACCGTTCTTCCTCCCGATTTGCTTCCGCCTCGTCCCGGCAGAAAATCTGGGGGCCGAGATTCTCCGGCTTGCCTTCCGGCGTGAACCTGACGGGATGGACGAACCAGCGATACGTCACTCCTTGCCAGAGGAGCGGCTTGTCCAATTTCACCTTCACTACCAAGGCTGGCTCTTTCATGAGCGCCTGAATCTGCTCGCCTGTGGCGGTGAAGTTGAACTTGTAGGTAAAGGCGGGGGGCGCGGAGCCGTTCTCCGCTATCGCCGTCGCCTTTGACTTTTTCTTTTTGGCCATCGCTTCCCCCATCCAGTTCAGCCCGGCGCGGCCTCACGCCGCCACCAGTTGCGGTTCAAAACTCAGCCGCTTCGCTTGCGCCTTGGCGTGCGTGTCCGCGAGGTGTCCATACACCTTACCTATCAACACGCCACCGTCCTTGTGCCCGACCCATTTGGCAATCGTCATATAATCAATTCCCGACATCACACAGAACGAGATGAACAGATGCCGAAGATCGTGGAAGCCGACCGCCCCGATCCCTGCCGCCTTGCGCGCCAGTTCCAGCGACTCGCGGAACGTCTGCGCGTGAATATCCTTGTCACCCCGCTGAGGCGACGGAAAGAGCCATTGCGAATCCGGCGCGCGGCGCGTGTGCATCGCTTCCAGATGCGTCTTGAGGCTGGCGTTGAAATCCACGACGCGCGCCTGGGAATTTTTCGCGTCACCCTCCGCGCCGACCGTCAGTTGCTCGCGCTCGAAATCCACGTCGCGCCAGCGCAACCGCAACGCCTCATTCCGGCGGGCGCCACTGAACGCGAGCAGTCGCAGATAATCCACAAACTCTTGCGCGTTTTTCGTCACCGGCACTGATGCGCCCTTGCTGTTTTCCCGCGTCCCACCGGCAGCCGCGCAAAGTTTCTCGAGATCCGCCGGCGTGAACAACGACCGCTTTTTCTGCGCCACCTTCAGTGGGCGCAGATTCAAAGTGGGCAGGATGACGATATGCCCCTCATCAACGGCGTGCTTCATCACGTTGCGGAAAATAATCACATCCAGGTTCACCGTGCGGTTGCTCATGTTCGCCGCCTTGCGCTTCGCCATGAAGGCGTTGACGTGCGCCCTCTTCACCTGATCCAAACGGAGGTCACCGATGAGTTCACGCCACCGCTTGAGCGAAGCCGCCTCTTTGGCGATGGTCGTGTCCCGTTTCATCTTTTCCGAAACGCCCGCGCGAATGTGCGCGAGATACCGCTCGACGAACTCCGAGAACTTCGGGGTGCGCTTCAAGACCGGCAGTGCCTGATCCGTGCGCAACACCTTCAACCGCTCGAACGCCTCGCGCGCCACTGCCCCCGACTGGACCGGCTTGCCATCCTTGTCCGCCAACGGCACGCGTTTGGTTTTCTTCTGACCGGAAGCAGCGTCCTCGATGGTGAGCTGGGCGTAGAAACGACCATTGCGCTCCCACAAGCCGCGGATTGGCTGCTTGCGCCCATCTACGACTTTGGAGAAGGTAGCGACATGGTCAGGGCGCTCTGTGCCGGTGGTAGCAAGAGGCGTGTTCTCGCACGCGGTAACGATTGCTTTCATGCCGATAAAGTAGCACAAAAAGTAGCACAGACGCGAGTTCTTTCTGCTGGGTTTGCTAAAAATCCAACAAACAGTTAGTTGCCGGTGTGGCGAAATGGCAGACGCACGGGACTTAAAATCCCGGGACCCTAAAAAAGTCGTGCGGGTTCGAGTCCCGCCACCGGCACCAATTAAAATGGGCTTCTGCGGGGGCGGTGAACAAGTGGGGACGATTTGGGGACGCGATGCCGTCAGCCAAGTGGGCCAGCCGGGGACAACACCAGGGTCTGGAGATCTCGTCCCCGGTGGCAACAAGGAGGCCCGGCCAAATACGACAGGTGCGCCGTGGAATCGCGCACGGAGATTTCGGTGTAGCTGACGGTCGCGGCGTCCTGGCGATGCATGCAGACAGAATAAGGGCCGGGCGTTGGCGCGTGCGATGCGTGGAGGGCGCGAAGCCAGTCGAGATTCGGCACGGGCTGGTTTCGGAGGCTGGCCTGGAAAGTCTCGCGCCGGCTTCTTTCCGCCCCGGATTCATCGAGGCCGGATGAAATCCAGATGTTCGTTTTCCAACTGTGTTCGAGCCGTTCCAGTCGTGAAAGATTCCAGCGCCATTCGATGAGGTGCTTCTCTTTTGGGAAGACGCCGAGGAGACGAAATGGATTGGTTCGGTCCAGCGAGAACATCTGCAAGTCGTAATCCACCTCCGACGCGGCATTCAGAGCAAGCGCGGATCGAACGACCAAGCCCCGGCTGATGGAGTGCCCCGAGACTCGGGCTGGAACGGAATACCAATTGATCAAGGCCAAGGCTGCTCCCGCGTCATTCACTCCAACCCAAGTGCCACCGCCCGGCTCGGAAGGAAACAGGACGGCGTGGCCATTGAGTTCTGTTCGCGCGGGCGGCAAAGAACGCACGCGCGTGAGTTGTTCATCGCGGTTCATGCCAAGCGCGTAGCCGTTCTGGCGAGCGAGAAAGGTGACGGTACACATTTGGTTCTGGGGCGGTGTCAGTCGGCCATCGGCAATTCCGCCATGCCCCGCGTCGCCAAGCGCCACGCGCGCCACAATGGGGTGAGGCGATCCGGCGCGGTGCCGCGTGCGCGATTTGCCGCGCCGATGGCGAAGACGAGTCCCCACTGGCGGAACAGCGTGCGATACGCGCTCCACAAAGAATTGCGCGCGTCGTAAATGTTCGTGGCTTCAGACGCCGCGCCGTTGAGTTCGATGATTTGGAAATTTTTCCCGGCGCGCAGTTCCTCGTCCGACGAGTAGCGGATGTCGTAGCGGCTGATGTAGAAGCCGTCGAGCCGCTGGGAAATTTCATCAATGCGGCGTTCCAGTTCCTCGGTGTGGAGATGCGCGCCGTCGCGGAAGATGCAGCCCTGTGCGTGATTGCCCGCCTCGACAAGTCGCAGTGATTCGCCCGCGCGCAACACCTCGGAGCGCCGCTCTCCGAGTCGGCGCAGATACTTTCCCGCCATGAATCGCGCCCGAGCATCGCTCCAGATCAGTTCCTCGACGGTGCGAATTCCATCGCCGGTGATCGTCGGAAAAAAATTTTCCGTGATGGCGAAGATGCGCCCGCGCGCTTCACCGGGGAAACGGTAGTAGAACACGCCGACCTCATGCGGGCCGGGTGCGTAGGTTTGTGCGATAAGCGGCGCGGTCGTGCTGCGGAGGTATTCCTCGGCTTGCCGCTTGTTGCGAATCAGCTTCACCCCCACGCCGCGTTGCCCCACGTCAGGCTTGAGGATGAAGGGATAATCTCCACCCAGAAGCGCGGACGTCTCGCCCGCCGGGCCGCCAGGATGGCCGCGCACCACAAGTCGCGCTTCCGCCGTGAACTCGGGACTCGTCGCGAATAAGTCGTGCAGCGTCGCCATCTTTGATTCACCCACGATGCCACCGGAAAAAATTCCCGGATTCGCCGCCGTCGGCACCGTGAGGCCGCGATAGCGAATCGCGATCCCGAGGTAGTTCACGATCACCGGAAGATAGAACAGCCACGCCGGCCAAAATTCCCAATGCGTCCAGCGTGCAAACCAAACACCAAGCCGCCACGGAGCGCGGACTTCAGGCCGCTTCACCGTGATAATTGGAGAGACGTTTGGAAGGAGAGTGCTGTCCGCCGACCGGACGTTGAAGCGGACTAAAGCCCGCGCTCCACTGCGCCAGATCACGATGCCACCGAGCATCACACCACCGGCCAGGGCCAGCGCGCCGCCAGAATTTTGAAACGCGGATTGCGCCTGCTCACCCAGCCAATGCGCCGCGAGAAACAAGGCCGCCGTCCACACCAACACCGCACCGCCGGTCACGAGGCGAAACTTCGGAAACGACACGCGCAGGAATCCAGCCGCCAGATACGTGGGCAATCTCAGCCCGGGCACAAACCGGCTGGCGACCAGCGCCCATGTTCCGCGTCGCGCGAACCACGCCTCGCCGCGCGCGAGCGATTCTGTTTTCACAAAGCGATGCGCCAGCCGCGTGGCGAGCAAGGGACGTCCCGCGCCGCGCGCCAGAAGGTAGAGCAACGCGTCACCAATCCAGATGCCCGCGAAGCACGCGACGAACGCCACGCGCCAGTCCAGTTTTCCTGCGCCCGCCAGCAGCGCCGCGCCAATCGTCGGCGCGTCCTCCTGCACAAACGTGCTCAACGCCAGCGCCACCGCCTGCCAGACCTCGGTGTTCATCCGTGCTATCCGTGGTTGAGATTTTTCTGGTGGGCCACAGTGCTCGGCGCGACGCCGAAATGATCCGGCAATTTCAACTCCAGGAGTCGCGCCATCACCGCAATGAGTGCGTAGTGGTGAATCGCGTGGGCGATGCAGTAGGTCAATTCGCGCGCCAGCGTCGAGCGCGTCACCGGCGAATCGCCATGTGCGTAGCTCACTTCGCAACGGGCGCGCACCACCGCGCCGAGCGGCTCAGGCGGCAGTTGTTCCAGGGTGCGTCGCATTTGGGCCGTGAGTTCAAGGGCGAAAGCTGGATCGCTCTCGATACGCGGATCGCGCTTGCGGTGATCGTAGTCCACCTCGTCCGCATCCAGTCCGAGCAACAGGCTGGTGAAATGATCCAGGCAGTGCCGGTAGTGTCCGCCGATGCTCGCGTTGAAGACGACGGGCACGCGACGCGTGTAATTCTCCGCCGACAGTGCGGTGAGCAGATCTTCGCCCTGCGCGAGAATTTCCACGGCCGCGGCGAGCACACGGCGCGCAGCTTCGTCGTGCCCGCCGGAGGAAGCCGTCGGGCCGGTTTCAAATTCCACCGGGAGCACGCGGGCCGCCGGGGATGCACAAGGAGCGGTTGGGAAGTTCATGGATGATTCAAAATTTCAGGGCTGCGTCGAACACGAGCACGGCCCGCGATGCAGCGGCGTGCGCAGGATGGCCTGGACTTCCCGACGCCGAATAGTCAGCACGACGGCACAGCACACAAACACCGTGAGCGCGAGGGCGAAGAGCAGCCCGCCGTCGTTCTGCACCACCAGGCCGAGCTTGGTGACGTGGCTGAAAATTGCCCCGCTCATCACGCCGCAGGCCAGCATCGCGCCGAGGGCGGCGGTGCGCGGCACGAGCAGCAGCACGACCGCGATTAATTCCACCACCCCGCTCGCGATGCGCCCCCACGGTTCCACGCCGAGCGTCTGGAAGATGAATTTCGACTCCGCCGCGCCGGTGAATTTGAAGAACAGCGTCTGGAACAAAATCGCGGCGGCGACGAGTTGCAGAATCCAGCTCGTGATGGTCTTGGCTTTGCACATGGGCATCATGCGGGATTGGTCGTGGTTGGCGGGTGAACCTTACAGCTTTCATTCGTAGCCGCGTCTCGTGAGAGCGCGGCCATTTTTCGTGCGACGTTCCCGAGGCATGGCCGCGGCTTCACAGCCGCGGCTACGGGTCGTGAGGAATCACTCCCCCGAAATGCGCTTCCAGTTGGCGGCGGCTTTGGCAGTCAGCGCCGGCTCGTCCTTCTTCCAGTCGTTGAGCGCGTTGGCGTAGAATGCCTTGAAGAACAGGAACAGCCGCCCGTCGGTGACTTTGAAATTCGTCGGATCAGTTTCCACCTTTTCACCCTTCGCCATAGCCGTCGCGCACCAGCCGCCGTAGGTCGGCAGATATTTTTCCGGCGCGGCCTGGAACATCGCGCGATCCGCCTCGGTCGCGAACTGATACGTCACACCGTCGTGCCTCGCGCTCAGTTCCGACGAACCTTTGAGCGCCTTGCCTTGTGTGAAATAGGCCACGGGATCGTAGCCGCCCAGGGCCACTTTGGTCGCGGGCAGGTTGTATTCCTTGAGGTTGGCGGACTTCTTGACCGGAGCGACCGCTTTGGTCCCGGCACCGAGTTCGGCCACTTTGGCGACAAACTTGTCCCACGAATAGCGGTCGGTGTTGCCCTTGCCGATGTAGCGGAAGACCTCCTGGCCCTTGGGATCAAGAAGCACGAGCGCGGGATAATGCACCGTCTGGCCGTGGAATTTGTAGCCGTCCGGGATGCCATACTCCGTCGCGAGTTTTGCGTTGGCGTCGCGATAAATCGTCGGCTGGTCACCCTTGAGCTTGCCCGCCCACGATTTGATTTCCGTTTCCGAATCCGGCTTCAGAAAAATCTGGCGCACGCCGGCGAGCGTCGGTGCTTTCATGGAGAACTCCGCCGTGTGCTTGAGGCAAAACGGGCATTCCGACTTGAGCAAAAAATGTAACGCCACGTATTGGCCGCGCGCTTCGGACAGTCGGAAGGTCGTGCCGTCAGTGGGCGATTGAACCGTGAAATCAGCCGGCGCAGCGGCGGATGCGGCGAGCGCGGTGGCGAGCGCGAAGACGGCGACAAAAGTTTTCAGAGTAATCATTGCGCGGTTGGTCGTGGGCGGCGGCGGAACCTTACACCTAAATCCCGTAGCCGCGTCTCGTGAGAGCGCGGCCATCTATTCCCCGGCGGCTCACTCGGAATATGGCCGCGGCTTCACAGCCACGGCTACACAACGCAGGCCGACTTCGCCGTCAGCCACTCGATGAAAAACTCCGCCAACGATGTCGAGTCCGGGCATCGCCGCTCCCGCTGCTTCGGCTCGCACACTGCGAAGCCCGAGCCGTAGGCCGCGCCATTCAGCACGCAGGCGTCGTTGTCGCACTCGTGCAGTTGACGCCAGGCCGCGGCGAAGGCGTCGTCGCGCGTGCCGGCCAGCTCATATTTCCAGCCCACGATGAGGGCACGCGGGAACCAGAGCCGCAGTTTTGGCAACACCTTCAAGGTCGGGGTGAGCACCAGCGTCACCTCGCCCAGACGCGTGGAAATTTTTCTTCCAGCCGCACTTTCGCCGTCCACCGCGAGGATGCGCGCGACTTTGAAATCACAGAGCGCGGCGGCGTGCAGCACGGCGTCGGCGGCGAACGTGTGCGAGAGCCGTTCCAGTTTTGCAGCCAGGTCGTCATTCGTGCTGAACGGCAGCACGCGCGCCGCACGCAGCGGTTCGGCGCACGTCGCACCCTCGCCCTTGAGGCAGATGACTTCGTGGCCCGCGTCCGTGAGCGCGTTCGCCAGCGCGATGCCGAGCGTGCCGGTGGACATGTTCGTCATGCGCCGCGCGCCATCAATCGGTTCGTAACTGGGGCCGCAGGTGAGGATGATTTTCATGCGTGAGTCTGAAGGTGCGAAGTGAGCGACGAAGTGAAGGCCGCTGTCGGCTCGGAAAGTGGATCGCTCGTCTCCGACCCGGCACGCAAGGCGGACGCGGACACTCCGCCGCGGAGACCGGCGCTCCGTTCCAAACGCAACCCCGTGTGCAGTGCCGTCACTTCTTCGTGCAATTGCACCGCCAGCTTCTTGCGATCACGCCAGGTATTTTGCACCCGGGCGAAGGAAACGGAGGCGCGCACGCGGCGCTTCGACAGCAGTTTTAACAGATGCGGCACCAGCGTGTGGTCGCCCCAGTAGCAAACGTCCTGCGCCGCCTCGCCATCGCTCAATTCGTAGTTCAAGGCGGCGACAGAAATTGAACGCGGCGGGTTGGAGCTTGGAGTTTGGCCCTGTGCCGCTTCCAACAACGACGACTTGAACATCCGCACCGTCGCACCACTCGAACTAGTGCCCTCGGGAAACAGCACGACCAGCGCGCCCTCGTCGAGCGCGGCGCGAATCACTTCCGTCGCGCGCACCGCATCGCGGCGGCTGCGGCGATTGATGAAAATCGTCCCCGCCCGCTGCGCGAACCAGCCGAACACCGGCCAAGACTTCACCTCGCTCTTCGCCACGAAGACGCACGGCGTGCGCGACGCGAGCACGATGATGTCGAGGTAGCTGAGATGATTTGCGATCAGCAGGCCGCGCGCGGGAACAGGACCGGTGACGTTCAGTTCCACGCCGAAGATCGGCAACAGGCGACGACAGAGGTGATGCAACCAAAGCGCGCGGTGGTGTGAATTGGTTGAAGAGACAGCCTGCGGAAAAGCGGCGCTCAAGCGACCGCACTCCAAACGCTGGCGCGCAGCATCAGACGCCTCCTCACTCGCGAAGCGTTTGGAGTGCGGTCGCTTTAACGCCGCTTTGGCCCCGTGGATCACCAGCCTGCACGCCGCCATCATCAACTCCGCACTCAGCCGACAGAGCCGCAGGGTAACGCGGATGGCATTCATCACTTTGCGAGCGGCGGAGTTCATCAACTGAGAAATCGGGCGCGCACCAGAGCGGGCAGGGTTTCCAAATCGAGCAGCGTGAGGAGATCAATCGTCTTGAACTCGCGATCCAGCGCGGGCGGGCCGCAGATTTTCGCGCCCATGCTGAGGTAGGCGCGGAGCAGTTTCGGAATCTTCACCGGCTCGGCAGTGAGTTGTTCGAGCGAACATTCGTAATGCGGCAACGGGTGCGTGCGCCACTCGACCGGCGCGAGATTCCGTCGGCACAAGTCCGCGTAGGCCGAAGCGCCGACCGCCGCGTCCTGCGAAGTGAGCGAACTGCATCCGCACAGATACCGCCCCCCCCGTTCGCGCGCGTAGTCGGCGATACCCTTCCACAGCAGGCCGAGCACGATGAGGTTGCGATGCTCCTGATGCACGCAGGCGCGACCGAGTTCGACCATCTCCGGGCGCAACGACTCGAACGGCGCGAAATCAAATTCCTGTTCGCTGTAGTAGCCAAGCTGCGCCGCCGCCGTCGCACCTGTTTGCAGCCGGTACGTCCCGACGACTTCGCGCGTGGGCAAATGCTCAACGAGCAGATGGTCGCACACGTCATCGAACGGATCGGCGTCGCGCCCCGTGGCGGCGGACTCGGCCAGCCCTTCGTTCAGTTCGAGATTGAAGACGGCGTAGCGCAACTCCTGCGCGGCGCGCACGTCGGCGAGTCCGCGCGCGAGCCGCGTCGCGTAAGCCGGGCGCTGGTCAGCAGGCGCGCGGTTTCGATGAGTGTTGGCATGGTGAGGAGTGGAGAAAATTACTTCGGCATGTCGCGCAAGGACTGTTTCATCTGCTCGCGACGTTCGGTGGAAAGCACCGGCGTTGGGTGTGTCCCACATTCGTCGGTGTGTTCGTGGGCGGCGGTTCGGAGAAATCGAACCTGTTTTCCGTAGCGTCGGCACCAAGCGCAGAGGAGCAGGTGCAGGCGGAGGCCGACGCGCTTGGATGACGAGAGCGGCGCGCTGGTGTCGGATTGCCATTGAGAAACCTGCCGGCAATCCGGGGACACCGCGTTCAGCCCGGCCTTCAGCGATGCGACGTTTTTTTTTGAGAGAATCATTTTTAGGGCGGGACGGTGTGGCCCGCTGGAGATGAGTCGTGTGCGCCGGGGAATCCTTACAACCCCAGTCGCGGAGCACGGGTGTCTCGTCCGCCGGGTATGCGCTGGCGGCGAGACGCCCGCGCGCCAAGGCGTGTAAGGTTCACGCCCTGGCCGCGACCAATCCGCGCAACAGGCGACGCCTGACGCAAACAAGAAATCATAAACTCATGACGACGGAGCGCATTCCATGATGGCCGCCCTGCTCATCGCCTGCGGGATTTATCTCGCGTGCGGATTCGTGTTCGCGATTTCGTTCGTGCTCGTGGGCGTGAAGCGCATTGACCCGCACGCGGCGCGGGGCAGTTGGGGTTTCCGTGTGCTCATTGTTCCGGGAACAGTTTTTCTGTGGCCGCTTTTGGCGAAGCGGTGGTTCTCGGGCGCGGATGGGACCAAGAGGACGGAAGGGACCGGGCCGTGACTCGTGCTTTGCGCCAGCGCCATCGGCGGATGGTTTTGTTTCTGGCCGTGCTGATTCCTTTGGCCTTCGTCGCGTCGCTTCTGGCGCGGCGGGCGGTGCCGCTTTCTGGAGCGCCGATCTCCGAACCGGCGGGTGCAACACAATCTGTTCGCGCCGGGTCAGAGACCGGCGTTCCGCGTTAAGACTTCATGGGCGTTGAATACCAAGCGGTGCAGTGGAACCGGCAGAAGCGTCTCTACGACTTCACGCTGGCGGGCGGAGTCGCGGCGTTCCTCGCCGTGTTCATCGTCGGCACCAAGCTGCGCTTTCCGCTGATCACGGATGAGATTCTGCTGATGCGCGCCTTCGGCGTGGCGGCGTTTGTCTTGCTGCACATCATCCTCTGCATCGGGCCGCTGTGCCGGCTGAACAAAACTTTTCTGCCGTTGCTCTACAATCGCCGCCACGCGGGCGTGACGATGGCGCTGCTCTCACTCGTTCACGCGGTGCTGGTCGTCGTCACGTATCACGCGGGCAGCGACGTGAATCCGATTCTCAGCATCTTTGTCTCGGACCCGTCGCGCGGATCGCCGCTGGGAATTCCATTTCAACCACTGGGCTTTATCGCGCTCGTCATCCTGTTGCTCATGGCGGCGACGAGCCATGACTTCTGGCTGGCGAACCTGAACGCGCCGGTTTGGAAGGCGCTGCACATGCTGGTCTATTTCGCGTATGCGCTGCTGGTGCTGCACGTCGCCTTGGGCGTGTTGCAGGCGGAAGGAAGTCTCTACTACGTGGTGGCAACGGCGGCGGGCTTTGTGACCGTGCTGGGATTGCATGTTGTGGCTGGTTGGCGTGAACGGGCGGCGGATCGCAGCGTGCCGCCAGCGTCTCGCTGGCGTGGGGAAGAACGCCAGCAGGATGCTGGCGGCACGTTCGTGAACGTCTGCGGCGTGGATGACATCGTGGAGAACCGGGCGCGCATCGTCTGCCTGTCCGGCGAGCGCGTCGCCATCTTCAAATACGACGGGAAAATTTCTGCCATCTCAAATGTGTGCCAGCACCAGAACGGGCCGCTGGGCGAAGGGCGCATCATTGACGGTTGCATCACCTGCCCGTGGCATGGCTATCAATACGTGCCGGAGACGGGCGCGTCGCCACCGCCGTTTGTGGAGAAGGTGCCGACGTTCAATGTGCGGGTGAAGGACGGGCGCGTGTTCGTGGACCCGACGCCGAATGCCGCGGGAGCGCGCGCGGAGCCGGCGATCATTCCTGTAGCCGCGTC
>JAYVQC010000172.1:0-21749 GCA_043757045.1 Akkermansia sp. | reverse complement strand
TTTGCTGAAGCTCCTGCTGGCCTTGAGCGAGGGCAACAGCGACCAGGTCGCTGACATTGTGATCCGCATCAGCCAGACGGCGGAGAATTTTAACTCCGTGGAATTTCGCCGTCGCCTCGCGCAACTGATCGCGCAACGTCAGGGGCTGGGCCTGCAAAATCTGAACGTCGGCAAGTCCATCCTCGAAGTGACGATGAATGCGGCGGACAACGGCGTGTTTGTTCCCAGTGAACTGACGCTCCTCGGCAAAACGCTCCTGCAATTGGACGAGGTTGGAAAAATTCTTGATCCCACTTTTGATCCCAATGCCTCCATCCGCCGCAACGTCAGCGAACTGATGACGCGGCGCATGCGCAAGCAGGCCACGCAAGGCAGCGCGCTGAGCGCGTTGCTGGAAATGAAGGACTTCGTCGGTGGCCTGCCTTCGCGAATCAACCGCGTGATGGACACGGTCGCGGACGGCGAGTTGGAAGTGAAAGTCCAGGTGCCGGACACGAAAATCATGCTGGAAGGGTTTCAGAAGATCGCCAATCGCATCACCGCCGGCATCGTCTTGGCTGCGCTTATCATGGGTGCTTCCACGCTCACGCAAACCAAAACGGATTTTCAAATGTTCGGTTATCCCGGTCTGGCCATGCTTTGTTTCCTGTGCGCGGCGGCGGGCGGCTTCTGGCTCGTCATCTCCATTTTCGTTCAGGACCACAAGCGGCGAAAGAAACCCCCTGGTTCATGAGCCAACCTATGCCGCGTGAAAAAGAGAAACGGTTCCCGAAAACCAAGATGCCGCTCATGATCCTCATAACGATAGTGGTGACGGTCTTTCTGACCCTGCTGACTTTGAATCTCCGCGCCGGCGAAAAACAGGTTCGCTACCAGCTCAGGCATCGCTTTGCCGTCAGTGATCCGCAGTTCCTCCGCACGATGGGGAATTTGCTCGGACCGGGCATCCTGGCCGGCAACCGCGTCACCGCGTTGCAAAACGGCGACGAGATTTTCCCCGCCATGCTCGCGGCCATTCGTGGCGCGCGTGAAACGATCACCTTCGAGACCTACATCTACTGGTCCGGCGACATCGGCAAACAATTCTCGGAGGCGTTGTGCGAGCGCGCCCGGGCCGGCGTGAAGGTGCATGTGCTGCTGGATGCGGTGGGCACCGGCAAGATCGAGAAAAAGTTTCTGGAAGATCTGAAATCAGCCGGGGTGGAAGTGGAACGCTATCATCCTCTCCACTGGTACACGCTGGCCCGGATCAACAACCGCACGCACCGAAAGCTGCTGGTCGTGGATGGTCGCGTCGGGTTCACCGGCGGCGTGGGCATCGCCGACCTGTGGACCGGGCACGCGCAGTCGAAAGACCACTGGCGCGATTCGCATTATCAGATCGAGGGACCGGCCGTGGCGCAAATGCAGGCGGCCTTCACCGACAACTGGATCAAGACGAGGGCCAGGGTTTTGTTCGGTCAGGAATATTTTCCCGAACTCAAACCGGTGGGTGATTCGCGGGCGCAAGTCTTCAAAAGCTCGCACAGTGAGGGCAGCGAAAGCGTGCGCCTCATGTATCTGCTCTCGATTGCCTCGGCCACCAACACCATCCGGCTCTCGGCGGCCTATTTTGTCCCGGACGATCTGGCCATCGAGACCTTCCTGGCCGCTCGGAAGCGTGGGGTGAAAATTGAGATCATTGTGCCCGGCCCCCATTCCGACGCGAAAATCGTCCAGAGTGCGAGTCGCTCCCGCTGGGCCGAGTTGCTCGATGGCGGCGTGGAGATCTACGAATACCAGCCCACGATGTACCACTGCAAAGTCCTCATCGTGGACGACGTGTGGGTCTCGGTCGGCTCGACGAACTTTGACGACCGCTCCTTTCGCCTCAACGACGAAGCCAACCTGAACATTTACGACGCGGCCTTTGCTGTCGAACAGGTGAAGGTGTTCAAGGACGACAAGCGCAAGTCCCGGTTGATGACGCGGGCGGAATTCAAGAACCGGTCGAAGATCGGTAAAATGTTCGATGAGCTTGCAGGCATATTTCGCCGGCAATTATGATTCGAGCACTAGCGGAAGACCAAGGCCATCGACCAGCATGAAAAAGCAAAAACCATCAGAAGCCGCCAAGAACCCACTGCCGGTTGATTGGCGCAAATCGACTGGGTTCAAAATTCCCATGCCGAAAGATGAAGCGCAGCGTCTGGCCGCTCTGCATCACTACGACATTCTGGACACACCGCCGGAAAGGAGTTTCGACGGGATCGTCCGGCTGGCCTCGCATGTGTGCGACACACCGGTTGCGCTGGTGGTGCTGATCGACAACGCCCGTCAATGGTTCAAGGCCAAGGTCGGAGTTCGTCTCCGGGAAACTCCGCGCGAATTCGCTTTTTGCGCCCACACGATTATGCAACGGGGAGTCTTCATCGTTCCCGACGCGCGTCGCGACCCGCGTTTCGCGCTCAATCCTTTGGTGGCGTCCGGTCCGCAGTATCGCTTCTACGCCGGCGTTCCCCTGATCACGCCGGACAATCGGGCCTTGGGAACGATTTGCGTCATCGACAAAAACCTCCGCACCTTGACCGCCGGACAAAAAGCGGACTTGCGCGCGCTGAGTCATTTGGTGATGACGGAACTGGAACTGCGCCGCACGCTGCTCGAAGAAAGACGCCAACGAAAAGGTGCCTCCACCCGGCGCTGAAGACGCGCCCGGCACCTGCGCTTCCCCACAACGCGCCTGTGAACTGGGGCCGACGATGAACAGGGTGGTTTCCGCCGAGGCCACCCGACCCTTCTGCGGCGGGACAGTCGCGACGCGCGGATATTCCTTTTCGTTCGGTGACGGGATGAACACCTTCTTGCTTCAAAGCATGAGTTAGCTTGCGGCGGCGGGATCGTGGGTGAGAAAAAATCATGAACAGCCAGAGATATGGAACGGTGGAAATCCTTTTTTTGCGGTGAATCAATGCGAGTCGCGTGGCGCTGGCTGGCCGCGCTTTTCTTTATCTTCGCGGGGGTGAATCATTTTTTGCATCCGCACTTTTATGAACGCATCGTCCCGCCCGGATTTCCCTCACCCAAGATTCTGGTCATCGTCAGCGGGTGGGCTGAGATCGCGGGTGGACTGGGTCTGCTCATTCGTCCGCTGCGGCGCGCGGCGGGGTGGGGTTTGCTCGCGTTGCTCGTCGCGGTTTTTCCCGCCAACATCCACATGGCCCTTCATGCGGAGCGTTTTGGAATGCCGCCCTGGATGCTGTGGGCGCGACTGCCGCTTCAGGTGGTGTTGGTCGTGTGGGTGTGGTGGGTCGCGCTGCGCCGCCCGCAGAGGGAGCGAACCACGCCGGGCGCAAACCCATGAGCACTAGTCCGCCACGGATTTTCTCATGAAGAAGGGTAGGCAGATTCAGCAAAGGTCAGGACAAGCCATGTCGAAGCCGTCCGTTCTTCTCGACCTCAGCTACAGTGAACACCCCATAGCCCCGACAACCCGTGCCTTTCATCCTGCTTCGAGAGTGAACCGGCTCGTCAGGGATCGTGGTTTCAAGATACTGTAGTTCATGTTCTTCATTGGTTTGGGTACGGCTCTTCCCGCCACGCGCTACACGCAGCGCGACTGCTGGACCGCGTTGCAAGCGGCGGCGGCCTTCGCCGGTCTCGGCACCCGGAGCCGCGCCGTGCTCAAGAAAGTGTTGCTTGGCGACAACGGCATCGCCACCCGTCATCTCGCCCTGGACGATCTGCAAACCGCCTTCGACCTGACGCCGGACGCGTTGCAGGCCCGCTTCGCCCGGCACGCGCCGATGCTCGCCACGCAGGCCGCCGAACGCGCGCTGGCGGACGCGAACACTTCCCCCACCGAGATCGATGCGGTGCTGATCAGCACTTGCACCGGCTACCTCTGTCCGGGGCTGACCAGTTACGTGAGCGAGCGGTTGGGGCTGCGCTCGGATGTGCTCGCGCTCGATTTAGTGGGGCAAGGCTGCGGGGCCGCGCTGCCGAATCTCCGCACGGCGGAGGCATTGCTGGCCTCGGGCCGTGCGCAGAAGGTGCTGTCGGTCTGCGTCGAGGTGTGCAGCGCAGCATTTTATTTGGACAACGATCCCGGCGTGCTCGTGAGCGCGTGTCTCTTCGGCGACGGCGCGGCGGCAGCGGTGCTCTCCGCCACGGCGCGTCCCGACACGCGCCGCGTGGAATGGACGGCGGCGGGTACGACGCTCAGTCCCGCTGACCGCGACTTGCTGCGCTTCGAGCACCAGGGCGGGATGCTGCGGAACATTCTCTCTCGCGAAGTTCCCGCGCTCGCCGCCCGGCACGCCGAAACCGTTCTCACCGAAACCCTCCATCGCGCCGGTGTGACGCGCGAAGAAATCACCGGCTGGGTTCTGCACGCCGGTGGACGCGAAGTGCTCGCGGCGCTGCGTGAGCGACTGCATTTATCCGAGAGCGATGTGCGGCACAGCGCGGACTTGTTGCGCGACTGCGGCAATATCAGCAGCCCGTTTGTCCTCTTCGCGTTGCAGAAGGCGTTGGCGGAAAACAATCCGGGCGGCTGGTGGTGGCTGTCCTCGTTCGGCGCGGGCTTCAGTTGTCACGGCGCACTGCTGCGCGTGGAGTGAACGGCTTATGCTCCGACGCGTTGAACCCGAGTGGCTTGATGAACTGCCCGCCGATGCGCCCGCAGCCATCGAGTCGCGCGGTGATTTGCAGCGCGTGAACTGGTGGATGGGCCACGCCGGAATTTTTCACCGCGCCTTGCGCAAAATCTCCCCTTCCACTCCGCGTCGCGTCGTCGAACTCGGCGCGGGCGATGGAACTTTCCTGCTGCGTCTCGCCGCGCGCTGGCCCGCACGCGCAGTGAGAATCACCGCCGTGCTCGTGGACCGCCAGAACCTCGTCCGCGCAGAGACGCGGCAGGCGTTTCAGGCTCTGGGCTGGGACGTGCAAGTGGTGCAGGCCGATGTCTTCGAGTGGCTCGCGCAGCCCGGCCCACCCGCCGACTGGTTGCTGGCGAATCTGTTCTTGCATCATTTTCAAACAGAACGGCTGAGTGAATTGCTGGCCTTCGCGGCGGCGCGCACCCATGTGTTTGTGGCTTGTGAACCGCGCCGCGCCGCGCTCCCGCTGGCGGCCTCGCGGCTCCTCGGACTCATCGGTTGCAACGCGATCACGCGGCACGACGCGCGGGTGAGTGTGCGAGCGGGGTTTGCGGGTGGTGAATTGTCCGCGCTCTGGCCGTCCGTTGTCCGGTGGCAGTTGCGCGACCAAGCGAGCGGTTTGTTCAGCCACTGTTTCGTGGCCCGGCGAAAGTGAAACCATGAAACCCATCCTCATCGTCGGTGGCGGACTGGCGGGGCTGACGCTGGGCCTCGGTCTGCGCCAGCGCGGCGTGCCGGTGACGGTCATCGAAGCGGGACGGTATCCGCGTCACCGCGTCTGCGGTGAATTCATCAGCGGCCAGGGTCAGGCCGTGCTCACACGACTCGGCCTCGCGGAGAAGTTGCGGCAGGCCGGTGTTCACACGGCGACGACGGCGAGATTTTTTTCCGCGCCTGGGCGTGAGCTTCAGCAAACGCTGCCGCAACCCGCGTGGTGTCTGTCGCGTTTCGTGCTGGATGAACTGCTGACCCGCGAGTTTCAGCGGCTCGGGGGCGTCCTGCGCGAGCGCGAGCGGTGGATGCAGCCGGAGTTTGCCGACGGCATCGTGCGGGCCAGCGGGCGTCGTGCGCAGCCGGTAGTCGAGGGCTGGCGGCTCTTCGCCCTCAAGGCTCACGCGCGCAACGTGACGCTCCACGCGGACTTGGAAATGCACCTTGTGCCTTCCGGCTACGTCGGCCTGTGCCGTCTCGCGGGCGATGTGGTGAATGTGTGCGGACTCTTTCGCAGCCGGACCACGGAGCCGGATTTGGCGGGGCGCTGGCCGGAATGGTTGCGCGGGCCGGACGGCTCCGCGCTGCGCGCACGGCTCGCCGGAGCGGAGTTCATCGAAGAATCATTTTCGTCTGTCGCTGGAATTTCCCTGCGACCACAACGCGCGCTGGCCCGGACGGAATGTTGCCTCGGCGACGCGTTGACGATGATCCCGCCGGTCACGGGCAACGGCATGTCGCTGGCGTTCGAGTCGGCGGAACTCGCGATGGAACCGCTGGCCGCATACAGCCGGAACGAAATGACCTGGCGGGTGGCGCAGCAGAAAGTGGCGCGGCGGTGCGATGCCGCTTTCGCCTCCCGGCTGCGTTGGGCCGGCTGGCTCCAGCGGGCCTTGTTTCATCCCAGCGGCCAGACGGCGCTGTGGTTTTTGGCGGCGCACACTGGCGTGCTCTGGCGCGGGCTTTTCAAGCGAACACGGTGACGGTGGCGAGGGTATTCTCCGCCCCCACTGGAGAGTGGAAGGCCAACACTGTGGAACGAGGAGCCGTCTTTTGTCTGCGCTCAGGGAATCTCTACTTTACGGTGAAGTTAAAAGTGTCGGTTCGTCCTGCTTCCTGAACCACGACGGTCACGGATTTTCCCACCGAGTCATTCAGCCGCTTCTGCAACGCGGCGTAATCTCCTGCCTCTGACTTTTTGTCGGAAGTGTTGTCGTTGCTCGGGCGCGATTCCAATTCGCGGGCGGGCTGCGCCGGACGGGTAGTGGCAGCCAATTGCTCCCAAGTCGTTGGCCGGGGCAGAACTTTGAGACGGGAGAATTCTTGAATGGGAATGGCGAAGTTCACGTTCTGCGCGTCGGCCTTCGTCCACGAGGCGATGCCGATGACTTCCCCGCGCGGATTGAAGACCGGACTCCCGCTGTTGCCCGGCGAGATCGGGCAGGACAGTTGATATTGGAGCGAGCCACGGACGCTTCGTATCTGACTGATCAGACCATCGCTGATGCTGAAGTCATAGCCTTTGGGCGCGCCGATGACGTAAGCGCGAGCGGCCACCGAGGGCTGTTCCCGGACCAAGGCCGCTTGGCGATGGGGAAGTCGTTTCTCCAACTTGAGCAACGCTGTGTCGTGGCGAACGTCGCAATCAACGTACCCGATTACTTTCACGCGTTGACCGCCCGCAAAGACGGCCCAAACCGAACGCGCGTCGGCGATGACGTGCCAGGCCGTCAGTGCCACATCGTCGGCCAGTGCGAGCACGGCACTGCCGACGAACATTTCCCCGTCCTGGCTTTCCACCTCCAGCGTCATCACCGAGGGCAGGACTTTTTGGTAGAGTTTTTCCGGCGTCAGCGCCCCGTGCAATCCCGCCGGGGCGCACGCACCGGCGATCCATAAACTCAACCAGAAAATCCGGGTCCATCGGGCGGTCATGTGTTCCTCACGATTTTCTATCGGCAGCCTAGCCGGGTCGTTTCATTTTTTTTGTTTGGCGTTGAATGACATGAGGACGGTTAGGTTTTGCGGGAACCATGCGCGACTGGGAAATACCGGGGTGACGCCGGGAAATTTCTTGGCGGGCAGTTACCAGCGTGAATGCAGATTGATGACGGGCTGACCATGTTCCCGCCGGTCACATACAGCCGGAACGAAAGCGCTGGCTGGTGGCGCAGCGGAACGTGACGCGGTGGTGTGATGCGGCTTTCGCCGCGCGGTTGCACTGAGCCAGTGGCTTCGGCGTCCTTTGTTCCTCCCAGCGGTCGGGTGGCGCTGTGGTTTCTGGCGGCGCACCAGCCTGCTGGCGCGGGTTGTTTGTCCGGACGCGTTGAAATCTGCACTGGGCCTTGCAGTTTGCCGAACTTCTCCGGCCCGGCTTCACAAAAAACCCGAAAAAACCGGAGGTTTTTGCCTTGGCATTCTCCCGGCTAGTTCAGCTTGCAACTGAAACTTAACGAAACAAAATTATGATTACTCTCGCTCTTGTCCCGCTGGTTGCCGCCGCCGGTTACTCGTTCATCTACCTTCTGCTGGGCGGCGGGCTGGGCGGGGCCATCCTGATTTTCTTCGTGGCGAAGATGTTCGGGAAATAATTCATGGCGCGCGGTGCTGTCGGGTTTCACCCCAGAGCAGAGAACCCCATTTCACCGCGCCATCTGGCCGCTCACTCTGCGCGCCGCTCGCAAAAAATTTAGTCATAACAAAAATCAAACACTGAAAAAAATTATGAAACGGACACTGCAACTTCTCTCGCTGGCCTCCGCCGCGTCGCTCTTCGCGAGCACGGCTGTGGCGCAGGACACCACCACCCGCAACATGGATCGCATGGATCATGCGCGCCGCTGGGACCGCCTGAACGCCGCGGCCAAAGCCAGCGACCTCATCGGGTTGGAAGTTAAAAATTATCAGGGCGTGAAGCTCGGCAAAATCGAAGACCTCGCGGTGGATGTGGAGTCGGGACGCATCGTCAATGTCATCCTGAGCACCGGTGGATTTGCCGGCGTCGGTGACACGCTGCGCGCCGTGCCTCCGGGCGCGTTGCACCACGATGTCGCGAACAAAGTCGTTCACCTCGACGCGGACAAGGCGAAGCTGGCCGCCTCGCCCAAGTTTGACATGTCCAAGTGGGACATGTGCTGCGATTCCAACCACGTCTCGGAGGTCTATACTCATTACGGCGAACAACCCTATTTCGTGTTTCTCCACAAGGGTGACAACCAGAACACCGTGGCCACGCGCAACGCGGACGGCACTTGGAACAAGGATCGCATGGCGGGTGAAAATATGTCGTGGTCGAAACTCGGCTACGTGCAGCGCGCCAGCAAGCTCGAGGGCACTTGGATCAAGAACCTGCAGGACGAGAAGCTCGGCAAGGTGGAAAGCCTCATGTGCGATCTCTCGGCGGGCCGCATCGTGGCCGTGGTCATTTCGTCCGGCGGGTTCCTCGGCGTGGGCGATGAGTTGAGCGCCGTGCCGCCGACCGCGCTGCATTACAACGCCGACCGCAGCATCCTTCAGCTCGACGCTTCGAAGGACATGCTGGCCAGCGCGCCGCACTTCAAGTCCAGCGAATGGCCCGACTTCGGCCAACCCATGTATGCCCACGGCGTTTATCGCGCCTACAAAGTCGATCCTTACTTCACCACCAATGCGGTGTCAGAAGCGGACAACACGCGCCGCAATGTCCGCGACCGCAACAACAGCACGCTCACGCCGCTCGATCAGGGCAGCAGCAAGTCCGACACCGAGATGACCGCGCAGATCCGCAAGGGGATCCTGGCCCGGGACAACATGTCTGTGAACGCGAAGAACGTGAAAATCATCACCACAGATGGCCGGGTCACGTTGCGCGGACCCGTGGACTCCGCCGAGGAGAAGACCCGCATCGGTGAAATCGCGAACAGCATCGCGCGCATGGAAAATGTGAGCAACCAGCTCGAGGTGAAGTAAGCGCGGCCACCGCACTCCATTCATTCAGTCAACAAAAACACAAACCAAGAAAACAAAACATTATGTCAAAGAAATCTGTATTCTGCATCTCCACCTCGCGTGAACAAGCCGATCGTATCGTTGACGGCCTCAAGAACGCGAACTTCTCCAACAACGACATCTCCGCGCTGTTTCCCGACAAGGGGACGACGCGCGATTTCGCGCACGAGAAAAGCACCAAGGCTCCTGAAGGCGCGATCACCGGCGCGGGCACGGGCGGCGTCGTCGGTGGGGCATTGGGCTGGATCGCCGGCATCGGCGCGCTGGCCATTCCCGGAGTCGGGCCGTTCATCGCGGCGGGTCCGATCATCGCGGCGCTGAGTGGCGCGGCCATCGGTGCGACCGTGGGCGGCATCGCCGGCGGGTTGATCGGCCTGGGCATTCCTGAGATCGAAGCCAAACGCTACGAGGGCAAGATCAAGGAAGGCAACATCCTCATCTCGGTCCACACCGAGAACTCGGACGAGATCTCCAAGGCCAAGGACATCTTCACGCACGCCGGGGCGCAGGACATCTGTGTCACGGGCGAGGCGACCGCGCCCAAGCCCAGCGAGCCGGCGATGGCGACACGCTGATTTTGCCAAAACTAACCCTGCGGCCGAGAGGGCTCGGCCGCAGGGCCGATTCACATTCGTTCCCAATCCAATAAAGTTTATGAAAACACTCGAAGTCCTGTTCCTCGATGAACTGGCGGACATCTATGACGCCGAACAGCGCCTCGTGCGCGCGCTGCCGAAAATGATCAAGGCCGCGACCTGCAATCACTTGAAGAAAGCGATCCAGGCGCACTTGAAGGAAACGGAAGGCCACGTCGCAAAACTCGAGCGTGTCTTCAAGGCGTTTGGCAAACCTGCCAAGGGCAAGAAGTGCGAGGCGACTGTGGGCTTGCTGGAAGAAGCCGCCGAGATCGCGGCCGACTTCAAAGGCTCACCGGCCATCAACGCCGCGCTGATTTGCGCCGCGCAAAAAGTGGAGCACTACGAGATCGCATCCTACGGCTGCCTGCATGAGTGGGCAAGCGTGTTGGGGAACGCCTCGGCAGCCAACATTCTGCGGAGCATTCTCGACGAGGAGAAAGCCGCCGATAAATCCCTCACCGAGTTGGCCGTTTCGCGCAGCAACACTGAGGCGTTCGGCGAGACCGAACAGCCCGCGACGCAGTTTGGCGTGGCCGATGAACGTCCGGCCAAGCTGCGCCGGGGAACGCTTCCGGCCAGTCCAGGCCGAAACCCCGCTGACGTGCTGGTGGCTTGAATGAACACGGCCCCGTCGCGGCCGGTTGGCGCGGCGGGGCGGAAGCAATCATTTGCCCCGATGCTGACTTAAACCCGACACGAATTTATTGTGAATTATTTCGCCGAAAACAGCCCGAACCAACTTGGCGAGAGCTTAGAGAACGGGAATCAAGTTCATCCGCGCGTTCTCGTCGTGGAGGATGACGCAGACCTGCGCGAAATCTATTCAGCAGTCCTGTCGCACGCCGGCTATCGCGTGGACATCGCCGAGGACGGCGAAGCAGGCTGGCAAGCCCTGCGGGCCGAGAGTTACGAACCAGACGGCTACGACCTCCTGATCACCGACAACAACATGCCGAAAATGACCGGCATTGAACTCATCCGAAAACTGCGTTCCGAGCGGATGATTCTTCCGGTCATCCTGGCGTCCGGCTCAGTCCCCATCCAAGTGGAGTGGCTGCACCAGGAGCCGGTTTTGCGCAAGCCCTTCTCGCCGGAGGAACTGATGCAAAAGGTGCGGGAGGTTTTGCAGGCGTGACCGGTGGCGCTCGCGAAGACTTGACCGGGTGAAATAATTTTGGCGTTTGGAAACGCCGGCCAGGACAACAACCAAAACACAAAGACCTATGAACAAACTCGAAATCAAAGGCGATTGGAACATCGCCAAAGGCAAACTCAAACAGCAGTGGGCCAAACTCACCGACGACGATCTGCAATTCGCCGCCGGCAAAGAAGAGGAACTGCTCGGCCGCATCCAGAAGCGCACGGGTGAAACCCGCGAGGCCGTGGAGAAGGCGATCAAAGACTGTAATTGCTGCTGACCAAAATCCTGTGACCGCAGCCAGACGGTCACGGGATTCATCCTTAAATTTTTACCGTCATGAAGCACAATAAGAACCACGACAACGCCAAGAGACCCGGTCCCCAACTGATTCCCGTCCACTTTGAATTCACGCACCCCACGGCGACCACGGTCTGCGTGGCCGGTTGCTTCAACCAATGGAAGCCCGAGGCCAAAGCCCTCCATCCAGCGGGCGGCGGCCGCTGGGTGAAGGACACGGCGTTGCCGCCCGGCGCCTACGAATATTGTCTGGTGGTGGACGGCCAATGGATGCCCGATCCGCTGGCGAAAGAGTGCGTGCCCAACCCGTACGGGGGACGGAACTCCGTGCTGAAAGTGCCCGACTCATCGGAAGCGGTGCATCTCGCCGCTGCGGAAAATTTACCTTTGAGGACTCCGGCCAAGGGTAAGTGAAGGTTCCACACGTCGGCGCGCCTGACCGCCATGATTGGTTCATGGCCTCGCCATGCGCGCGGTGTGCAAGTGTAGTCCCGGGCTGGGGAAATGGATTCGATTATTTACACTGCACGCCACGACGCGGATACTGTCTGAAGTAGCGGGTGCGTGGCGGAATTGGCAGACGCGTTGGACTTAGGATCCAATGGAGTAATCCGTGCAGGTTCGACCCCTGTCGCGCCCACCAAACAACTTGTTGACCCTCCAAATCAGCCCGGCCTAATTTCTTTTCACGCTGAACGGAAACATGAATCTGACCGGATTGTTGGAGCAGGCGGCCAGAAACTGGCCGCAAAAACCGGCCTTGATTGAAACGGACAACGTCCTCACCTACGCCGCGCTGTGGGACGAGGTGAACGTGTGGGCCGAGCGCCTTTCCGCCGCAAATCTTTCACCCGGCACGCGCGTCGGCCTCGCGTTTCCCAACTCCATTCAATACGTCGCGCTGACCTATGCGCTGTGGCGTCTGCGCGCCGTGGTTGTGCCGGTGCCGACGGAATGCACCGGGGCGGAAGTCACGGAGATCGCGGACACCCTGCAACTTGACGCCATTCTCAGCGAGAAGCCGTGCCCCGGTGCCAACGCTGTGGCCCTCGCACCGAATTGTTTTCTCACCAAATGTTCACCGTCCACGCCCGCGGATAATCACGGACTCGACATCGCCTTCATCCGCTTCACCTCCGGCACGACCAGCGCGCGCAAGGGCGTGGTGCTGACGCACGCGACCATCCGCGACCGCATCGCCGCCGCCAACCGCGCGCTGAACATCACCTCCGCTGACACCGTGATCTGGTGCCTGCCCATGTCGCACCATTTCCTCGTGACCATCGTGCTGTATCTGGCGCAAGGCGCGACCGTGGTGCTGGCCCGGCATGTCCTCGCGGCGCCGTTTCTTGAAGCGGTGAACCGCTGGCAAGGCACGGTGCTCTACGCGTCGCCGTTTCATTTCGGCCTGCTCGCGCGGGATCGTTCGGAACTGCACGTGCCCTCCGTGCGCCTCGCGGTCTCCACGACCTGCCCACTGCCGGAAGACGTGGCGATGGAATTTCAGCGCCGGTTCAAGTTGCCTCTGTCGCAGGCGCTCGGCGTGATCGAACTCGGTCTCGTGAGCGTGAACACCACGGATGCGACGGGCCGCTGGCCTTCCGTGGGCCGTCCGCGCGCGCCGTTCGAGGTGCAAATCCTCGCGCCCGACGACGCCGGCTGCGGCGAACTCGCCGTGCGCGGCCCCGGCATGTGCGACGCCTACGCTGCGCCGTGGTGGCCGCGCGAACGCTTCGCGCCGGACGGCTGGTTTCGCACCGGCGACATCGCGCGCCTCGACGACGACGGTTTCCTTTTCCTGCTCTCGCGCAAAAAAGCCGTCATCAATCTCGCCGGGCGAAAAGTTTTCCCCGAAGAAATCGAAGCCGTCCTCAACCGTCATCCGGCCGTGCGCGAGTCGCGCGCCTACGGTCGCGCGCATCCGCATCTCGGCGAAGTGATCGAGGCTGAACTCGTGTTGGAAGACGGTGAAACCGATCTCGATGGCGTCCGCGCCTTCTGCCGCGAACACCTCGCGCCCTACAAAATTCCTGCCCGTCTCCACGCCGTCGCCGCGCTGCCGCGCACCGCCGTCACGGGCAAAATCCGGCGCGAAGCCGTGCCAGCGTGAAGGCCTGTCTGAGCCATGGGTGGAACGGGCTACCAGCCCGTCCCGCTGGGCAACCTGCCCAGCGGAATGAGGGTGAGCATCCTTGGTTCAAGTCGCGTCGTTCCGACCTGCGCCGCCCTCACCCTTCCGCCGGGCTGGTAGCCCGGCGGCCCGGGCAAGTTGCCCGTGCCACCCAAGTTGAATGTTACAGACCGCCTCCAAAATGATCGACGCGTCCGAGATTGAAGCGAAGCTGTTGGACTTCGTGCAGCGCGAAGTGTTCGCCCTCGACGCGGGCTTCACGGCGGAAACGGATTTGATCGGCGCAGGCTTCGACTCGATGTCGCTCGTGCGCGTGCTGCTTTTCATCGAGACCACCTACGGCTTCTGGATTCCGCAGAGCGAGATCAACGCCGCCGCGTTGCAGAACATCCGCAGCCTCGCCGCCATCGTTGCCCGTCTCCTCCATGAGCGATGATCGTCCACTCGGCGGCGCGGATTACCTCATGCTCGGGTTCGACCACGAGTTGCGCCGTCGCGGCTTCGCGGGCAACAACTGTCAGATCGTCCTCGACCTCGCCGCCGCGATTTCTCCCGACGTGTTGCGCGAACGGCTGGCGCAACTCGCCAAAGAGTTTCCCGTCCTCAACGCCCGACCCGGCGGCGTGATTCATCCCCGCTGGCGTGTGCCGAAAAACCCGGTGCCGCCGACCGTGCGAATTCATTCCGCCACGAACGGACTTGAAGAACAGTTGCTCAACGAGCCGCTCGACGTGTCACGCGGCGAACTGGCGCGCTTCGATCTCATCCAAATTTCGGAGACCCGCACACGACTCGCCTTCACCTGGGCGCACGCGCTGATGGACGCGCCGGGCGCGGAAGAATTTCTCTCGGTAGTGGGACAGCCGCCCCCGCTTGCAGAACACCAAGCGGGGGCGCTTGGTGGACGGGTGACAGGCGAGGGCGCCTGTCCCACTGCCCCGTTGATGCAGCGCCTCAAAACCGCGTGGAAATCGCTCCATCATCTCGACAAGTTTTGCGAGACGAAGCCGCGCAGCATCGGCACGCGTCACCCCGGAGCCCGGGCGGAGTTGCGTTATCACACCTTGCGCTTCACCACCGAAGAAACCGCCGCCGCCCGCGCTCACGCCGCGCGCCTCTGCGGCCTGCTCGGTGACGCGCAGTTCCACGCCACGGTGTCGCTCTGCGAGTTGCACAAACTGCGCGCGCGCCTCGGCTGTGCCAGCCCGAGCTACGTGCTGCCGATGCCTGTGGGCCTGCGCCCGAAAGGCCGCATCGACCCCGTCTTCAGCAACCAGCTCTCCATGCTCATGGTGCAACTGTTCCCCGCGCAACTCGCCTCCGTCGCCGACGCCGTGGCCGCGTTCAAGCCGCAGATGGAACACGCCCTGCGCACCGGCCTGATCGAAAGCGGGCGCACGCTCGCCGAACTGTTCCGCTTCCTCCCGCTCCCGCTCTACGTGTTCATGGTCAAGCAAGGGTTGCGCGGCGAAATCGGCTCGCTGTTCTTCGGCGACACAGCAGCGGTGAATCCGAAGCTCACAAATTTTTTCGGCGTGCCGGTCGAAGACTTCACGCACGTCGCCGCCATCACGCCGTCGCCGGGGCTGGGTGTGATCTTCTACTACTTCCGCGGCCTGCTGCGGCTCACCGTCGTCCACTCCGCACGCGTGTTCACCAAGGCCGAGGCGGATGAATTCACCACCAGCCTGCGCGCCCGGCTCCTCGCACCATGAGTGACGCCGTGGACATCGCCGTCATCGGCAGCGGCGCATCCGGTCTCGCCGCCGCCATCACCGCCGCGCGTGCTGGCGCACGCACGCTGCTGCTCGACGAACGCCCCGCGCCCGGCGGCACCGGCGGCTTCAGCGGACTCACCACGCTCTGCGGCCTCTACGATGACGTGGGAAATTTTCTCAACGACGGCTTCACGCGCGAGTTCGCCGACGCCTTGAATGACGCCGCGCCGTTGAAGATGGGCAAGGTGTGGGTGCTGCCGTATCGCCCGGAACAATTTCGAACGCTAGCTCAATCACTCATCGCCGCGACCCCGAATCTCGAAGTGCGATGGAACACGCCGCTCGCCCACGTCACCGCAGTGGTAGTGGGACAGGCGCCTCGCCTGTCGCCAGTCCTGCAAGCGCCCCCGCTTGCAGAACACCAAGCGGGGGCGCTTGGTGGACGAATGACAGGCGAGGGCGCCTGTCCCACTAACACTATCACCGCCGTCAACGGCCAGCCCATCGGTGCGGTGATTGATTGCAGCGGCTTCGCCGTCGTCGCGCGCGCGCTCGGCCTCGCGTGTCGCGAGACGGATGCAACGACGCAAGCGCCCGCCGTCGTGTTCGCGCTCCACCACGTCACGCGCGATCTCAGCAGTCTCGCTGCCGTCGCGCAGGTGTTGCTCCCGCTGGCACGCGCCGGACTGCCGCCGGTGAGTTTGCAGCCAAGCCTCGAACCAAACTCCATCACCGTGAAATTCGCCGGGCGTCCCGAGCAGGCGGCGGGCATCATCGAATTTCTTCGCCAGCATGTCGCGGGCTTCGAGCAGTGCGAGACGCCGGTGACCGAGTTCACGCTCTCGCATCGTGCCGGGCGGATGATTCCCGGCCGCTACACGCTCACCGGCGACGACGTTCTGGCCGCGCGAAAATTTCCCGACGCCGTTGCGCGCTGCGCCTGGCCCATCGAGCAATGGAATGCCGAGGGCGTGGTGCGCTGCCGTTACCTGCCGCCCGGCGCTTGCTACGAAATTCCCGCACGCGCCATGCACTCCGCCGACATCGCAAATCTTTTCATGGCCGGAAAAATTTTGAGCGCCGATGCGGACGCCATCGCCAGCGCGCGCGTGATGGGCTGCGGTCTCGCCACCGGCGCGGCGGCTGGTCAACTCGCCGTCGCTTCCCTACGCTGCGCCCAGAAATGACGTTCAACCCGACACCGGCCCATCGCGCTGTAGCGGCGTCTCGTAAGAGCGCCGCCCGTCTTCTTTTTCGGCCTGGGGTAAAATCATGCGCGTCGAGCGTTAATTGGCGGCGCTCTCACGAGACGCCGCTACCGCCATGAATTCAGTCCGCGAAAAACTTTGGGCCGAGACGTTCCGCCATGCGGCGGAGCACTCGCCGTTTTACCGCGAAATGTTTCGCGGCCGGAGCGCGCCGCCACCGCTCACCAGCGTTGCCACGGTGGACAAGAAGATCGTCTCCGAGCGCAACCTGGATTTCCTCTGCGTGCCGCGTGAGCGCGTCGTGGAGATCGTCACCACCAGCGGCACGACCGGCCAGCCGCTCGTCTGGATGTTGACCGATGCCGACCTGCGCCGGCTCGCGCACAACGAGCGGCTCTCCTTCGAGTGCGCCGGACTCACCGCGCGCGATACCGTGCTGCTCGCCGTGGCGCTGGATCGTTGTTTCATCGCGGGGCAGGCGTATTGGCTCGGCTTGCGTGAAATCGGCTGCGCTGCCGTGCGCGCCGGCGCGTCTTCGCCAATGCTCGTGCTCGAAATGATCCAGCGCACGCATCCGACGGCCATCGTCGCCGTGCCGTCGTTCTTGCGAATGCTGGCGGGCAAGGCGCGCGAGATGAATTTTGATCTCCGCTCCTGCTCCGTGAAGAAAGCCATCTGCATCGGCGAGCCGGTGCGTGACCGCGCGCTGCAATTGAACGCCACCGGCCAAGCCATCGAACAAGAGTGGGGCGCGAAAGTGTATTCCACCTACGGCGTCACGGAACTCGCCAATTCGCTCTGCGAATGCGACGCCGGGGCAGGCGGCCATTTGCACGACGAGCATTTGCACCTCGAAGTGCTGGACGACGAAGGCCGCCCCGTGGCCGACGGCGAAGTTGGCGAAGTCGTCGCGACCACGTTCGGCGTCGAGGCCATGCCGTTGATTCGCTATCGCACCGGTGATTGCGCCGCGCTCTTCACCGCGCCGTGCTCCTGCGGTCGCACCACGCCGAGGCTCGGTCCCATCGTCGGGCGCAAAAATCAGAAGCTGAAATTCAAAGGCGCGTCGCTGTTCCCCTCCACGCTCGCGGCGGTGCTCGAAGAGTCGGCGGGCGTCGAGGCGTTCGTGATCATCGCGCGCAAGGACACCGAACTCTCGGACGCGCTGGAAGTGCTGGTGCATGGCCCGGCGTCGGTCGAGACGTTGCGCGAAGCGTTGCAGGCGCGGTCGAAAATTTCGCCGCCCGTGCGCCGCGCCACACGCGAAGAAATCGAGGCGCTGCAACTTCCTCCGCAAGCGCGCAAGCGGAGAACCTTCGTGGATTTGCGGTGAGAGCCTGCGTCATCATTCCGTGCTTCAACCACGCGGCCACGCTGGCTGTGGTGGCGCAGGCCGCGCTCGCCCACGCGCCGGTGCTGATCGTGGACGACGGTTCCACGCCGCCACTACCCGAAGTGCCGGGCTGTCTGCGGCTGCGGTTGGAAAAGAATTCCGGCAAAGGTGCCGCGCTCCGCGCCGGGCTGAATCTTGCGGCGGAACTCGACTACACCCACGCCATCACGATGGACTCGGACGGCCAGCACTTCGCGGAAGACCTGCCGAAGTTCCTCGAAGGCGCGCGCGCGCAACCGGACGCGCTGCTCGTGGGCGTGCGCGACTTCTACGCCGCCGGCTGCCCCACGCATCGCCGTCGCTCGAACGCCGTGTCCACGTTCTGGTTCCGCATCGAAACCGGCGTGCGCCTCGGCGACACGCAATGCGGCTTCCGCTGCTACCCGCTCGCCCTCGCGCAAAAAATCAAAACGCGCTCGGGCCGCTACGCCTTTGAACTGGAGTTCATGGTGCGCGCGTCGTGGATCGGCACGCCCATCGTCGCGGTGCCGGTGAAATGCACCTACGCGCCGCTCGCTAGTGGTAGTGGCAGTGGGACTGGTGCCTCCGCCAGTCTTAGTCCACCAAGCGCCCCCGCTTGGTGTTCTGCAAGCGGGGGCGCTTGCAGGACTGATGACAGGCGGGGGCGCCTGTCCCACGACCAGGAGCAAGCCGTCCCGCCGGGCTACCGCCAGTCGCACTTCCGACCGGTGCGCGATCTCGCGCACATCACGATCATGAACATCGGGCTGGTGCTGCAATCGTGGTTCGTGCCGCGCCCGTTGCGCGTGGCGTGGTCGCAGGGGCAGCGCTGGTCGTTGCGCAAAACGGTCGCTGAATTTTTCATCGAGCACGCGCGCGAGCCGGGGCAGTTGTCACTCGCGGTAGGGGTGGGATTGTTCTTCGGCATCGTGCCGATCTGGGGATTCCAAATGATCGCCGCCGCCGCCGTGGCGCATCGTTGTCGTTTGAACAAGGCCATCACGCTGCTCGCCAGCAACATCTCCGCGCCGCCGCTCGCGCCGTTCATCGTTTATGGCGGGCTGTTGTTGGGCCACTGGCTGTTCACCGGCGAGGTCGTGCATCTCGCGCCGAGCCAGGTGAACATGGCCAGCGTGCGCGAATACTTCGGGCAATGGTTCATCGGCAGCGTGGCGTTGGCGGTGCTGGCGGCGGTGGCGGGAACCATCATCGCCTACGCTGGCGCACGACTGGCCAGATTGGCGCGGCGCAAATGAAAACCGGCCTCTACGCCCGCCTCTACCTCTGGCTCATCGCGCATCGTCCGCTCGTGCTGCTCTCCACGTTGCTGCTCGCGGGCGTCGGCGTTTTCTATTCGCTGCGGATCGATCTCGAAGAGGATTTGCTCGCCACGCTGCCGCAAAACGATCCGCTCGTGGACGAGTATCGCTACGCCGTCCGGAAGTTCCGCCAGATTGACCGCGTGTATCTCGACGTGGGTATCAACACCGATGACACGGAGAAACTCACCGCCGCCGCCGACCACGTTTATGCCGCGCTGGAAACGAACTCGGTTTATGGACGCCTGACCTATCGCGTGGAATCGGGCGGGCAGCAGAAGGTGATCAATTATCTCACCGGCGCGCTGCCGAATTTGTTCACCGACGCCGATGCCGCCGCGCTCGCGCCAAAGCTCGAACCCGCCGCCATCCGCGAACACCTCACCACGATGCGCCGCAAGCTGGCCGGGCCGGAAGGCATGGTGCTGAAGGATGTCGTGGCGGCGGACCCCGTCGGCCTGAGCGCGCTGGTGGTGCAGAAGGCGCTACCGTTGCAAACCGGTTTCGGCGACGCGCAACTCGTGGACGACCACATCACGAGCGGAGATGGGCGGCACGTTTTGCTGATGGCGGAGCCGAAGTTTGCTTCGGCGAATTCCAAGGACAGCGCCGCGCTCGTGCGCGACTTGGAACGACTCACGCTCGACGTCGCCCAGAAATTCCCCGGTGTGCATCTCGCCATCACCGGCGGCCACCGCATGTCGGTGGACAACGCCACGATGATCAAGGCCGACGCCTCGCGCTGCATCATCATCGGCATGTCGGGAATGCTCTTGTTGTGCTGGATCGCGTATCGTCGCCGCTGGCTGGCACTGGTCACGTTTCTGCCGTCGGTGTTTGGCACGCTGATGACGGGCTGGGTGCTGTCGGTCTGGCAGAGTCATCTCTCCGCCATTGCCGTGGGCTTCGCGAGCATCGCGGTCGGCGTCACGGTGGACTACGCGATCCACGTCATCTATCACCTCGACGACACGTCCGAGAACAACCATCCGGCCATCGGGCGGCATCTTGGGCGGTTGGTGTTTCCGATCTGCCTCGGCGCGGTCACGACCGTCGCGGCGTTCATGGTCATGCTGACGTCGCCGATGGGCGGCTATCAACAACTCGGACTTTTCGGCGTGGTGGGCGTGATTTTTTCCGTGGCCTTCGCGCTGCTGATTTTGCCGCTGCTCGTGCCGCTGGCGAAGAAGAGCGGCCAGCCGCCGCTCTGGCTCACGCGCTGGCTGGAATTTTATTTTCAATGGCAGGCGCGCAATCGCGTCTGGCTCCTGCTCTTCGTCGTGGCGTTGACCGTGGTGTGCGCGTTCGGCGTGCGACGGCTGCGCTTTGAAGGCGACATTTCCAAACTCAACGGCATCACCGAAGCCACGCGCCGCGACGACGCGCTGATCAACAAAACCTGGGGCAGCGCGCTCGGCATGACGCTCGTGGTGGCGCGCGGCGTGACCGCAGACGCCGCACTCGCGGAAAACGATCACGCCGCCGCCGTGCTCGCGCGCGACCCGAATGTGAGCGCGGCGTATTCGCTCGCAGCGGTGTGTCCATCCGCCGCCACGCAGGCCACGAACATCCAGCGCTGGCGCGCGTTCTGGACGCCGGAGCGGCGCACGGCGTTGCGTGGCGCGTTGGATTCCATCAGCGCGGAACTTGGCTTCCGCCCCGAAGCGTTTGCGAAATTCTGGCGGCACGTCGAAGGCGAACCGGCCTTGCTCACGCTTGACGCCTTTCGCGGCACGCCGCTCGAACAGGCGCTCAACGAACGCGTCGCGTCCGGCACGAACGACTACGCCATCAGCACGCTGGTGAAATTGAAGGACCGCTCAAATGTCACCGCGTTGCGCGCGGCGTTGCCGGGACAGATCGTGCTCGACCACAAAGCGTTTGCGGATCACATCGCCGAGATCGCGCGGACCGGTCTGGTGCGCTTCGCTTTGTGGACGGCCATCGTCGTCGGCGTGCTGCTCTACCTCACGCTCGCGTCCATCGAATTGGTGCTCGCGACCTTGTTCCCCATCGGCGTCGGTCTGTTCTGGACGTTCGGATTGATGGCGCTGCTCGGCGTGCCCATTGATTTGATGAACAGTGTGTTCGTCGTGTTCATCATCGGCGTGAGCGAGGACTACAGCGTGTTCCTGGTCACGAGCCAGTTGGATGAATGGCGCGGGCAGGCGCAGAACATGGCGGTGACGTCGGCCTCGGTTTTGATCTCCGCGCTGACGACGATCTTCGGCTTCGGCGTGATGGTGCTGGCGGATCATCCGGTGCTGTTCTCGGTCGGCACCACGGTGCTGCTGGGCATGGGCTGCGCGTTCGCCTCGACGTTGATTCTCACGCCGCTGTGCATGGATTTGCTGCTCTTCAAAAATCCGCCGCGTGGTGCTCCGCGTTGGTGGCATCCGCTCGGCACGGTCTGGGTGCTCATCCATCTCGGCGGCAGCCAGGTGTTTCTCTACTACGTGCTGCGGCCCGTTCTGAAACTGATCGATGCGTTCAGCGGACGGAGCGCGGGCTTTCCAGCCCGCAGCAGCCCGCCACGTCAGGAAGCTGCGGAACAAACCCATGACGCCAGGCCATCGAACGCCGCTGCGGGCTTTCCAGCCCGCAG
>JAYVQC010000171.1:0-21815 GCA_043757045.1 Akkermansia sp. | reverse complement strand
GCTCTTGCGTCATCCCGAGCTTATGTCCGCTAACTGCCCTGATCGTACAGCTTTATCTTTTGCACACCCGCTTGCTCAAAGTGCATGACAGGCTCTAGGGTGAAAACCGGTTCCGTAGCCCAGTTGTCGTTTGGGGAGGAGGTCGCGGTAATTCTCAGGCGGTTGGTGGGCGTGCCTCGGTCGTGAGTCGCGACGACGTTGGTCAACGTGCAGTTGCCGAGGTTCACCACGGTTCCGGTGTAAGTGACGAGCGAGTTCGTGACCGTAAAACTCTGCGTCACCTTGAGACAGGGCCGGACGATGCGCAATTGGCTGGCAGAATAAAGTTGGACCGGCAAAGGCAGCCCTCCGCCAACGCTATCATTGTTGTCCATGCCCGTGGCGAATGATTCAAAGGTCAACGTATCGCCATCCCCCGGCAACACCGTTGAAAAGTGCGCGATGGTAAAGTAGGAGCCATAGAACATCAGCGTGGCCGATGGAACCCGCAGGTTGGCCGTGATGACATTTCCGGTGCCGTGGTGCTCGATGCGGAAAAGGTTGGTGATCGTGATGGTGTCATCATAGTCATCCAGGCTCGTGACTCGGACTAAAGTTCTGACCGTCTCTCCGACGTGCGCCTTCGGCAGGCCGGTCGGGCCAACCGGCGCTTCCACCATCGTCGCACCGTGGAAGAACTGGGCGTGGGCGGTAGTAGGTCGCAGGGCCAACACGGCGATGAGGTCGGCCAGTATTCCCCAAACAAAACGGCGACGAATTTCAAAGCGGTTTTCATCATGAACGAGGCCGGCAGTTTCTCAATCCACCGAACGACGCCTTCTTGAACCCAACGCCGCCGCGTCGCAGTCATAAAGAAATCGAGGTGGTTGCTCAGGGGAAAAGTCTCACGGCAGGAGCACGGCCCGAATGAAACCGTTTCTGGAACCAGGCACGAGGTTGGTCAGCACCAGGCTGGTGGCCGTGAGCGTCTGCGTGCGCAGCGGCGTCCATGTGGCGGCGTTTAAGTTCGATTTGAAGTCGAGGCGATAGACGGACCCGCTGGAACCGAGCGCGCGGAAGTTTATGCCGTCAAAAACAATCTGCCCCCACGTCTTGTAAAGCCCCGTCGTCTTGTTCGTGTGGCCCGCCGTCGTGGTGATGGTTCGGTTCGTCGGCGCAATGGTGTAGGGCGCGGGCAGGAACTCCAAAGTCCACGGCACGTTCCCCAGCACGAAGAAGCGGTTGGACGGCTCGCGGTAAATCACGCCGTTGGTCGTGTTCCGGAAACGGTAGCCGCCACCGAGCGTGCCGATGTTCGTCGGCGTCAGGCTCACTTCCAGCACACCGTAGATCAGCGGCGAGCACGTCGGGCAATCCGTCGCGCGGCGCGGCGGCTCGCCGCCGGTGTTGTTGCCGCCCGCGTTACCCAGCACTTCGGCGGTGTTGATTAACCCGACGGCGAGATCGTCAATCGCCCGCACGATGGTGTTGCCGGAGCCACCGAGATAGACCGCCGCCGGCCAGTAGTTCACGTTCGTCGCCAGTTGCACGAGGATCGGGCCACCGCTGTTGCCGGGATAACTTTTGATGTCGGTCGTGGCATAGACCTGGTTCGAGACGACGCTCCAGCTCACGGCTTGATCCGCAGTGCGGTGCATCTTGCCGCAGTCCTGGGCGGGAATGCCTTCGACGGGATAACCGGCGAGGCTGGCCGAGGTCGCGATTTGCAAATACTCCTGGCCGGGCCGCGAGACGAGGTAGCCGCTGAACCCGCCGCGCCCCGCCGCCTCGCCGAAGTAGAGCGCCGCGATGTCGAGATCGCGCGAGGCCGTGCCGGAGAGTCCGGGGTTCGCCTCGCTCTGCCGCTGCGCCGCGTAGCCGGACGAGACGACGAAGCCGCGCGGTGTTTGCGGCGCGGGTTCATGCTCGCCGGCCTGCCGTTGGAAAAACCACTTCACGGAACTGTTCGGCACGAAGGCCAGCGCGTAATCATCGAAGACGACGTGCGCCGCTGTCAGCACCACGCGCTGCTTCACCACCGTGCCGCTGCCCCAGCCCAGTGGCGTGAGCAACTGCCCGACAAATTGGTAGCCGCGCTGGAAGCCGAACGGGTTCTGCACCTGGCTGCTGAAATTCAACGCCGTGGGCGGCGTGCCCGGCGTCGGGTTCGCCACGAAGTATTCGCCCAGCGCGCTGTTCAACTGGTTGGGCAGCACCGTCACTTCCTGCGCCGAGGGCGTCTGCCACGAGCCGGCGGTGAGCAGCTTGAACTCGATGAGCACGCTCCCCGCCGGCAGCGCATCCACCGTCTCGCCGCTGTTGTGCCACGCGCCCTCGCCCACGCGCCGCCACTGGCCTCGCTCGTTCGGATTGCCGTTCGTCGCCACGAAGGCCGGGTTGATGTTCACCACCAGCGAGCCGAGCTGCGGCGCGGTCGTGTTGGAATAGACGAAGGTGTAGGCGTTCAACGTGTTCGTAATCACCGCCACGTAGGTCGCCAGCGGCTCGACGTAGCCACTCACCGGCTTGAATTGCAGTTCGTAATTCCCCGGCGGCAGGCCCGTGATTTGCGCCCCGCCATCGTGCCACGCATTCTCCCAACTGAACCGCCACTGCCCGACATTCGTCGGCGACAGATTCACCCGCAACGTCCCGAGCGGCGACGGCAGCGCGCCGGGCGCGACGCGCGTGAGGAATGAATTCGTCCCCGGCACGTCGTCATCGAGGATGGTGATCTGCGCGTCCGCCGGGCCGCTGATCGAACCGCTGATCAAATCCAGCACCATGAAGAAGTAGTGGTTCGACTCCACGAGCGAATCCTGCGTGATGCCAATCGTGATCGGCTTCACCGTCTCACCCACCGCGAAACTCAACAGCGAAAAGCCCGGCGGCGTGAAATCCGCCGTGTCCGCCGACGCGCTCTGCGCATGAAACCCGAGGTCCGCCGGCACCTGCGCGCTGTCCGCGCTCTTGAAGACATGCACCGTGACCGAACCCGCCGCCTCGCCGACCGACACGACCGCGTTGCTCCACGAGAAGACTGGCACATTCGTCGCCGACGAAGTGACCGTGACATTGGCCGGCGGCGCGGACGTGACCACCGGCCCGAACAAATCATGCGCCACCGCGTAGAACGAGTGCGCCCCCAGCGGCGTGTTCGTCCAGGTGAGGCGATACGGCGGATTCGTGATCGAGCCGAGCAACGTCGCGCCATCGTAGAAGCGCACGAAGCCCACCGAGTTGTCCGCATCCGACACCAGCGCGCTGACCAGCACGTTGATCGGCGCGAGGAACACATTCCCATTCGTCGGACTCGTCAGAAAGATCAGCGGCAAGGCGGTCGTGATGGTGATGTTCACGGGTGAAGAAGTTCCTGAAAATCCGGAATTGTCCGTGGCCAGCGCAGTAAGCGCATAGTTACCCACAGTCACATTGCTCCACGTAAAACTGAACGGACTGTTCGACGCCGTGCCGATGAGGTTGCCGCTGGCGTAGTAATCCACTCGCGAGATCGTACCATTCGTGTCCGTCGTCGTGACGTTGAGCGGAATATTGGCGGGCGCTGTGAAGTTCGCGCCGCTGGGGGGATTTGTGATGGCAACAGTGACACTCCCGAAGACCGCCGTCTCTTCGACAACGTACAAGGATGTCACCCCGTTCGAGGTTCCGACGCAGTACAAGCGGTTCTTTGCTTCGTTCAGCGTGATGGCCGCTCCCGGCGTGACTCCCAGGCCGAGCGAAAAAGAACCGGTCACGGCGTTCGCCAGTCCATCAATGACCTTGATGACCTGATTGGGCGGATCCGCCATGTAAAGCCGGCGACGAGTTGGACCGAACGTAACAGCGTTCTCGCTGACTATTCCGGGAATCGTGGCCATAAGAGCGTGGGTGTTGCCATCACGGACCACGATATCCGCACCCGCGTGACAATAGAGCCGGTTATCGATCGAGTTCACGGCAAACACTTCGTCCGCGAGATTGGTGACGATAAGGAACCCCGGTGCCGGTCCGAAGACGCGGGTGGTGCCGCCATCTCGGGCGAAATAAGCACGCCCGTTGGCCGTGTTCAGGAACAAGCTGCTGGCGATACCGCCCGCATTAAGTGGTCCCGCCACAAGGCTGTGAGAACTGGCATCGAAAACATGCAGGGGATCATTTCCCGGACCGCACTGGCTCGCGAGATACACCAAACCGCGGTCCGGGTCGCACTGCAACCAGCCGCCGCAGTATGACCCCACATAGATGTTGGTGATTTGCAAATTGGATGCGCCGTCGTAGGCCAGGAACGTCCCGGCGTATGACCCCGAGGAGTAAAAACGATTCAACACTGGATTCACCGCCACGCCTCCGCCCGCACCGCTTAACACCGTGACGATGACGGGGTGTGCTTTATCAGTGGCGTTGATCACGGTGAGCGAGCTTTGGCCGTAGCCGCCGCTGATGTAGACGCGATCCGTATTCGGGTTCATCGCGATTTCGCTGGCCGGCTGCGCGCCCAGATTCACGGACCCGACAATGCGGAAAATGCTGTTGGAGGACAGAGGGGGGACAAGCTCAAAGTTCGCGGTGACGATCTTGTTCGTGTTCATCACCAGCGCCAGCGGGTTGAGCGCGCTGTTCGTGTCGCCGCTCCAGCCGGTGAAGACCCAGCCTGGGACAGGCACCGCCGTGAGCGTCACGACCGTGTTGGTGAGGAAGAAGTTGGGCAACTGCGTGCGCGTGACGAGGCCCGCGCCGTTGTAGAGGATGGTGAGCGAACGGTTGCTGCTGGTGAGCGAACTGAAGAGCGCGTTGTTGACGATGTTCGCGTTCGTGACCAGTAGGACCAGCGGGCTGTTCGAGCCGTAGGCGTTGTTGTTCCAGCGCAGGAAGTATTTCCCCGCCGCTGGAATTGCCGAATACACCACCGCCTGCCCGAAGGCATACACGCCGCCCGGTGGATTCGTCAGCACCGTGCCGTTCGCCGCGCCGCCCGAGGAGACGGAGGAAACGGTCGTGGTGAAGATGGCCCGCACCGATCGGTTTCCATTCATCGTGACGGAAGTGACGTTACTCGCGCCCGCCGCATCGCCGGTCCAACCCGCGAAGCTCCAGCCCGGCGCATTGCTGGCCGTCAGCGTGACCAGCGTGTTGCTCAGGTAACTGCCGCCCGGTGGATCGAGCGCCACCGAGCCGCCGCCCGGCGTGAGGTCCGCGAGCAAGTAGCTCGGCACGAAGTCGATGAAGTTTGTCACCGTCTCCGTCTGGGAATTCTCGCTTGCATCCGTGGCGAACACGCGCAACTCCGCCGACGCGCCAACGTTGAACGGCCCGGTGTAGAACGCGCTGCCGAAGTCCGGCTCCGAGCCATCCAGCGTGTAGTAAAGATGCGCGTTTGGAATGCTGCTCGTGAGCGTGACCGAGGCGGGATTGGTGCCGGTGATGAAGTGGTGGTTCTCCAGGGCGAAGAAGCCGTTGACGAAGATGATGGGCGTGCCAATCGGATACTCAGACTCCGTGGCCTTGATAATCCAAAAATCATTTCCGCCGAAATTGGGCGAAGTCTTGTTTCCGCTGCCACTTTCCGGCGTCGAATCAGAGCGCCCGGCGAGAACAAATCCACCGTCCGAGGTCGTCAGCAACTGGTTGATGGTCTCGTTCCCGGACCCGCCAAACGAAATCTCCCATTGCTTGTTCAACGAGCCATCGGTCTTCACCACCCAATAATCAGCACCGCCAAAGGCGGCTGCAGTCTTGGTTCCAGAACCCGGCGAAGTATCGGATTCGCCACCGACAAAGACACCGCCGTCTGGAGCTGCATCCAGAGACTTGAAAACATCCACCCCGGCCCCGCCGTAGGTGCGCTCAAACAGCGTAGCTCCGCTGGGGCTGACCCGGACGAGGTAACCGCCATCATTGGTGACGTGGTTGTATCGTCCGACCATCACACTGCTGCCATCCGCGAGAATTCTCAGATTATGCAGAGTTCCATAGTCCTGCCCCGGGCTGCCAAAAGCCCGCTCCCAGTCCAAGGAACCATCCGCCCGCAGTTTGAGCAGCCACATATCTTCCACCCCGCCAAGGTTGGGCGAGGTGCGGTCACCTCCGCTGCCGGCGACCGTGCCGGCCAGGAGATAGCCACCGTCCGGGGTGAGAACAAGGTCATCGCCACCAGACCCACCCGGAGCGCCATGACTGATGTCCCGGAGCATGTTGCCGAGGGCGTCAATCTGTACCATCCACACGTCGTTGACCGTGCCCAATCCGAACCTCGCGGCCGTTCGATTGCCGCCACCGCTTCCCGGAACCGATGCCGAACCGCCCGCCAGCACGTAGCCGCCATCCGCTGTGGCCACCGCCGCAGAGACCAGATCCTGGTCGCTGCCGCCGTAAGTTTTCTCCCACTGCTTGCTCCCCAGCGCGTCGATTTTCACCGCCCAGAAATCGGCGTTGCCAAATGACGCGGAAGTCTTGTTGCCGCTGGCTCCAGAATAGGAACTCCCCGCCAGCAGGTAGCCGCCATCGGTGGACAAAACGATGTCACTGACGCCTTCAAAATTGGTGCCGCCAAAAACCCGCTCCCACTGCTGATGCCCGGACAAATCCAGCTTGATGATCCAGATGTCGCTGGAGCCGTAGTTGGTGGTGCCCTTGTTTCCATTCGCCCCGGAGAAGGACGTTCCACCGACGATGTAGCCACCATCACTCGTGCTGCGAATCACCGTGGCCTCGTCCGAGAGCGTCCCGCCAAAGGTAGCCTCCCATTGTTTGAGCACGCGAAGCTCCAGCGGCACCGTGTTCGTGAGGACGGCGACGTACAGGTTGTTGCTCGCACCCATGATGATGCTGCGCGGGTTGTTCGTGTTGCCGTCCAGCCAGCGCAGGAAGGTGTGGTAACGCGCGGGCGCGGCGGTGAGCGTCACGGTTTCGCCGGGGTAAAAATCCGGGGGCGGCGGGCTGGCGGTAATGGTGCCCGGCCCCTGCACAGCGAGTTGGAGCGTGGTGGGCGCGGACACGGTGGCGGCCGCGCTGGTCGCCACGCCCCAGGCGTTGCTGACCACGACCGAGTAATTTCCCATGCTGCCGCCCGGAACATTCGTGACCGTGAGCGACGAGTTGGTCGCCCTGGACACCGGCAGCCCTTCCTTGCGCCACTGGTAGCGCAACGGGGCCGAGCCAATCGCGCTGACGAGGAGCGGGGCGCTGCGGCTGGCTATCACGCTCTGGCTCTGTGGTTGGACGAGGATGACGGGCGGCTGGTTGGTCAACTCACCGACATTTTGCACGCTGAACTCGCGCGAGATGGCTTCGCGCACGACGGGTTCCGCGTTCAGGTTGAACACGCTCATCTCTCGCGAAATGGCTTCGAGGCGCACCGGCTCTGGTTGCAGGTTGAAGACGCTGACCTCGCGCGAAATGACTTCGAGGTTGGTGACCTGCGCGCTGGTCGCGAAGGGCAGCAGGAGAAACATGATGAGGAGAATAAAACTCGCGAGCAGAACGGACCTTTGTCTGGTAGCAGGCGACTCTTGCCGGCCTCGCCATCCGAAAGCGGCGCTTAAGCGACCGCACTCCAAACGCTTCGCGCAGTTCGTGGCGTCCAGTGCGGCGCGGCAGCGTTTGGAGTGCGGTCGCTTTAGCGCCGCTTTTCCCTCGATCTGCGTGACACCAACCTGGCCCAAATTCACCGATGATGCTCGCGGCGCTCGCCCCACCACGCGCCAGCCCGCGACACCTGTTACTTCAGGCGGCGCGGCGTTTTGCTTTTCGGCGTGGTTCATTGGGTTGATTCGTTTCCGGGCGGGGCGATTACGGAGCCACGGCGCGCGCTTGAATCACGGCGTAGCCGGGCAGGAACAGATGCTGCACCTGCCACGTCGCGGTGTTGGTCGTGCCGCTGACCCACGTTGCTTGATACGTGGTCTGCGCCGCGTTGCGCGGTTTCACGAAGATGTTCACCGTGCCGTTGGTGGGAAAGTTTTTCGTCTCCAGGATGACGGTCGTGGAGTTGGTGTTGGCGATGTTCACGTCCGCCGGGTTGTTCTCCAGCACGACGCGCGGATCGAGCGGCGCGACCTGGCCGGAGACGGAAACAACACGGACGGTAGGTGAGTTGATTTCAGGCCAGAGCACGACGGGAGTCGGTGACACGGCTTGTGTGATCGGGGTGGCTTGTAAAGAGCCGCTGGCCGAGTTGGCTTCGATACGGATTCGACCAGAATTGGCACCGATAGCATCCACGCTTCCACTGCCCAGGACTTGGTTTGCAATCAGACGAATTGCGCCACCGCTACCAGAGTTTCCGTTGCCAGCTCCGGGTCCGCCGCGCGCTGAAATACGTCCTTGATTCACAGTAATCGTGCCTGACGCAGCGACAAGGATCGCACCGCCTCCTCCGCCACCCGCGTCAGTCGGGAATGTCCGAGCAGCTCCGCCCGATCCACCAATTAGTGGCACAATCTGAGCGTTTCCGTAACTTCGCAATTGGCCACTCCCGAACTGTCCGTAATCTTGGTTGCCCCCGCCCGGCCCGTAACCGGCGGAGGAAGGATCGCGATCCCCGCCTCGGAATCCACCTGGTGCGGTTTCTAGACGATTGACGCTAATCACTCCGTAAGCCCCATCCAAATTCACCACTCCATCAATCGTCACATTACTGCTCACCAGCCAAACCACCGGCGCGCGGCTGGGGTGGTTGGAGAACGTGACCGTGGCTCCGGGCGAGATGTTGACCGAGGAATACTTGAACACCACGGCCCACTTCGACACGTCGTAAATGCCCTTGCCCGCGTTGGCGGCATTGTTCGCGTCCCACACGCCCGTCACCGCCCGGCTCAGGTCGATGTTGGTGGTCACGGGGATGTTCAGCGCGCCATCCGAGCCGTCCGCGCCGGGAATGGTGAGCTGCGCGAACAACGTCGGCGCGCCTAGGGCGAGTCCGAGGGCGAGCAGCGCGTGGAGCAGCCGGAGGGTGGTGGGTGCTTTCATAATCGTCTCGTGGTGGTTCAGGTTGGCCGGACTCGGAAAAATTGCCGTGCGCCGGGCGGGAAGGCCGTGACTGCGTAAAGCTGGGAGATTCATTTGGTTTGTGAGCCACAACGGTGTAGCGCAGTTCGCGCTGGGCGGCAATTCCAAAGTCCAAAGTGAAGCCCGGGGATTTGGGGCGGACGGGGATTTCTGCGCTTTCAGCTCCGCTCGCCCCAAATCCTTGGGAAAACCTTTTCCGTATCCGGCCCTTGCTCCGGGACGCGCCGGCAGGAGGCCGACGCTCCCAGGCGGGCCGCCGAGTCCGCGCGGCCATGAAAACCGGGGCGGGTTCTCAGCGGGAGCGGGCAGGTTTCGGACGGACGCGGCGGGCCTGGTTGTTGTTGCTGCTGTTGTGTTCCGATCTTTCATGGCGAACCTGTTCACTGGATGAAACGGGAACGGGGTGAAGAAGTTATGGAAGAATACGCCGCTCTCCCGGGAGAGTCCGAGCTTCAGTTGGAGTCCACGCTTCAGCGTGTCCCCGCCGCACAAGCTGAAGCTTGGACTCCAGCGGGACGCTGGCGGCGCGTTGCGCGGTGCGGCGAATTACTTTGCCGGCGGCGAGACGAACGATTGGAGGCGCGAGCGAATCGAGGTGAGAGCAGGCTTGCGGTGGGCGAAGCGCGGGTCGGCCAGCCATTGGTCAAGGATCAGCAATGATGCGGCATCGCGCGCCGCGAGCGTCGCGGCGTCGGGCGTGGAGGAAGGCGTGAGCAGGTTCTGCGAGACCATGTAGTTCGCATTGGGAAAAGTTCCGGCAAAGCGGTCGAGTTCGGCCGGCGTGAGCGCGGGATTCAAGAGGTAATGCTCCAGCACGGCGCGCTGTTCGGCGTCGCGCACGTCGGCGCGCGCAAAGTATCCGGCGCGCGTGGACTCCCGGGTTTGCAGCAACTCCGGCCGCGCGGAGAGAGCGTCAAGCGTCGCGGCGGTATCGCTCAACACGAGACGGTCGAGCGTGAGAAACGCGGCGTGCGCGAGCGCGCGGTTGGTCGTCTGCCCGAGGAACCCCGCCAGTTCCGGTGCGAAAGCCGTGTCATGCGTGAACACGAAGACATCGAACGCTTCCAAAAAGCCCGCGCTCGGTTGCTGCTGCCACGGCTCGTGCAAAACCATTTCGCGGGCTTTCCGTTGCGCGAAGTCCCGGCCTGCTGCGCTGGTGTCCGTCGCGCAGGCCGCGAGGCTCACGGCCCACTCATCCGTCGTGGTGAAGAATTCCAGAATTTTCTTCGCGAAGTCCCGGGCCGCCGGCGCATCCAGGGCGAGCAATTGATCCAACAGAAACACGCGCAACGAAGACGCTGCGGCGAGCTTCCCGTCTCCACCTGGTTTCAGATCGAGTCCAGTGGGCGCGTCGAGACCGGCCGCCAGCGCCTTTCGGATGAGCGCCACTGCGTCCGCCTTTGGCAACGCCGCGAGGCGCGCACGCAAGTGGTCGAGCAACCGTGTCCGTGATGCGGCCTCGGGATTTCGCTGCAAGCCCGCTGCAGCCTCCTCGATCAGGGTGTTCACCTCGTTTGCTTTCAAGACCGGCACCTCGTTGGTGCGGGAAATTTTTGTGGCGTTGGAATCCGTGCCGTGCTCGGGCCGTGTCGGGTTCTTCCGAACCGTCCACACGCAGGCCGCAATCATCAGCATCGCAATGGCGAGGATGAGGATGGTTTTGGTTTTCATGTGGCGTTTGATGACGGCCTCAGAAGCGGAAGCGCACCCGCCCATAGAACACGCGTTCGTGCGGCATCTCGTTGTAGAAGTTCACGGGCGAGAGGTGGTAATTCTCGCCCGTCAGGTTGAGCACGCCGAAGGTCACGTCGCCGCGCTGCTGCGGAAAGCGCCAGCCGAGCGCGAGGTTCCATTGCGGGAATTCATCCGAAGGCGCGTCGCGCGTCGTGAATTTTCCGGCGGCGAAAGTGCGCTCGCGGTTGTCCTGCGCGTACCAGGTGAAATCGCTTTGCCCAAAGAACCCGCTGCGGTGGTTGTAGAGCGCGAAAACGCCGCCCGCGTGCAGATCGGAAAAGGAACGGACATCGGCGGGCGCGTATTGCGCGAGCGGCACATCGGGCAGGCGCGTGTGGAGATCGGCGCGCGCGAAACGGTAGCGCGCGCCCACGGTCCACTCATCGCCGAGCAACTGGCCGACGGTCAGTTCCGCCGAGTGCTCCAGGAAATCCAGCTTCTCACGCGTGCTCGTGCCTCGAATGGGCGTGCCGCCCGGATCATTGCTCACATCCGTGACGAGCACGCCGCGCGTGTTGTCCGCCTCGGATGAAAGACGCTCGAACTGCATCGTAATGTAAGTGCGGGTCGGCAGTTTCAATTCCACCGCCGCGCCCGCTGTTTCAAATTCCTGCGCCGACACCGGGCCGGTGAGCGAAATGGGAAACAGCGTGCGGTAAGTCTGCACGAAGCCGGCCACCTGCGTCGGCTCCAGGCGGTAACTCTGATCCAGCGTCACGCCGCCGAGCGAGCGGGTGTAAGCGCCGCGCAGGGTCAGCACGTCGAGCGGCGACCAGACCACGCCGGCCTTTGGCGCGACCAGATTCTTCTCCGCATGTCCCGGTGCGATGGGTGAACTGCGGAGCAACTCAGGATACGTCACGCGGTCGTAGCTCACGCCGCCGATGAGCAGCAGCGAATCGAGGACGCGCCAATGCCAGTAGCCGTAGCCGGTGACGCGATCCACCGGCTCGGTGATGGAGTTGCGGAACGGAACCTGGAGCGAGTCCGGCGCGTTGGGCTGCAAGGAATTCTTCCCCGTCAACTCGCCGTCCTGATAACGCGCGCCCAGCGTGAAGGTGTGCTTCTCGATCTGAAAAATCTGGTTCAACTCCGCCGTCCACGCCTCGAACTCATGGCGGTAATGCAGATCGTAAGCCGGCGATCCGGGCACGAACACCTCGCGGTCGCGCAACGCCAGCAGCGGATACGCGACCTGCCGGTCCGTGAGCTTCTGTTCGTTCGCCAGCCGTCCGCCGAGGAAAAGCGTGTGGATGCCGGGCGCCCATTCGCGATGGTAGCCCGCGAGCGCGATGGGATGCTGCGCTTCCTCGAAGTGATAATCGCGGTCGAGCGATTTCTTCGCGTCATAGTACTGGAAATTATCGCCGCTCTCGAAGTCCTGGTACTTGAAGAGGAGCAGCAACGAATCCTGCGGCGTGAGTTGTTGCTTGAGCGTGGTGTACCATTCGGTGCGGTCGAGGCGGTTGTTGCGGCGCACGCCGTCATTGTGCTGGTAATCGAGATCGAGCGCCCACGCGGTGTTGCCCACATTGCCGTAGTGCGAAGCCAGTTCGTGAATCTCGCCGTCACTCCGGACCAGCGTGTCGCTGCTCAAGCCCACGCGGTTGTGTTCAAACAGGCGGCTGTACTCTTGTTGGGAAACATGCTGCGAAAGCGGGGTGGCCCCGACGGGCGAGAGCAAATTCGCGAGCAGCAGTTCGCCGAACCACGGCGTCTCGTAGCGCAGATTGAACCGCGTGGGATCGCGCAGCAGGTTGAAGCTGTCCGAGAGAAACTGGTGCGCGGAATAATTCGCCTGATCGTAGCTGACGGCGCGCGCGGCTTCGTTCAAGCCGATGGTTTCCAGTCCGGCGCGTTCATAGACGCGAGCGAGATTCGCGCCGCGCACCGCGCGATCCTCGTCCAGCAAGAGCCGCGAGCGAAAGAGGGCGCGATTGTCGTTGAGCGCGATGGAACGCTCCAACTCATCCACCGCTTCGTTCGGGCGATGATTCTCCAAATGGAGCAGCGCGGAGTAGAGCCAGGGCGTGGGATCGTTCGGATCAAGTTCGCGCGCATAGTTCAACTCCTGCGCGGCGAGCCGCGAATCACCCGCGTCTGCGTAAGCTTTGCCCGCGTAGCTGCGAATCAGCGACCGCGCCGGCTCCAGCACGGCGGCCATCGCGAGATCTTCGCGGCCCGCAGGCGCTTCGCCGCGGCGGATGCGGACGAGTCCGCGTCCGAGCCAGCCATTGGCGAGAGAAGAATCCAGTGCGATGGCACGCTCGAAAGACACGAGCGCGGCGGCGGTCTTATTTTCTGCCGCCAGCAGAAAGCCGCGCAACGCGTGGGCTTGGGCGTTGTCGGGAGAAAGTTTCATCGCCTCGTCCACTGCCGCACGCGCCGCGCGGGTGTGGGCGTGGCTGAACTCCAGTTCCGCCACCCGCGCCCACGCGAAGCCAAAGCGCGGCGACTTCGTGACCGCCGCGCGCGCGCTGCGCAAGGCGTCGTTCAGATTATTCGTGGCCTGATGCGCGTAGGAGAGCGCCAGCAGTTCGCTTGCGCCCGGCTCCGCTTGCCGCGCGAGCGGATCCGCCTGCGCCCGCCAGGAATTGGTCGAGAGCGGAGGCGCGATGGCGTCGAGCATCACGCGGAGCGTGCGCGTCGCGAAGTGCTGCGGCGCGGCGCGTTGGATCAATGCCTCGGCCCGCTCGACATCACCCACGCTTAACAGGAGTGCGGCGTAATAAAGCTGGCGCGGAGCATCACCAATTTGTGGCGCATCCGGATGGCCGGGGAAATTTTCCAGCGCGCGGCGCAAAGCTCCGGCCCGATACGCCTGCAACGATGCGACGAACCCGTTGTCGTCCCCGAGCGCCAGTTCCTCCGCGTCCAGCACGCCGGGATAATAGAGCCACCATTGCACCACGTTCTTCGCCTGGAGAATGGGGCGCACTTCGATGGGCCGGCCTGCGGCCACGATGCCCTGGAAACCGCTGGTCACGCGCCGTTCTTCTCCCTCGCGGCGCAACACCACTTCGCCGTCGAACATCGTGAACACCGATTCGCCGCTCACCGGATCGACGCTCACACTGAACTCCGTGCCTTTGGGCGCCGCCACGATCTGCGGCGTCTCAATGGGCGTGGAGTCCGGCCCGGCACGATGGATGACGTAAATGTTACCCTGCGAAATACGTGCGCCCGGCCCGTTGGTCGGCGTCTTGCGCACGATGACGAGTTCGGTGAGCGCGGCGAGGCGCATTTCGTCGCCGTCCACAAATATGACCGTGGCTTTGGCATTGAGCGCGGTGCGAAGCGTGTCGCTGTAGTTCAGTTTCTGCGGAATGATGGCGGTGATTTCAGCACTGCCAAACGCCTGGTATCGAACCGTGCCGGCTTTCTCTTTCATCTCGCCGGTCTGGTCGCTGGTGCGGACATCGGCGGCGAAGGTGGAGGCGGCCACAAACGCCAGGCATCCAACGACAAGAGCCAGAGAAGCACCTGGCTTACGGATTTTTTTCGGCAGGAAGTTCATGCAATAAATCATTGGCCCAGCGGGTGAGCCAGTTCGGGGCAGCGCGCGTGGAAATATCTTTTCGCAACGCCGCAAGCCATGCGGCCGGCACAGGCTCCGAAACCCGGTTCGGATTGTCGGGGTAACGCAGCCCCGCCACCGCTTCCGCCAGCGAGGGCAGCCAGAGAGGCGGCTTTTCCTGCTCCGCATACACGCCCCACACTTCGCCGTCTGCGGTGACGACGTAATGGCCGTCCGCGCTCAACCACACCCGGGCCACGGGCCGCTGAGACGTGATCCAGTCGGTGATGGGCTGGCCAGTGCGCGTGTCCCAGAGCCGAATCTTCCGGCTCGAAGTGCTCGTGGCCAGCGTCGCGCCGTCCGCACTGAACTGCGCGCAGTTCACCGTGGCATCGTGCGCGAGCGGATCGCTCACGGGCCGTCCGGTCCGCCGATCCCACAGGCGCGCGGTGCGGTCGCGCGAGGCGGTCGCGGCGAACAAGCCGTTCGTCGTGGCGTCGGAGAAAGTCACGACATCGCCGTGCGAGGCCGAGTAACTCGCCAGTTCGCCGGCGGGAAGCAGCGTGCGCCGGGGCTGCAACTCGTGCAGCGCCGAACCCGGCTCCAGGTTCGACGGCTGCGCGCCACGGCCGCCGAGCACGGTCCACACTCGCGCGTGCGCTCCGTCGGCCAGAGTCACGATGCGCCGACCCGTGGCGCTAAAGGCGGCGTCGGTGATCTGACGCGTCGTCGCGGGCGTCGCGGCGGTGAGTTGACTGCTTTCGGCCTGCCACACGCGGGCCACGCCATCATTGCAAGAGGTCAGAACCCACTGGCCGTCCGGGCTGAAGCGCGCGGTGTTCACGTCCTTGGGATGCGTCAGCACGGGCGCCACGGGCTGGCCCGTGCGCGTGTCCCAGACCTGCGCCACACCATCGCGCGCGGTGGTCACGACGAGCGTGCTGGTGGGGTTGAATTCCGCGTGCAAGACGCTGTCATCCGCGTGCAAAGTGAACGTGAGTTCACCGGTCTCCGCCTTCCAGAGACGCGCCGTGCGATCCGATCCGGCGCTGACCAGGAGCCGCCCGTCCTGCGAGAACGCCAGACCGCGCACCACGCCACTGCGATGCGCGTTGGTGATGGTGAGCCAATTCGTGGTGCGATCCAGAACACCAATCCACAATGTCCGGTTCTCCGTGGCGACGGCGAGGCGCGCGCCATCCGGTGAGAGTGCGGTGGCGACAATCGCCTCGCCGGCTGTGGAAAAAGTTTGCCGCACCTCGCCAGTCTCGACCGAGCAGACGAGCACGCGGTCGTTCGTCACCGCGACCATCATCGTTCCGCCCGCTCCTTCACAAAAGCCGACGAACGGCACCACGGTGTCCCAGTTGAACTCGCGGAGCAGCTTGCCATCGAGGGCGTTCCACAAGCGCCCGCCCGCTTCAAGTCCGGTGGCCGCAAAGCGCCCGTCGCGGCTCAATGCGGCGGCGACGATGCGATTGCGGCCATGCGGGAGGCTGAGCGCGAAATCAGACTGGCCCGGCCGCGCGAGCGTGACGACCCAGCCTTGCGCGTTCGTGCCCGCAACGACGACGCGGCCATCGGCGCCGAAGAAGGTTAGCGCCGCACCCGCGCCGAGCGGTTCGCTGAAGGGCGCGAGCACGCGGCGGTGGTGCAGGCGGTTGACGATGCGGGCGGCGGCCACCCGGTTGTTGGGATCATCGCGCAGCACGCGCGCCAGCGTGGCGAGGGCGGCGGCTGGATTGTTGTCGTTGAAGTAATCTTCGGCGAACTGGATCTCCAGCCGCGCCTTCCGCTGCTGCGACAGGGCGAAATTTTTTTCCGCGCGCCACCACTGCCAGGTGATGCCGGTGACGGCAATGAGTCCGCAGACGATGGCGAGGCCAAAACCCGTGGCGAGTCCAGGATTGCGCCGCACCCACTTCACGGCACGCTCCGGCAGCGTGGCGGGCCGCGCCAGAATCGGTTCGCCCGCCAGCCAGCGTTCCAGCTCGGCGGCCAGCGCGCCCGCCGAGGCGTAGCGCTGCGACGGTTCCTTCTCCAGGCACTTCAGGCAGATCGTCGCGAGGTCGCGCGGCACTGCGGAGTTCAACTGCACCGGGTTCGGTGGCGGGGCGGCTCGCACCTGCTCAATGACGCGCATGATCGTGTCGCCTCGAAAGGGTGGATGGCCGACGAGCAGTTCAAAGAGCACCGCACCCAGGCTGTAAACATCAGCGGCGGTCGTCACGTCGCGGGTGCGTCCGGCGGCCTGCTCGGGCGACATGTAATGCGGCGTGCCCATGATGACATCGGCCATCGTCTCGCTGGTGGCCTGGCCGAGAACTTTGGCCAGGCCGAAGTCGGTGACGTGCGGCTCGCCCGCCTCGTCCACGAGGATGTTCTTCGGCTTCAGGTCGCGGTGCAGGATGGCGCGTTCGTGGGCGTGCTGGACGGCGCGGGTGATCTTCACCATGAGTTGCGCGATGCGGCGAAACCATTTGGGGTCGCGCGCGGTGCAGCGGGCGTTGAAATCGTGGAGGCTCTCACCCTCCACCATCTTCATGCTGAAGTAATGGCGGCCCTCGTGTTCACCGAGTTCGTAGATGGGAACGATGTTCGGGTGATCGAGGTTCGCGGCCGCCTCGGCCTCGATGCGGAACCGACGCACCTCGTCTTCCTTCGCGAGACTGCCCGCGCGAATCATCTTGAGCGCCACGGTGCGGTTGAGTTTGCGATGACGCGCGAGATAAACGACGCCCATGGCCCCCGAGGCGATCTCGCCGAGCACCGTGTAATCGCCGAAGAACTTCAGCACCGGCTCGGGCGGCGGCGGTGGCGGTGCCGCCAACACGTCCGCGTCGCCGATGCGCAGGGTGCCGGCGGCGCGGGTGGTTTCTTTGTCGGCGGTGTCGTTCACGTTGCGTTGAAAAATGTTCTCGCTCTTTCATCCGGCGCACGCCGCCGGTTCCTGCTCATAAGAACGGAAACGCGCGCCCAGGGTTATCCATTTTCATGGGCGCCCCGGCCAAGGTGGAAAGCCTTGCGTTGCGAGGCGAGTTCATTCCGGACTCCGCTCGCAGCGCGAGCGATTCCACCCAGGAGCCTCGCTCACAGCGTTCCGCTCGCGCCTGCGGCCAGCAGGCCGGCGAGGTAACGCATCTCGTCATCCAGCATCGCCGCGTCGTTCACGATCTGACTCACTTCGTCGCGAAAGAAATCGTAGTAGGACTCGCGCATGTCGAAGACGACTTTCTTCACATGGTTCGCGGTCAATCCAAGCGGGGCGGCCAGCGCCTCGTAGGAAGTATTCGGCTGCACGCCAAGAATGTGCGGACTGAGCGCGTCGTAGCGCGCTGCGAAACCTTTGCGGGTCCACGCTTCCTGAATGCGGGCCATGACTCGCCCGTGGATGGCACCGGCCAGTTCGCGATCCAGAATCTCGGCCAGGTTTTCCGAGGCCGAGGCGACATTCGTTTCATCGAGGCTGACATGCTCCGCACGTCCGCCACGCTTGGCCGCGAGTTCTGCATCAAGCTTGCCCTTGAGAAAATTTTTCAGGCACGTCACGAGGAAAGCGCGGAACCGCGAATCGCGGTGCTCGACGCGGCGGAAAGGATTCTTCTCGTGCATGAACACAAAAAAATCCTGCGCCCATTCCTCGGCCTTGCCGGCGGGAATCCACGCGGGACGACTGCGCTGGAACCAGGCGTGGATGGCGCGTTCATATTGCACGCAGAGCTGGTGCAGCGCCTCCGCCGCGCGCACCGGATCTTCGGAGCGCGCCTGCAAGACGACTGTCCACAGCGTGACGGGAAAGGCCGCGTTACCAGGCTCGGCGCGCGTTTCAGGGCTGGAATTCATGGTGCGCAGCGGTTGTACAAAGGACTGCGCCCCGACGCCAGCCAGTTTCCAAACCGTCCCGCCGCGGGGCGGGGACGGTGCGTTATGCGCCCGCCGTTGCATGGTCGAGCATGACCGCCTCTTCGATTCTCGTCGTGGCTTCATGATGCAAAATCACCGCCGTCTCCGCGCCGATGCCCGCGGCCGTCGCGCTGGCCGGTGACCCCGCGCGCACTTGCCGCATCCGCATCAGACGCAAGGCCCGTTCGAGCACCGCCTCCACGAGGTCGGTCACCGTGCTCGTCCCGTCGAGCCGGGCCGGAGGGAGTGGAGCGCCACCGCTTCCACCCCGGCGCGCGGCCACATTCAGAACGGTTGTTTCCGTTTTCATAACTTTGTTCACTGGATGAAAAGGAACGGGCGAACCGAAGTTACGAATTTTTTTGAACCTTCTGAACGTCGGTCAAAATTGTTGGCGACTCACGCGCTGAGGAGTGCCGGAAACTGCGCCTAACGGAGTAATTTTAAGTGGTTGGAGAACTTCGAGACATTCCCAGAGAAAAGAATTGCGAGACCATTGCTTTGAAGTCCGGCCCACGAAAGCCCAGCCAAGAATGAATGTGTATTTCCCGTGCGCTGGCGAATCCCCGCCGACCTCAACTGATGATCTCTTTGATCGGGCCGCCTTCTTCGATGAGTCGCATGGTGCGGCCCAGGGTTTCGACTTCCATCTTTTTGTGATTGAGGCCGAGTTGATGGAGAATCGTGGCGTGGAGATCGCTGTAGTAGTGCGGATTCTCCTCGGCCTTGTAGCCGACCTCGTCGGTGGCACCGTGAACGATGCCGCCTTTGATCCCGCCGCCAGCCAGCCAGGCGGTGTAACCCTTGGGATTATGATCGCGGCCGGTGGTGTTTTGCGACCACGGAGTGCGACCGAATTCGCTGGTCCAGACGACCAGGGTCTGGTCGAGCATGCCGCGCTGCTTTAGATCCTTGATTAGTCCTGCGATGGGTTTGTCGGTGGCGCGGCAAAGTGGCGCGTGGGTTTTCATGTCGCCGTGGGAATCCCAACCGCCGTTGCCGCCGCCGGAGTGACAGATCTGGATGAAGCGAACGCCTTTTTCTGCGAGACGACGGGCGAGGAGTAGTTGCTTGCCAAATTCCTCCGTCTCCTTTTCGCCAATGCCGTAAAGGGTTTTGACGTGGTCGGGTTCCTGCGAGAAGTCAACGGCCTCGGGCGCGGACAATTGCATGCGCGCGGCGAGTTCGTAAGCCTTGGCGCGAGCCTGAATGTCCGAGTTGATCGCGTATTGCTGGCGAAACTCCTCGTTCATCTTTTGCAGCAATTGCATTTGCCGTTCGCGTTCGGAAGCCGAGCCACCCTTCGGTGGATAAAGATTCGGGATGGGCGTCTCACCGGCTTGAAACGGTGTCGCCGCGACGGTCGCGCCGAGATACCCGCCGGTGAGTTGCACAGGCGAGGAAGCCCGACCGATGTTGACGAAGGTCGGGAGATTCTGGTTGGCGGTTCCGAGGGCGTAAGAAACCCAACTGCCAAATGTCGGATGATCGAACTGCCGTCCGCGATGGCCGGTGCAAGTCTCGATCACGGCGGGAAAATGGTTGCTCTCGTGGCACCACATTGAGCGTACCACCGCGATGTCGTCAATGACGCCGCCGACGTTTGGAAACCAGTCGGAAACGGGAATGCCGGATTTGCCGTAGCGGGTGAAGGTGCGCAGGCAGGGAATGACCGGGCGTTTCATCGCGGCGAGGTTGTCGCCGAAGCCAATCGCATCAATGAATTTGCCCGCGTGTTTGTTGTCCTTGGGATCGAAGGTGTCGATGTGGCTGACCCCGCCGCACATAAAGAGGAAAATGACGGACTTCGCCTTCGGCTCGAAATGCGGGCCGATGATTGCCTCCTTGATTTCGCCCGCCTCGGCCCACAGGCCGCCCATCGCAACCCCTAGAAAACCCCCGCCAGCCTGGAACAAAAAATTCCGGCGCGAAACGCGTCCGCAGGGAAACAACTTCGTGTCATCGAACATAAATGAACTCGTCGAGGTTGAAGAGGAGCCAGGAGAATTGTTTGAGGCGCCCGGTGTCATTCTGGAGGTAAGCGGCGGCGCGATCCTTTTCCGTCTGCGAAGGTGGCCGCGCCAGAGTGAGGCGATAGGCCAGTTCGACCGCACTTTTCAAATCCCCCTTGGCTTCGGTTTGCAGACCTGCCGCCAGTTCGGTCGAGGCACTTTCGATTTCCGGGCTGTTCATCAAAAATAGCGACTGCGGCGCGGTCACGGTTTGAGTCCGCATTGGGCAAGGCGCGCGTCCGTCATCGACATCGAACGCTTGCAGAAAATTCGGAGTCACGTCGCGGCTCGAAGAAAAGCCCCGCGTCATATACGCGGCCCGCCGCTTCGTGGTGGTGCTCCTCGTCGTGTCGGCCATGGCTGCACCTCCGCGACGACGATTTCCATTCGTCTCGCCGGGAGCGAATGAGGGTCCACCAACTTGCAGATCAAGTTTGCCGGCGGCGGCGTGAATCGAATCCCAAATGGGTTCGGCTTCCAATCGTTGCAGGCGGAAATGCCAGAGATAAGTATCGCCCGGATCAATCTTCTGAGTGGCGGCGAATTCGGGTCCGGCCTCCGAGGCCAATTGGTAAGCCTGCGATGTCACCATGACCCGGTGCATCTGCTTCATGCTGTAGTTCTGGCGGACGAACTCAGACGCGAGCCAGTCGAGCAACGCCGGATGCGACGGCTGGCCGCCCAGTTTGCCAAAGTCACTCGACAGCTTCAGCAGCGCTTCTCCGAAATGCCATTGCCACAAGCGATTGACGGCGACGCGCGCGAACAGCGGATTTTCCGGGCCGGTCAGCCAGTCGGTGAATGCTTCGATCCGGCCATCTCGAAAATCGTATTGGCCGTTGAAGAAGGGCCAACCCGGTTGCACTTCGTGCTGCTTTTCGGGCCGGGTCGGATCGCCGCTGGTCAGGATATAACTCTTTTCCTGCTCGCGAATCCGATCCACTTCCACCGTGTAAAAGACTGGGATTGGCGGAGCGCCCTTTCGTCCGTTACTGGCGGATGCCGCGTCGAGTTTGCTTTGCAGTTCGCGCTGCTGTTTCCGAACGTCCTCGGGAAGAATCTCGTTAATTTTGTCGCCGTCGATGCGTAGGATCGGGAAGTAGTCGTCGGCGATTTTCTGTTCCTCGACCGTGCGGTCCTTCTCTGATTTACGAATCACTGCCTGCACGTCGGCTGGCAACATCAGCACACGCGCCTCGTAGAGTTTTTTCTTGTACGGTTCGATGAGTTCCCGCAAAGCGCCTTCCAACGGTGCGCGTTTCTTTTCCGATTCGGCCTGGGCTTTGCCGGCTGCGATCAAATCCGCCGCACTTGCGAGGGTCACTTTGCGCACGACCAGCGGATCGAACAGCGCCTTCATCGAGTAGAAGTTGGTCTGCGAAATGGGATCGAACATGTGATCGTGGCACTTGGCGCAACCGACGGTCATGCCCATGAAGGCGGTCGAAACCGTGTCCGCCGCATTCATGGCCAAGTCCTGTGGATGCTCCCCTGTTCCGCGTGCCAGAAACCCAAGCGCGAACATGTCGCCTGGCCGCGGCTCCCTCTTCGACCGGTAACCGGTGGCGGACATTTGCGTGCGCTCGTTGGAACGGCGACCGGTCAATTGAACCTGGACGAACTGGTCGTAGGGCATGTCATCGCGTAACGCGTTGATGACCCAG
>JAYVQC010000170.1:0-21859 GCA_043757045.1 Akkermansia sp. | reverse complement strand
CTCCTCCGTTCCGCGCGGCTGGTAGCCGCGCGGCACAGGCAGGTTGCCTGTGCTACCCCGGCGGCTGCGCCGCCGCCACTTCGGCGTTCGGGTTCAACGCTCACTTCTCCGGCGCGCGGCCCACGAAATTCGCCGCGTCATCCGTGCTGCCCTGGCCTTTGTATTTCGCGACGTTGGGGTAGGGGAACAGCGGGCGTGTCATCGTGACTTTGCCGTTCGCGCCGCGTTTTTCCGCGAGCAACTTCTCCGGTGCTTCACCGTTTTCCACCCAGCGCACGATGGCCTCGGTCAAGCCGATGGGCGTCGCGCCCGCGCCGCGAAAGCCGTGGTCCACGCCCGGCGCGAGGAACAGCCGCGCGAACTGCGCCGTCTTTTCCGCGCCGCCCATGCGCGCCTGCACCGCGCGGTAATAATCCACCGTGCCCGCCGCCGGGATGAGCTGGTCCGCGAGGCCGTGGTAGATGATGACCTTGCCGCCGCGGTCGCGGAAGCGCGTGAGGTCAGGATTGTCCGTGCCGAACACTGCGCCGTATTGCTCCACGGATTGCTGCCAGAGCTGCTCGAACTTCGCGGGCGTCATCGTGGTCCAGTCCCATTTGCCATCCTGCGCGAGGAAGTATTTGAAGTAATCCAGGGAGATGCTGAACGGACGGCCCTGCAACGGCGTGCCGCCCGTGCCGGCGTAGGCGGCTATGTCCGCACCGCGTTCCAGACCGCGCCACATGAAGCGTCCATCTGCGGCGCGCGGCCCGTCCCAGACCTTGCGAATCACGTCCGCGTCCGCCTCGGTGAACGTGCTGTCGCCGACCTTCGTGCCGACCAGCGCCTTCGGATCCCACGCGCAGCGCCACGGGTCATCAATGACGCCGTCCTTCACGCCATCCGTCGCGTCGCACGCGGCAATCGCCGCCGCCGTGGCTGCGTCGAGCTTGGCCTTCGACACGAAGTTGTTCGCGGCATTCATCACGACCTGCGCCCAGAGACTGGCAGGAACGAAGCGATGAAAACTGATCGCGGGACAGGCCGAGAGAATGCCCTCGTAGTCGTCAGGAAAACGCTGCGCCTCCATCAAGCCCTGACGCCCGCCCGTCGAGCCGCCGACGAAATAGGAGTAGCGCGGCGCCTTGCCGTAGAACGCCTGCGTGAGCGCCTTGCCCGCGACGGTCATCTCGTGAATGCCGAGGTAGGCATTATCAATGATGAGTTGCCAGTTCAGCCGTCCGTTCGCATCGAGCGCGAAGCTGCCGCTCCCGCCCTCGTGGCCCGTGTCCGTCGCCGCCGAAGCGAATCCGCGCGCCACCGGCCCGCGGATGCTGCTCGCGCCGCCGCCGGAGAAGCCGCCGCCACCGTTGCCTTGGAAGCGTCCGTTCCAATTCGTCACGGGCAGGCCGATCCAAATCTTGATCCGATCTCCCGCCGGCGGATGCGTGACCGTGACGTTGACGCGGCACCAGCCGTTCGAGTCGAGCGTCGCGGAATCAATGGTGGTGTTGGGCAGGGAAACTGTGGCGAGGTCTTCGCACGGGCAGACGGGTTTGAGGCCGGGGAAGAGCGGCTTGGCCGGAGCTTCAGCCGCGCGAGCGAACGTGAGGGCGGCCAGAAACACCACGACCGCGAGGGCGGATGATCTGCGCGGCACGAGGCGGGAGAAGATTGGATGCATGGCGGCGTTGTAAGCTGCGGATGGTTTTCTGACAACGCGGGAAATGCACGCGCCCTTCAACCGGGTGCATCTTGCCACTGTTGCAGAGTCAGGGGCCTGCGACGGCGGGGCGCGGGCGTCTCGCCCGCCGAGCGGCCAAGATGGCCGCGCTCCTACTTTGGCCGGGAACGATTCGGCAACAGTGCCAAGATGCACCCCCTTCAACCTGGGAGCGTCGGCATCCTGTCGGCGCGATCCTTGGTTCCGTCACGAACACGCCGGCTGGAAGCCGGCGCTCCCAGGCGGCGCACGGGCGGATTTCTTTTTGCTCTTCCGCGTCGTTCCGTTCAAATCTTCGCCATGCAACAACGGCCTTTGGGCAAGACTGGATTGAACGTGCCGATCCTCAGCTTCGGCGCGTCGTCGCTGGGCGCGGAGTTCCGCAGCGTGACGCTGGATGAGGTGCTGAAGTCGGTGCGCGTGGCGCTGGACAGCGGGCTGAACCTCATCGACACCTCGCCGTTCTACGGGCGCGGCATGAGCGAGGTGCTGCTCGGCGTGGCGCTCAAGGGCGTGCCGCGCGAGAGCTACACGCTTTGCTCCAAGATCGGTCGCTACGATTTGCCGCACTTTGATTTCTCCGCCAAGCGCGTGGCCGAAAGCGTGGACGTGAGCCTGCATCGTCTCGGCACCGACCACATTGACCTCATGCTCTGCCACGACATCGAGTTCGTGGAGATGCAGCAGATCGTGGATGAGACCCTGCCTGCGCTGCGGAAGATTCAGCAGTCGGGCAAGGTGCGCTTCATCGGCTTCAGCGGTTATCCGATGAAAATATTCCACTTCATCCTCGAACAGACCGACGTGGACGTGGCTCTGAGCTACAACCAATACACGCTCCAGAACACGCGCTTCGCCGACGAGATCGTGCCGCTGCTCAAGCAACGCGGCGTGGGCGCAATGAACGCCGGCCCTTTCAGCGCCCGCCTGCTCACGAACGCGCCGCTGCCCGCGTGGCTGAAGGAGCCGGAGGAAGTGAAGGCCGCCGCGCGCCGCGCCGCCGAGTTGTGCGCGAAGCATGGGAACGACATCGCGAAGCTGGCGCTGCAATTCTCCTGCGCGAATCCTGACATCGCTACGACCGTCGCGGGCAGCGCGAACCCGGAGAACATCCGCAACTGGGCCAAGTGGATTGCCGAGCCGATGGACGAGCAATTACTCCGCGAAGTGCAGGAGATTTTCCGCCCGGTGAAGAACCTTGGACACACCGAGGGGCTGGCGAAAAATAACTGAACGATGACGCTTTTCCAAAAACTTGAAACAGAGGCCCGCCGTCGCGAGCTGCGTTTCATTGTCATTGGCGGTCACGCGGTCATCGAGCATGGTTTTCAACGTGGCACAGAGGACGCGGATATTCTGGTTTCCAAAACCAAGCGCGCCGAATGGACGGCGTGTGTCGAGAGTTTTGGCTACCGGCTTTGTCGTGATGGCGGCACGTTTCTCCAATTCGATCCGGATAATGACGCCGAGTGGGAGCTGGACCTGATGCTGGTTCCAGAAGATGCCTTCGCGCGGTTGCTGGCCGGCAGCCAGGCCGCGACGTTGGAGCAGGCGATGGTGGTGGTGCCGAGCCTGGAGCATCTTATCGCGCTGAAGGTTCACGCACTGAAGACAGCCACGGACTGCGCGTTCTGAAGGACATCACGGACGTGGCGCAGTTGTTGAAGTTAAACCGTGTGGACGTTGGCAGTGGATGGGTTAAAGCAACCTTTGCGAAGCACGGAACGCCCGAACTCTATGAAAAAATCATCAAGCTTGTTGCTGAATGAGACGGCGCCCTCGGCCGGTCCGGCTTTGGATTTCGAACTGCCGGACTGGAGCGGACACCTTCCATCGCGACACGCCGGCTCGAAGGACGCATGGATCGCCTACTGCCGCTCAAACTTGCCGAAACTAAAAAAAATTGCCGGTTACCCGGAGAGGCGTCTGTCGCACGGGGTGGCCGCAGAGTTTCATCTGTAGGCTCGCTTCCAAAAAATGACATTGGAGATGAGCTTACTAAACCGCCGCAAGTTTTCCTCCCGTCTGTTGCAATCCAGCGCGGGCCTGCTTCTCGCGCCGGCCCTGCGCCGCACTTCATTCGCCGCGCCCGCCATCATCGAGAGCCGTCCGCAGATCGCCCACGGTGTCGCGAGCGGCGATGTGAGTTTTGATTCGGCGGTGATTTGGAGCCGGGCCAGCCGCCGCGCGCGGATGTCGGTCGAGTGGGCGACGGTGGAATCCTTTCGCGCCGCACGGCGCGTGCGCGGGCCGTGGACAGGCGAGGAAAAAGATTTCACGGCCAAGGTTGATTTGCGCGGGCTGCCGGCGGGCGAACGCATCTTCTACCGCGTGCAGTTCGAGGACGCGGGCGGCACGGCCAGCGAGCCGGTGAGCGGGCAGTTCGTGACCGCCGCGCGCGATGAGCGGGATGTGTTCTTCGCGTGGTCGGGCGACACTTGCGGGCAGGGCTATGGCATCAGCGAGGACTACGGCGGGCTGAAGACCTACGAATCCATGCGGCGGGCGCGGCCGGATTTCTTCGTCCACAGCGGTGACACGATTTACGCCGACGGCGTGATCGAGGCGGAGATGAAACTGCCGGACGGAAAAATGTGGAAGAACCTGACCACGCCCGAGAAATCCAAAGTCGCCGAGACGCTCGCGGAATTTCGTGGCAACCATCGTTACAACCTGCTTGACGCCAACGTGCGCCGGTTCAATTCCGAAGTCTCCATCCTCGCGCAATGGGATGACCACGAAGTGCTGAACAACTGGTATCCCGGTCAGATGCTGCTCGAGGACAAGCGTTACCAAGTGAAGGATGTGAACACACTGGCGGCGCGCGCGCGGCAGGCGTTCTTCGAGTATCTGCCGTTGCGCGGCAACGACCGCGCGAAGGTGTATCGCACCATTCCGCGCGGGCCGTTGTGCGAGTTGTTCTTCCTCGACATGCGGACGTATCGCGCCGCGAACAGCGCCAACCGTCAGCCCACGCGCGGACCGGAGACGGAGTTTCTCGGCGGCCGCCAGCTCGACTGGTTGAAGGACGCGCTGAAGAAATCGCGTTCGACGTGGAAGGTCATTTGCTCGGACATGCCGCTCGGCCTGATCGTCGGCGATGGCAAGGATGCCGACGGCAAACCCACCTACGAGAACGGCGCGAACGGCAACGGACCCGCGCTCGGTCGCGAATTGGAAATTGCCGACTTGCTGCGCTTCATGAAAGAGCAGCGGATTCGCAACGTCATCTGGCTCACCGCCGACGTGCATTACGCTGCGTCGCTCCACTACGATCCGGCGCGCGCGCAGTTCCAGGACTTCGACGGCTTCTGGGAATTCATCAGCGGCCCATTGCACGCCATCAGTCTCGCGCCGGGCGGTCTGGACAACACCTTCGGTCCCGAGTTGCGCTGGGCCTCGCGCCCGCGCGGCAGCAAGTCGAGCGGGCCGTACACGAAGGAGCAATACTTCAGCACGGTGCGAATTGATGGGAAGACCAAGGCGCTGACCGTGACGCACTGCAATCGCGACGGCGAGAAGCTGTCGAGCCAGGTGCTCGAAGCCAGGGGGTTGTAACAGCCGCTTGGTTTTCTGCCCGCGCATGGCCTAAGCTCGAAACATGAAAACAATGAGCGTCGGCGAAGCGGAGGGGCAACTCCCCCAACTATTGGCGCAGGCTTTCAATGGTGAAACCATCATCCTCAAAGACGGCGACCGCGCCGTAACGCTGTGCCCCGGCAACTTGCTGGACTTGGATGAAGATTCACCGGAACTGGCGGCGGAGTTGCTGAAGGCGGCGAAGGGGCCGTTCACGCCGTATTCGCGGGCTGATCTTGAAGCTGTCGCGGCGCGGAATAGTTTTTGAACAATGAAAGCCATTCAGCTCGAACAGCCGAAACAGTTTCGCCGCATTGAAATCGCCGAGGCGGCGCAGCCCGGCGCGGGCGAGGCGCTGCTGCGCGTGCATCGCATCGGCATCTGCGGCACGGACATCAGCGGGTACCTCGGCAAGATGCCGTTCTTCAGCTACCCCCGCATTCCGGGCCATGAACTCGGCGTGGAAGTGCTCGCCGTGGGCGCAGGCGTCACGAAGGTGCAGCCCGGCGACCGTTGTTCGGTGGAGCCGTACATCAATTGCGGCCACTGCTACTCCTGCCGGCGCGGCCACACCAATTGTTGCGAGACGAACAAGACGCTCGGCGTGATGTGCGACGGCGGCATGTGCGAACGCATCGTGCTTCCCGCGCGCAAGCTGCATGTGTCGAGCAAACTCTCTTACGAACAGCTTGTGCTCGTCGAGACGCTGGCCATCGGCTGCCACGCCGTGAATCGCGGCGAGCCGAAAGCGAGCGAGCATGTGCTGGTCATTGGCGCGGGACCGATTGGGTTGTCCGTCATCGAGTTCGCCCGGCTCTCGGGCGCGAAGACCATCGTCATGGACATGAACGAGCAGCGCCTCGCCTTCGTGCGCGAGAAGTTGCGCGTGCCGAATACGATTCTAACCAAGGGCGACGGTGAGGAATTGAAGAAGCTGACGGAACTCACGAACGGTCAGCTCGCCGATGTGGTCGTGGACGCCACCGGCAGCAACAAGTCCATGGCGCAGGCGCTCAACTACTGCGCGTTCCGAGGCCGGCTCGTGTATGTCGGCATCACCCAGAGCGAGATTAGTTTCTTGCAAGCACCGGCGTTACACCGGCGCGAGCTGGACCTCCGCGCCAGCCGCAACGCGCTGCCCGGTGACTTCACCCGCATCATCAAATTGATTGAGGACGGCCAGATTGATACGCAGCCGTGGATCACGCACCACGCCGCGTTCGATGAAATGATCGACGTGTTCCCGAAGTGGACGTTGCCGGAGACGGGCGTGATCAAGGCCGTCGTGGAAGTGTGACACCTCACCCCGGCGCACTGATGACCGCAGCGCGCGGCCACTCGCCCGACTCTTCTACTCGTATTCCGACTTCGCGGACTTGGCCATCTTCTCCCACTTCTCCCAGCCGGGCAGTGGGTGCTCTTTCATGATGTCCTCGACCATGTAGAAGTCCACGCGGTCTTTCGTGGCGGCACGAACCTGCGCGACCTGTGCCGCAGTGACGAGCGGGAGATCGTTGCCAAAGGACTGGCGCACGTAATTGATCGTGCCGGCCACTTCCTCGTCGTTCAGGAAACCGCCGAAGCCGGGCATGGGCGGCACGCCTTTGGTCGGATCAAATTTCTGGCCGTTGATTTCCATCGGACCCCACAAGCCTTTTAGCACGATCTTGATCAGGCGCTCGTCGCTCTTGAGCCAGTCGCTGCCAGCCAGCGTGGGATACATGGCGGGCATCCCCTGCCCGTTCGGCTGGTGACAGGTGCCGCAATGCGCGTCGCGCAGGAAAACGGAGCGGCCCAGTTGATAGGATTTCAAATCATCGCCCGTCAGTGCGCGCGTGGGACCGAAGGACTTTTCCTCCTCGGTCTTCGGTGCGGCGGCGAACTTGAAATCGCCGGCCAGCCAGGCTTGCGCGTTCGGATTGTTGTTGAGCGAAAAGCCCGAGGTCTTCTGGAGCGCGGCCACGTCGTCCTTGAGCGTGCCTTCCAGAATCTGTTTCGTAACCGGACCCATCCATTTGTCGAAGGGCAGCTTCATCGCTTCGAGCACGATGCGGGCGCCATCGGTGTTATCGAGCCACGACGCGGCGACGATGGCTTCGAGACGGACGCGTCCGTGCGCGTCACGCGCGGCCTGCAAGAACAGGTCGGTGGAGTTCGGAATCTGGTGCGCGGTGTAGCGCAGCACATGGACGGCGGCGGCACGGGCTTGCGGTGCGTTGGCCTGGAGGCAGCGCTTGAGCAATCCGGCGTCGGGCTGGTTCTGCGCCCATGTGGCCCAGAGCGCTTCGCAAAGATGGTGCTCGTACTTGGGATCAGTTTTGTCGAGCTTCGCGGCCCACGCCTTCACGGCGGGAATCACTTCGCTGGCCGGGCACCCGCGCAGTTCGCGCCGCGTGCGGTAGCGCGTGCGGTATTCGGGCAGCTTCAAATTATCCAACAACTCCGAGACGCTCGCGCCCGCGACCTTCGTCGGCGCGACAAGCGGGCGGCCCGGATAGGTGATGCGATAGATGCGTCCGTGATCGTGGTCGCGGTTCGGGTCGCGCGCGTTGTGCTGCATGTGGCCGATGAGCGCGTTGTGCCAGTCAATGAAGTAGAGCGAGCCGTCGGGCGCGAATTCCAAATCTACCGGACGGAAATTCGGATCGCTCGACGAAAGCAAATCACCCGCCTGCTTGCCGGAAAAACCGGAGCCATCTTCCCAGACGTTGTGATAGCTGATGCCGAGGAAGCCGATGCTGTTGCAGATCATGAAATTGCCCTGCGCGTCGTCGGGGAAATGCCGCGAGGAAACGAACTCCGCGCCGGACGTGGGCCGCGAACGCTTGGGCGCGAACTCGCCGACCTTTTTGATCTCCACGCCGTAGGGCATCTTGGCGGAGAGCGGCAATGACCAGAAGTTCTCCCCGCTCGAAGCGTCGCTCAGGTAATCCTGTTCCCAATAATCAAACGAATAGCCCCACGGATTGTTCACATCCACCTGGTTGTGGCGTTCGAGGCGGAAGCTCTTCGGGTCGAAACGCCACGCGCCGCCATCGTTGCAACGCTGTGGGCCATACGGCGTCTCGACCTGGCTGTGCAGGAAGCGGCCTTCGAGCAGATAAAACGCGCCGCTCGCGTCGGCGCAATAAGCCGAGATGGCGTGATGCGTGTCGTGCGTGTCGAAGCCGTGCATGAGAATCTCCATGCGGTCGGCGTGATCGTCTTTGTCGTCATCCACGAGCAGGCAGAGGTTCGGCTCCTGCGAAAGATAAACGCCCTCGGGCGCCAACTCGAAGCCGATGGGCAGATGCAAGCCGCGCGCGAAAATCGTCTGCTTGTCCGCGCGCCCGTCGCCGTCGGTGTCTTCAAGGATGAGCAGCTTGTCGTCGGGCCGCTCGTCGCCCGGCTTGTAATGCGGATACGCCGGCATCACCGCCACCCAGAGGCGGCCCTTCGCGTCGAAGGACATCTGCACCGGATTCTTCATGTCGGGAAATTCCTTCTCCGAAGCGAACAGCTCGACCTTGTAGCCCTTCATCATGGTGATCTTCTCGATGGCTTTCTGACCGTCGAGATACTCGATGGGGCGCTTGAAATTTGTCGGCACCGGCGGCAGCGCACGCGTCTTCGAGTCATCCACGGCGAGACTCTTCGTGGTGCCTTTCGCGACTTCGTGCAGCCGCGCCTCGCGAATCGCCATCAGCTCGCGCGTCTTCGCGATCTCGTCGGGATAATTCTGCGGACCGTAGGGCGCGTAACGCTGGCCGTGCGTGTGGACGCCGTTCACGAGGTTGTAATCGTTGTTCCAGAAGAAATCTTTTTCCTTCACCGCTGCGTGGACGAGCGACGCGGCGGCCTTCGATTGATGCTTTTGTTTGCCGAACATTGCATCCGCGAGCAACCCGCCTAACTCCGTGTAGCCAGCTTCCGTCGGTGCGAAGCCATTGATGGTCAGCGGCTGCGAACGCTTCGCGTAGCTCGCCAACGTGGGATGAAACAGATCGACGAAGGTCAGCCCGTTGCGCTGCGCCACCTTCTCCATCGCCGCCGTGTAGAGCGCGAGGCTGGCGTTCTCTTTCTTGCCGTTCGGGAGATCGCGCTTGGCCGACAAATCCTCGAAGGCAATCGGCGACACCAGCACCAGGCGCGGCGCGGCGTTGCTGTTGTAAGCCTTGCTCAACGTGTGCTTCACGAACGCTTCCAACTCGGCCTCGTAATTCGCCACGCGCTCCGGCCCGTCGAACGATTCATTGAAGCCAAAGAACGCCACGATGGTGTCCACACTCAGGAAGGTGAGCCACTGATCCGGCGTGGGGTAAAAGCCGATGCCGTTGTGCATGGCGAGTTCGGGATGAAACTTCTCCGCGCCGGGAAACGCCCACTGCGACTTGCGCGCCGGATGCGGACGAAACCCCGGCGTGTCCCCCGGTCGCCCCATGTTCCGCACCACGAGTTGCTGGGCCGGATAGCGCAGATGCAATTCCGTCTCCATCCGGCTGTAATACACGTCGCGCTCCGCGAGACCGTTGCCGAGGAAGACGATGCGTTCGCCCGCCAAAGGCGGGGCGACCCTTTGCGGACGCGCGGACGTGGCGTCCGGCGGCAGCGCCTTCGGGGCGTGCGGTGAGTTGTCAGGCTTTTCCTGCGCCGACAAACCTGCCGCCAAAACCAATGCGGTCGTGAGACCGAGCAATCGTGTGAACATGCGGGCAGTCTGCCGAATCATCAGGCGCGTTGAAAAGCCCGCAGTCAGCCCGGTTGCGTTGGCCGAAACGGCCAGCCTGCGTCCTTGACGCTGTGAGGGCCGATGGCAAGGTTCGCGTATGGAAACGACGCTGGATTACGCCGAAAGCCATTTTCCCCAACTCATGCGCCAGGTCAAAGGCGGCGAGGAAATTTTCCTACGCGACGGTGCCACGGTGTTCGCAAAAATTATCCCGCTTCCCGCACCCCGCGCCGCCGCCCGTCCCAAAGTCGGCGAGATGACCTCGGCCCCCGTACAATGGAACGCCGCCTCCTTCGCTGCGCTGGATGAGGCGGGCATGAAAGAATTGGGCTTGCTGTGAATCTGCTGCTGGATTCCTGCACGCTCATCTGGCTGGCGGGCGAACCGACCTGCTTGAGCCGGACCGCGACCGATGCCATCAACCACTCCGAATCCGTCCTGCACATCAGCCATGCGAGCCTCTGGGAAATCGCCCTCAAGCACAGGGCCGGCAAACTGACCCTGCCCGCCACGCCGCGTTCCTGGTGGGTTGAACAAATTGGGAAATGGGGACTCGTCGAACTGCCACTGACCGCCGAGACCCTGCTGCGCGCCAGCGAACTGCCGGCCCATCATAAGGATCCTTTCGACCGCGCCATCCTCGCGCAGGCGCTGATGCACGATTTGGCCATTGTGTCGCCCGACGAAGCCTTCCCGCTCTACGGTGTCCGCGCCGTTTGGTGATACCACACATGGCTTCATTCCTCCCGCCGCCCGGCTACGCCCGCGTCAAGGTGGTGAACAGTTTCGCGGAACTGGTCGCGACACCTTTTGCCGATGGTGTGAACGCGCTTTGCTGGGCGCGCACCTTGCCGGGGGATTTCCGCGAAGTGGTGGAACGGCTCGACGTGCCCGAGGAGATGATGACGCTGGACGATGCGCTGCTCAACGCCCTGCCCCTCAGCGACGCCGGCCGTCTCGCGGTGGACATTCTCCTCGAAGACCAGCGACTGCTCCGCGCGCACGGTTTGGCCCCGGTGCTGGATTGCATTCAGGGCTATCCCCGCGATGACGCGTCGGAGGTGGTGCGCACGGATGTCTATTCCTTTCACGCGGACCGCGCGCCGGTCGAGGCCGACACGTACCTCTGCACCTACCACGGCGCGGCTTCCGAAGGCGTGAGCAACGAGGTAGCGCGGCGGCATGTAGACCGGCCCGGCACGCGCGCGAAGCTGCTCGAACAATTCGGCGGCGCGGACGACGGCGACTTCACCGAATACTTGCGAGAACATTGCTACGATCTGCACTACGCGCCGGAACCGGGAGCGCAGCCGTTTTCCTTCGGCGTGGGCAACTTGTGGCGCATCGCGGTGGAATATCCCGGCTGCCCCGTTCCGCCGTGCCTCCATCGCGCGCCCGAGCAACGGCCCGGCGATCCGGCCCGGCTGCTGTTGATCAGTTGAACCATCGCGCGCCGGTCACGGCCGGTAGATTGCCGTCTCATTCGTGTCCACCGTGTAGTTCCAGCGGCGGATGTATTCGGGGCCGGGGCGGAAGTCATCGTGTTGGGCAACGAGTTTTTCCTTCAACCGCGCGTCGAGTTTTTTCTGGAGCGGTTCATAAGCGGAAAGGTCCGCGAGGTTGTTCGTCTGATAAGGGTCGCGCTCGTGGTCGTAGAGCAGCCACGGGCCGTCCAGCGCTCGCACGTAAGTATGTTGCGCGGTGCGGAGTGCGCGGTATTCGCGGCCGCCGCGGGCGCGGGTGAACTCGCCAAACGGCACGAGGCAGCGCAACACCGTGGACCCGCCCGACGGATCCGCGCCGCCGCGCATCGCGCCGGTGAAGTCCAACCCCTCGACAGATTTTGGAACCGCCACGCCCGCGAGGCTCAACAGCGTCGGCATCACGTCCTCGGAATTGATCGTGGCGGCAAGGCGTTGGGGCTTGATGCCGAGCGACGCGGGCAGGCGCAGCAGCATCGGCACACGCGCGGATTCCTCCCACGGGCGCTGCTTCCGCTGCTGGTTCTGCGACCAAAGCATGTCGCCGTGATCCGAGGTGAAGACCACGATGGTGTTGGTCGCGAGTCCCGTTTCGTCCAGCGTGCGCAGCAGGTCGGCGAAGGCGTCATCGAGCGCGGTGCAGTGGGCGTAATAGCCGGCCAGTTCCTGGCGGGCCTTCCCGCGCGCGGACTGGGGCACGTTCGGATGCAGCGTGATTTTTTCCGGCGCGTAGAGCGCACGGTATTTCGGCGGCGCGGTCTCGTAGGGATTGTGCGGCGGTCCCCACGCGAGCCAGAGGAGGAACGGTTTCGCGACCTTCGTGCGCGCGCGCAGATACGCCTGCGCGTCGCGCGTCTGCGCGAAGGCGTCGTAGCCATCCCACTTCAATTTCTCCGGGCCGTCCGCGTAGTAGGGCGAGTTGTTGTAGGCGTGCGTGCATTCCAGAACTTTCCAGTAATCAAACCCCTGCCGGCGCTCGCGGGGGATGAACGCCGAGCGGCTGCCGTGGCCGTCAATGTGCCACTTGCCGATGCAGCCGGTGTCGTAACCGGCGGCCTGCAGCACCTTCGGCAGCGTCACGGCGTTGGCGTTCAACGGTACGTCATTGATGAACACGCCGTGCGTGGGCGGGCGCTGGCCGGTCAGCAGGGACGCGCGCGTGGGCGAACACACCGGCATCCCCGCGACCGCCTGCGTGAAATGCACGGACTGTTTCTCGAAGCGGTCGAGGTTGGGCGTCTGCACATTCGGATCGCCCGCGAACCCGAACGCCTGCGCGCGCCACTGGTCGGCGATGACGAAGAGGATGTTCGGTCGCGCGGTCGGTTCCGCCGCGGACGCGAACCACGGCAGGCAGAGCAGGCCCAGAAGGAGCCGGCGCACGAATTTCATCAGGCCGCAAAGGTGGGGTCTCATTGGTTTTTTCGTTCGAGTTCGGGACGGGCATTTTGGCACCGACATCCGGGCGCTACACGGCGAGTTGCGCGCGCCTGGTTTGGACGCGCGCGGCTTCGCGCGAGACGAGGTCGGCCGATGGCCTCGCCCCCGGCGGAATTTCTTCCCGCCATGATTTTTACTGGCGCAAGCATCGGATCTGAATTTGTCCTGCTGGATCGCAAATGGCAATGCGGTCGTACTCTGTCAGTCAGGCCAGGTTTTCTTTCACCGCGCAGTGGCGTCAGTACCCACGCTGACGTCGCACCAGCGATACCCGACCAGGGCATTCAACTCGCGCGCGAAAAATTCTTCACCGGCGGGGACGCTGTCAAACGCGCTCCAGTGGAAAGACGGTCACGTCCACGCCGCGTGACATCATGATGTGGTCGGGGCGGCGGCCCGTAGGCGCGAAGCCGTTGAGCGTCAGGAGATGTTCGTCCCACGCCGTCACCTCAGCGCGACACAGCGGATACGGTTGATGGAACACCGCGCCCCGCCAGAGCCGACCACCAGCCGTCGCGTAGAGCCGGTAACGCTCAACGAGAAAGAATTCCAACGATGCAGGTGCCGCGGTCGGTAACTCAGCACCGGGCGCATACTCAAACACGCAACCAGCGCCGTTCGCATCGTCACCGCCGCGCTGGGATTCGTAGCGGATCGCACCTTGAGGCGACCGGCTCGATTTCATCGTCGCGTACTTGTAGGGCAGATGAAAGAAACGCCGCGCAATGGCCACCGCCAGTCGCTGATTCGCATCCAGCGAGTAGAACCAGACTCCGGGCACGCCGGCGCGGTCGTGGACGTAGGTGCGCAGGTTCATTTCCAGGAAGTTGGAAAGGCCAGGCACGGCGGGCAAGAACCGTGGCCGGATGTTCTGCATGAAGAACGGGACGACGCCCAGGTAGGCTTTGCCCGCGAACGTATCCACGAACAGTCCTTCCGGCAGCGTTCGCTGAATCTCCGCCACGGAATACTCCCAGTGCAGGAAGAGCAACTCGCGCCATTGCTGAAACATCACCGCTCGTGCCGCCGGGCGCAGCCGCAGGGCGAGACGCCCGGCCTCGTCGGGTGGGCGCGGCATTGGTGTGGTTACGGTCATGGGGAAACACCCTAGTTGGAAAGCTGTTCAGAAACAATTCAGAGTGAAGCGGTGGCAAGTCTCCGAACGCGAGTTTGCGTCGCACTGAACCGCCAATATACTTGCTTCAAATGACTTCACAGGAGCAACGGGCCGGCCTCATCTGGGGCGCCTTCATTGGTGACGCGCATGCCATGCCCGTCCATTGGTATTATGATCGCGCCGCGCTGCACCGCGATTACGGATTGGTGCGCGATTATGTGGCACCGCGAAATCCGCACCCCGACAGCATCCTTTGGCGTTCGGAATACACGCCGCTCAATGAACGCGGCGACATTCTGCACGAGCAGGCGCAATACTGGGGGCAGCGCGGCATTCACTATCACCAGTTCCTGCGCGCCGGCGAAAACACGCTCAATCTCCAACTCGCCCGCGTGCTCTTCGACTCTCTCCGCGCGCTCGGCCGCTACGACGCGGAAGATTATCTTCAGCGCTACCTCGATTTCATGCTCACCCCGGGCCGGCATCGCGATACCTATGTCGAGGAGTGTCACCGGAAATTCTTCACGACCTACGCGCGCGGCACCAAGCCGCGGAAGTGTGGCGGCAGCGACATTCACATTGGCGGCCTGGCTCACGTCGGCGTGCTCTGCGGGTTCGGCGGCCGGGATGTCGCAGCCACGAGGGAAGTTGTGCGTGAACATGTTCAGCTCACCCATCGTGCGCCGGAAGTGTTGAAGGCCGCTGATGCGGTGGTTCAGATCCTCGGCGCGGTGGTCGCGGGCGGCGCGTTGCGCGAAGCCATCTTCACGCACGGCAGCGACTGGTTATCCCCGCGCACCGCCCAGCAGTGGTCGCGCGAGCCGGATGAAGTGGTCATCGGCCAACGCGTCAGCCCCGCCTGCTACATTGCTGATGCCTTTCCCGCCTCGCTGTATCTCGCGTGGAAATATGCGGACGACTTTGAAGCGGGCATCATCGCCAACACCAACCTCGGCGGAGACAACTGTCATCGCGGCGCGGTGGTGGGAGCCTTGCTCGGCGTGGCTGCGGGCACGAGCAGGATCCCGGCGAAGTTCTGCGAGGGACTGCACGATGCCGCAGTCCTGCGTCGTGAGATCTCCTCGTTGGCTTCGTGACGCGGACCAAAATTTGCCTTTGAGTTCCAGCACGTTAAGATTGTCAAGATGACGATGGAATCTACTGCCCGCACCTTTCCCGAATTCAGCCTCGCGCGTTTGCTTAGGACGGTGTTCGAACCCAAGCCTGGCCAGCGCATCGGCATCTTGATCGATTTTACTGACCCAAAGCAGATCGCGAACTTTGACTTCCTCAAGGACGACGCATTGACGATTCAGCGCCACGCACATGATGTGTTCTACCTCGGTCTGAAGAACGGAGTGCTCGCGGAGCTGGGTCTCGTAGGCGGTGAGATATTCGCCTACCAGATCACAGGTGGCAGCAACCTCGGCTTGCCCGACGACGCGTGGACGCCCGAAGGACGCCAAGTCAGCCTGGCGAACGATGTCTATCCGAACTTCGACATCCTCCTCTGCATCTCGACCTTCTCGGCCACCGCGCCGCTGACCGCCTTCGCAAAACAGTTTGGTTTTCGTGGTGCGACACTTCACGGAGTCAACCCGATCATCCTCCGCACCGGGCTGGCCGTGGACTACAACGACGTCAGCCGCGAGGCCGAGAAGCTGCGTCTGGCGATGACCCGCGCCGACTCGTTCGAGATCGACTTTGAGGTGATGGATCACAAAGCCACTTTGAAACTGCTGTGCAATCGCCAGGAGGCGCAGAAGAGCCACGGCCTGTGTCGCGGCGACAAACCCGATGTGGCGAATCTTCCGGCGGGCGAGGTTTATTTCGTGCCGACCGGCGCGGAAGGGCAGTTCCCTCGGCGCTATCCCGATGGCAGCATCGGACTGTTAAATGTCACCAGCGGGCGGATTCAGAAGGCGAACTTCCTCTCGGGCAATCCCGCAACCATCGCCGCGCACAATTCTCTTCTCACTTCTGATCCCGCGACGGGCGAGCTTGGCGAGTTGGGCTTTGGCACGCAGGATCTGCCGCCCTCGGGCCGCGACATCCAGGATGAAAAAATCCTCGGCACACTGCATGTGGCCACGGGCCGCAGCGATCATCTCGGTGGGCATCTGACGCCGGACAAGTTCAAGGTCGCGAAGAACGCCACGCACGACGACATTTTGTTCTCGCCGACCAAGACGCCGGAGATTCGCGTCCCGCAAGCGCGCATGTTCCGCGATGGCAAGAGCGAGGTGGTGATTGAAAATTATCGTCCGGCTCCCTACCTGCAACACGCGCTGGCCTCGTGAACGCCTCCGACTTCTACGAAACCGAGCGGGCGGTCTCCGAGTATCTGCTCTTCCACTACGGGACGCCGGCGCAGATTCTGCCCTGGCCGTTCGGCCCGACGACCGCACTCGAATACCCGGCGCGCTGCGTCTCCGAATGCATCGACACTGCCCGTCTGCCCGCCCAAGCGCGCGCATTGGATCTCGGCTGCGCGGTCGGGCGATCCACGTTCGAGCTGGCGCGGCATTGTTCCGAAGTCATCGGCATTGATTACTCGCACCGGTTCATCGAGGTTGCGCGGCAACTGCAGCAGCAAGGAACGATTTCCTACGCTTACGCTGAGGAAGGATTACTGACCACGCCCGCCACGGCGCTGGTGCCTGCCGGGATCGAGCGCGACCGGGTGAAGTTCGAGCAAGGGGACGCTCAGGCGTTGCGTCCTGATCTGGGGACATTCGACGTGGTGCTGATGGCGAACCTGGTGGATCGACTTCACGATCCCCGTCGCTGCCTGGACTCGCTGCCCGCGTTGGTGCGGTCGGGTGGGCAATTGATCCTGACCACGCCTTGCACCTGGCTTGAGGATTACACCGCGCGACCGCAGTGGCTGGGCGGCTTTGAGGAAAACGGACGCCCGATTCGAACTCTCGAAACGCTCCAAGCCGTGCTCGCACCACAGTTCACTCTCGCTCGCTCGTTGGACCTGCCTTTTCTGATCCGAGAGCATGTGCGCAAGTTCCAGTGGAGCGTCGCGCTGGCCACGGTCTGGATTCGGCGCTGAGGTAAGTCCGCCAAAAAACGCTCGCTCCATTCACCCGGTGGCGTTTCAGTAGTTGGGCTGCGCATGAATCGAACACGAATCCTCATCACCGTGGCGGCTTTTCTCGCCACGTTCGCCTGCTTGCTGGTGCCGGACTTCAAGGCCAGCCCGGCGGTTCTCTGGCCGAGCGTGCTCGCGGTCGGACTGGCCTTCCTCACCCGTGACATTTATCTCTCCCTCTTTCTCGGCGCATTCAGCGGCGCGTTGCTGCTGCATGGCGGAAATCCATGGACCGCGTTTCAAGATCTGTTGATCGGACGGCTCATCCCGTCCCTCATTGATCGATGGAACATCAGCGTGCTGATCTTCACCCTGATGATGGGCGGATTCGTCGAAGTGCTCAGTCGCAATGGCGGCATGACGGCGCTGACCGAGCGTGTGATGGGACAATCGCGGAGTCCGCGCCGCGCGGCGCTGGGCGCGTATTTCATGGGCTGGCTGGTGTTCTTTGACGGCCTGGCCAGTTCCATGTTGGTCGGGAAAACATTGCGTCCCATCGCGGACCGCGCCGGTCTCTCGCGCGAGAAACTCTCGTTCATCGTGGACTCCACGTCCTCGCCCATCGCGGGGCTGGCCTTGCTCTCGACGTGGGTGGCCTACGAAATGTCCGTCATCCGCCAGGGTCTGGTGAACACCGGCGACACCGCGCTGGCCGAAGCAGTCGCCCCTTTCTCCTGGCTCGTCTTGAGCCTGCCCTTCCGGTTCTACAACTGGTTCATGCTGCTGCTGGTCTTTCTGCTCATCTGGCTGATGCGCGATTGGGGTCCGATGCTCGTCGCCGAAAAAGCCTGCCGCGCGCAGCAGCGCCTCGATACCAAGGCCAGCGCTGCCCATCCGACCGATGCGCCGCCCACCGGATCGCGTGCCGCCCTGGCCTTGATCCCGCTGACCGTGCTCGTGCTCGGCGTTTTCGGCGGCTTGTATGTCGGTGGAGGCGGACTCGAAATGACTCTCACCTTCGCTCATCTTGTCGAGGCGATGGGCAAAGCTGATGCGGCCGCGGTGTTCGTCCTTGCTACGGCGGTCGCCAGTGTCGTGGCGCTGGGTTTGACCGCAGTATCCCGCACCACTACCGCCGTCGCCGGAGGATCAACGGAAAGCGGAACTCACGCCTTCTTTCACGGCATGCAACAGATGTTCCTGCCCACACTCATCCTCGTCTTTGCCTGGATGCTCAACAGCGTCATCAAGGAACTTGGCACCGCGAACTATCTGGTGGCGCTCCTCGGTGAACGTCTCCCATCCGCGTGGCTCCCCGCTCTCGTCTTCCTGCTCGCGTCTGTCATCTCCTTCAGCACCGGCACCTCGTGGGGCACGATGGCCATCGTGATGCCGCTGGCGATTCCGCTGGCCGTCAAGCTCACCGCCTTCCACGCCGGCGTGGCCGCCAGCCCGGTGCTCGTGGCGACCGTGGGCGCGGTGCTGGCTGGTGCCGTCTTCGGCGATCATTGTTCGCCGATCAGCGACACGACCATCGTCTCCGCCTTCAGCAGTGATTGCGACGTGATGGCCCACGTGCGCACCCAAATGCCTTACGCCCTGACCGCTGCGCTGCTCGCCACATTCATCGGCTACCTGCCCGCTGGGTATGGAATCTCCCCGTGGTGGTTACTGGCTGCCGGTGGTGTGGCGTGCTGGCTCCTCGTCCGCTATCGGGGGCAACGGGTCGAGTAAAATCTCCCATGAACCCCAGCTATTGCGCGATGGGGATAACGTGAAGTTTTGCAGCGACGCCTGCCGTCGTGCGAAGGCTACTTTCCCAGCAACCGGTAGTTGATCCAAGCGATGAGGGCGGTGAGCACCAGCAAGCTCAGGCAGGGCAGCATTTTTATGACGGGATTCTTCGCCCGCAGATGCGTGACGAAGGCCGCGAGCATCAGGAGGGCGATGCCGACGCCGCCCACCACGGCGAATTGTGGACGCTCAACTCCGATCAAGAGCAGCAAGGCGAAGGTCATCTTCAAGACACCCACGAGATCGCGCAGCCAGTCGGGCAGGCCATACTGTTTGAACTCCTGAACGGCGTTGGCGTAGCGCACCACCCACACGAAGAAAACCGACGCCGCCACCAGTGCTTGCAAGCCAACGGACAGATTGTGCATGACCAGACGCTAGGAGTTTCAAGCGGGAGATTGAAGCGAAAATATGTGTCGCGGGTGTGGCGTCGGTTTCCTTGGACAGGGTGACGCGGTCGTAGAAGGGCTGGAAGCCTTTCTCGATGTCTTCCGCCGTATTCTCGAAGTCGAGCACGAAGGTATCCTCCTTGCCCGCCGTGGTGCGGTTCAGGCGGGAGAGCGTTTGCACGCAGGCCACGCCGCTGAGCTTCTTGTCCACATACATCGCCACCAGCTTGGGCTGATCGAAGCCCGTCTGGAACTTGCTCGCCACAATGAGGAATCGGTATTCATCGGCCTCGTAGCGATCCCCCGTCGCAGCCTCGGGGAAGCCGTTCATCTTGGCTTCGGTGTATTCCTGGCCGTACTTGGCGTCCTTCACCACGTCGGTGAAAGCCACCAGCGCCTTGGAGGGGCTGCCCATCGCGTTCAAACTGGCACCAGAGCCGCACGCTTGGCCTTCAAACGGTGGCCGCTGCTTCTGGCTCGGTGTAGGTGGCGCGGAGGGTTTGGTGGAGGGACTCGATGCCGGGGAAGTTGGTGGGCGTGCCGAACTTGGCGGCGATGTCGAAGGCGGCGCAGATTTCGATGTCTTTTTGCGAGCGGTAGTGGGCGTGGATGAGGACTTCGCGGATTTGGTCGGCGTCGTCGGAATACTCGCGGTCGTCGGGGTGGTGGCTCTATTCGAGGAAGCGGGCGTAGCAGCGCGTCAGGAGCCGCTGAGTTCGTCCTCCAACTGTCCGACGACATCGGCGATGAAATCGTGGAAGCCCCAACCGATGCCATCGGTGAGTTGCTCTACCTTGGCCAGACGCTCGGCAAAGAGCGGATACAGCCCCGGCTCTTTGCGGAGGAGCGCTGCCAGTTCGTCCAGCGCGGATTCGATGCTGCTGTAGAAGCGTTCGTCGATGTCGCCGTATTCGGCAGTGAACTTGGCTCCATTCTCGACGTAGCACATGAGCAGTTCCGCCGTGCCAGGCAGGTTGCCGGTGGCTTTGCGGTAGTCGCGGATGGCTTTGCGCGCCTCACCCAGCTTGAGTTTGCCGAACATCCCCCGGGCAGGGAAAAATTGCTCCACGATCTTCTTCCGATAGTTCTCCAGGGCCGTGCCACCACCCGCGTCGGCCTGACAGCGCGCCAGGAGGAAGTCGCGGTTCTCCGCCCCCGCATCGTAAAGGTCTTTGATCAGGGCGATCAGCGCGGGCTTTCCCCAGGTGGCGAGGTGTTGGCGGATGGCGCTCCAGTCGCCGGGTTTTCGGGTGGTGGGTTTCATCGTTGGCGTGAGGCGGGTGGGATGCGTTGCAAAGGCGGCAGTAATTCAGGTGTTGGAGTCGGCCCGTCTTTCAGCGGTTTTGGTCCTCCTCGATCGCTTCGACGGCGAACATGAAGCGGACAATTTCCATCACCTTGGTCCGGCTGGGACCGTTCAGACTGTTGCCATACCGGGAGTCGTAGTGCTGGCAGAAATCCGCCGCCAGTTTGTAGCCATCCGAAGGCGACTTCGCTTCGCCCAGATAAAGCGCCAATCCCGCTTCCACGAGGAGCAGAGGCCAGCAATGGATGATGCGCACCGGTCCCCATTGCTGCGGCTGGAACTCACTGTGAAAGTCCCGTGCCTGGTGATGCAGGACTTGCACCACGTCCCGGTCCACCGGCTGGGTAAAGCTTTCCCGTGTGGCTGTCGTTCCCAGCAGCGTGCGCGTCTCGTTGAGCAAAGCTGCCGCCTCGCCCTTCGTCTTGCCTTTGCGTCCGGCTGCGCGCCGCGCGATCCACAGCCCGAAGGACGGCAGGCGACCGGGATGCTCGAACCATTTTTTCAACACCGTCAGGCGGGTGAGGCCGGCATGGCCGTGGGTGTCGATCTCTTCGACGATGGCCAGCAATTTCTCGGGAACAGTGGAGCGCATGGGCGGGATCAGACGGTGCCGGGTTCGGTGATGGCGGCGGGTTGATCTTCCCCGCCCCAGATGCGGGCGAGGGTGGCTTGGATCTTTTTCTCGAAGCGGGTGATCAGTTCCCGGTTCGCGGCCACGAGGGCTTGCTCGGCTTCGATCTCCGCCACGATCGCGCGCTGCGTGGCGAGGGGTGGGAGGGGGATTTGGAGTGTTTTCACCCTTCCAACACTGAGCATGTAAAGCCCGCTGGTGGTAACTGCATTCCTCAGCATCTGTTCGCGGCCAAGGTCACTATTGAAGAATACGCTAACGAAACGAGGTCTCGCCTGCGTAGCGTTTAGGCGGATGCGGATCACATGATTCTGATGGATCCACTCTTCGCCCTGAATGTCGAAGAGCGCGGTCCGTCCGACCTGTTCACGGCTTCCATTACCTTCGACCACCAAGATGTCGCCAAGCTGTAGCCTGAGCCTCGCAAGCTCGGCTTCTGTTACCTCGAACCGCTCAATATCCGTCAAGTCGAGGTATCCGCGTTGAACGTTTCGGACGGTCAGATAAGGGCGATGATTTTGCTTCGGTTGTCGGCTTGGGCTTTTCTGCACGCCGCCCTGAACATCCGCGACTTCGCCGATCTCCACCATCGGCCAGTCGGGGTGGATGGGGATGTGGGGGCGGTAGTGGTCGAGGACGGCGCGGGCGCCGTTGATGACTTTCTGGTAGCCC
>JAYVQC010000169.1:0-21903 GCA_043757045.1 Akkermansia sp. | reverse complement strand
GCAACTCAAGCAGGCCTGCCTCCAGCCAAGTCGGCTCACTCTCCTTCCGCTGGGCAGGTTGCCCAGCGGAACGGGCTGGTCGCCCGTTCCACCCCTTTTCAGACAGACTCTGAGATTGGGTTCACTTGTTCAATCCGCCGCGCGTCTTGGCGGCGGGCGCGGAAAGCTGGCTCTTCATCTTCCGCAAACGTTTCGTTTCGCGGCTGGTGATCGTGTCGCGAAGCAGCGCCATCACTTTGATGAACGCAGCGCGGAGCGTGTGATCGCGACTCTCGGCGAACACATCCGGGCCGGGTGTGACGAGGTGGACTTTCACCTCGAAGGCAGGGCTGCTATCCGGGTGGCGGGCCAGCCTGACGTTGGCCTCGTCAATCTGCCGCAGCCGGCCCAGTTCGAGAATTTGCTGCTCGACCCACGAATCCAGGGCGTCCGTCGAGGCGATGCTGAAGTGTTGCACGTTGAGTCTCATGTTCGTTGTCATGTGGGACGAGCATTGATGACGGCCGGGCTTCGGACTAATACGCCTTTCCGAATGGACGCTTCGGTTAATCCGAAGCTACGTTCACCCGCGATGGAATGGCTCAATTATCACCACCTGCGTTACTTCTGGACCGTCGCGAAGGAGGGCAGCCTCGCGCGCGCCGCCGCCACGCTGCACGTCTCGCAACCGTCCATCTCGGAACAAATCCGGGAACTGGAATCCGCGCTCGGCGAAAAACTTTTCCGTCGCGAAGGTCGCAACAACAAGCTCACCGACGCCGGGCAGTTGGTGCTGGGTTTTGCCGAGGAGATTTTCGCGCTCGGCGGCGAAATGATGAACGCCGTCAAGCAACGCCCCGGCGCGAAGACGCTCCGCTTCCACGTCGGGGTGGTGGATTCCTTCCCCAAGCTCGTCACCAATGAAATCCTCAAGCCCGTCTTCGCCCTGCCCCAGGCCATGCATGTCATTTGCCGCGAAGGCAAGATGGAAGACCTGCTCGTGCAACTCGCCGCGCACCGGCTCGACCTGGTGCTCGCCGACGAACCACCGTCGAGCAGCTCGAACTTCAAGACCTTCAGCCATCTGCTCGGCGACACCGGCGCGACCTTTTGCGCGGAAAAGAAACTCGCCACGCGCCTCAAACGGAATTTCCCCAAATCACTCCACGATGCTCCGGCATTGCTGCCGGCGGAGAACACCTCGTTCCGCCGCGCCATCGAAGCGTGGTTTCGCGAGCACCAAATCCAGCCGCGCGTCGTCGCCGAATTTGAAGACCTGGCCCTGATGAAAGTCATGGCGACGGAAGGCCGCGGCTTCATCGCTGTGCCCACCGTGGCGCTGGATGAGGCGGTGAAACGATACGATTTCCAAATCATCGGCCACGCAAAGAACTGCCGGATCCGCTTTCACGCCATCACCATCGAACGCCGCATCAGCCACCCTGCTGCCACCGCCATTACGGCCCGAGCCAAGGCCAAGTCGGCATAACCTCGGAGAACGGCCACCACCTTTTTTTCGTAAGCAGTCGTCATGCAAAGTCCGCAAATGCCCCGTTTGTCATCCGCGCGATGAAGACCGCATTGAGCGCGAGGCCCAGCGATCCGCTGGGACCGGCCAGCGTGAAAGCCGACACGTTTGGGCTCAAGGTCTGGTCGCTCAAACACGGCGCGAACTATGGCTCGAAGCATTACGACGAACATCCGCTGGAGATCACCGGCGCGCGCCTCGGCGCGGACGGTCGCACCGTGACTTTGGCCATTCCCGCGCTCGCGCCGACGCAGTGCTATGAACTGAAGGCAAGTTGGACCGCCGCCGGCGGCACTGCGGTCACGCGCTCCTTGCACGGGACGATTCACCAACTCGCCGAGCCGTAAGAGCCGGTCTGAAAAAGGGTGGAACGGGCTACCAGCCCGTTCCGCTGGGCAACCTGCCCAGCGGAATGGGAGTGAGCCTCTTGGGCTGGAGTCAGGCCTAATTGACCCGTGCCGCCCTCACCCTTCCGCCGGGCTAGTAGCCCGGCGGCACTGGCCGGTGGCCTGTGCTACCCACCCAAATTTTCAGACCGGCTCTCACTGCGCCGTCCAACCGCCATCAATCACCACGTCCGTGCCCGTGATGAATCCCGCGTGCTCCGAGCAGAGAAAGACCGCGAGCTGCCCGATCTCCTTCGGCTGGCCCCAGCGCCCCACGGGAATCTTCGCCAGGAACTGCGCGCGCAATTCCGCGTTCTGCATCAGCGGCGCGTTGATCTCCGTGTCGCACACGCCGGGGCTGATGCCGTTCACGGTGATTTGTTCCGCCGCCAGTTCGAGCGCAAGCGCGCGGTTGAAGCCGAGCAGCGCCGTCTTGCTCGCGGAGTAGGCGGTGCGGCCCGGCAGCGAGATGTGTGACATCATCGAAGTCATGTTGATGATGCGCCCGTAGCCGCGCCCCTTCATCAGCGGCAAGAAGGCGCGGCACATCAGGAACACGCTGGTCAGGTTCGTGTTCAACACCGTGTTCCACTCCGCGAGCGTGAAGTCGGTGATCGGTTTGCGGATGTTGATGCCTGCGTTGTTGATGAGGATGTCGAGCGTGCCGGCGAATCTCGTCTGGATGCTGTCGCGCACCTGCGCGACCTGCGCCTCGTCACTGACATCGGCGGCGAAGACTTCCGCGCGCCCGCCCGCGTCGCGGATTTCTTTGGCCACGGCGTTCAGCTTCTCCGGGTCGCGCGAGACGAGCGCCACCGCTGCGCCCTCCGCTGCCAGTGCGACAGCCATCGCCTTGCCGAGACCTTTGCTTGCGCCGGTGACGAGCGCAGTTTTGCCGAGAAGCGATTGAGCCATGCGCGGACGCTACGGAGCGGAAGCGGAGCGAACAATTTCATTCTCTGCGCGTCCACAGTTGTCAGCACGGAGCGTGGCCCGTACGTTCCGCACCGAAACATGAGCACACCGAGAATTCTCTACTGCCATTGCACGCACGCGCAGGTCGTGCCCAAGGAGGTCAAGGAGGCCGTGCTCAAAAAGCTTTGCGACTCCGGCGTCTCGTTCGAGGCCGTGGCCGATCTCTGCGAAATGTCCGCGCGCCAAGACCCGGCGCTCAAGCGCCTGGCCGAAGGGGACTCGATCAAGATCGCCGCCTGCTACCCGCGCGCCGTGAAGTGGCTCTTCCACACCGCGAACGCGTCGCTGCCCATCACCGCGACGGAAGTTCTCAACATGCGCGTGCAACCGGCGGAGGAAGTCACGGCGGCGTTGTTCAGTCCCGAGTTGAAACCCAATCTGCCGGTGGGCAAGGAGACGAAGCCTTCGGCTGCGGAACTGCCCAGCGCCGTCTGATCATGGAAATGGAAAATTCTACGGACCTTTTCTCACTCCCGGTGCGAGTCACCGACTTACTTGCCCGGTTTGCCGCGCCGGGCCGGCAAATCGCAGATGCTCACGATGTGCAGCGCATCCACGGTGTGCGTGGAGTCACGCTTGTCCACGATGGAAATAACGCCGCGCCCGACGGCGATGAAGTCACGATGCGGCACGTCAAACTTGCGACCATCCGAGAGGTGAATGACAAACGGAGTGAACGGCCCGTTCAACCGATCCCGAAGCGGATTCAAATTCAACATGGCGGGATGCTAGCCATTTCTTCACCCGCCGACAAGTTCCACGCCGTCTTCACCACCACCTGATTTATGAGCCTCAAAGATCAATCCACCCTCCGTGTCATCCTCTACGAAGGCGACGGCGCGCAACCGCTCGACGCCAGCGAACGCTTCACCGCCATGACCGCACTGCTGGAGCGCGGCTACGCCGTCACGCGCACGACCACGCAGGGCAGTGTCGCTCCGGCGGATCGCACGTCGTTGCTCGTGCTGGGAAAATTCAATGGACCTGCTCCGCAAGCGCAGGACGCCGAAGGCCGCGTGACCGTGCGTTTCCAAAATCTCGCCGACACCGACGCCGCGCGCGTCGCCGACCTCGTGGAAGCCGAGCGCGCCGAACGCGGTGCGGCCAAACACGGCGAGTGGCGGCCGTGGTTCCCGGTCATTGACTACGACCGCTGCACGAACTGCATGCAGTGTCTGAGCTTCTGCCTCTTCGGCGTCTATGGCGTGGACGGCGGCGGAAAAATTCAGGCGCAGAACCATGACAACTGCAAAACCAACTGCCCCGCCTGCTCGCGCGTCTGCCCCGAGGCCGCGATCATGTTTCCGAAATACAAGTCCGGCCCGATCAATGGCGACGTGGTGAGCGCGGAGGATTTGGATCGCGAGAAGATGAAGATCGACATCAGCGCGCTGCTCGGCGGCGATGTTTATTCCATGCTCCGCCAGCGCAGCGAACGCGCGCAAACCCGCTTCAGCAAAGAGCGTGATGCCAGCAAGGCGCTGACCGAACGCCAGAAGTGCCTCGTGAAGCTCGCCCAATCCGGCGACATCCCGGCGGAGGTTTTGATGAGCCTGCCCTCGCCCGACGAAATCATGCGCCGCGCGGAGGAGGCGAAGGCGAAGGCACAAGCAGCCTTGGCGATGCAGCCGCCCGCCGTGTAGTCTGCATTCCATGAGCGCGTTGCTGAAACCTGAATTGCTTTCCGTTGAGGAGTATATCGAAGGCGAACTCCTGTCAGAGGTCCGCCACGAATACGTCGGTGGCGTGGTGTATGCGATGGCCGGCGCGAGCGATGATCACAACCGGATCGCGGGAAATATTTTTGGCGAACTTCGCGAGCGACTGCGCGGCAAACGCTGCGAACCCTTCGGCAGCGACATGAAGTTCAAAATCCCCCGCTACGATTCCTTCTACTACCCCGATGTGATGGTGACGTGCGATCCAACCGACAACGCGAAATATTTTCGCGAGCGACCCACCATTGTGTTCGAGGTGCTGTCACCGGAAACACAGCGCACGGACACGCGCGAGAAGCGCTACGCCTACGACACGGTTGCCTCGCTCCAAGTGTATGTGGTCCTGTCTCAAGACCGGGCGGAAGCGACGGTCCATCGTCGGACGTCAGCAGGCACTTGGAGCAGCGAGGTCGTGCAAGGCTTGAGCGCCCTGCTTCAGCTTCCGGAGATTGCCGTGGAAATCCCCTTCGCGCGCATTTACGAGCGAACCGCCGTGGGTTCCGCTCTCTGAGCAAGGGCGCCCGGAAAAAAGCCGGCCCACGTCTTCAGCTCAACCGCATCGGCATCACCACGTAGAGGAACGGCCCGTTGATCTTCAGCACGCCGGGGCTGAGCTCGTCAATCAGCTCGAAGAACACCTCGTCCTCGGTCAGCGCGTTGAGCGGGTCAATCACGTAGGCAGGATTGAAGGCCACGGCCATTTCCTTGCCCTTGTAGTTGATCGCCATGGTCTCGCGCGCCTCGCCGACATCCGGCGAGTTCGCGGTGATGGCCAGCGAGTTCTTGCCGAAGGCCATCTTCACCGAGTTCTGCTTGTCACTGGTCATCAGTTCCGCGCGGCGCAGGGCGTGGAGAAATTCTTCGCGCGGCAGGGCGATGCGCTCCTTCGTCTCCGCCGGGATGACCTGGCGATAGTTCGGGTAATTGCCTTCGATGAGCTTGCTGATGATGAGCACGCCCGCGCCCTTCTCACTCTTGAGCGTGAAGGCCGCCTGGTTCTCGGAGAAATTCACTTCCACATCGCCGGTCTCCTGCAAGGAGCGCGTGAGTTCGTTCACGGCCTTGGCGGGAATGATGAACTCGCCCTGGCTTTTTTCCTGAATGTCCGCCTCCTCGTCCACCAGCGCGAGGCGCCGACCGTCCGTGGCGACCATCGTAATTTTGTGATCCTTGAGACTGAGGAAAATGCCGTTCAACACGTAGCGGCTCTCGTCGGTGGAAATGGCGAACGACGTTTTGCGCAGCATGGCGCGGAACTTTTCCTGCGAGAGCGAGATGCGCTTGTCCTCCTTGAACTTGGGCAGCGGCGGAAATTCCTCGGGCGCAAGGCCGCGAATTTTGAAGAACGACGAACCGGCGCGGATGCTCGTCACGTTCTTGTCATCCGTTTCAATTTCGATTTCGGACGAGGAAAGCTCGCGGATGATGCCGAAGAGTTTCTTCACCGGAATGGTCGTGGCTCCGGGTTTCGTAACGGTGGCTTCGACTGAGCAGGAGACGGTGACATCCAAGTCCGTGGCCGTGAACTCGACGCGGTTGCCCTCGGCGCGCACCAGCACGTTCGAGAGGATCGGCAGCGTGGTGCGCGAGCCGACGACGTTTTGCACCGCTTGCAGGCCGGTCAGGATTTGTTCTTTGGCAATGGTCAGATTCATGGCGGCGGCTAGTGAATGAAGTTTCTCTGTACAAATCAACCTAGTATTAAGGGTGGTGAATTTTGGGAACAACTCGGGGCGCACCACGGGCGCACCGTTGATTTTCTGGCGTCTGCCCGCACCTCAAGGACGCACTGGACACGGTGAAAAACTTCCGCGCCAGGGACGCGGAGCGCGGCGAAGTCAGAGTTATTCCAGTTCCTCACAAGTTGTTGGTGCGCCACGGGACAGTTGTTCGGGCGCTTGTTGGTTTCGTTTGGGGCGCCGCCCGTCCAACAACGCCGTTGCCGCCCGCGTCCTCGGCTGCTAGCGTCTGGCCACTAACCGGACATGCCCATGCGCGCCGCCACTGACATTTTTGCCCGCTTCAGAACACCGGCCCGCAGCCTCGCCGGGTGGACTGCCACAAATCCAGTTCCATCGCGCGGGAATAATTTCTCCTCGTCGGCTCGCACATCAGGGATGTCACGGTTCCTGCGACAAGATGCCGTCTTCACGTGTCTGGAATGCGCCGCCCTCCTCGCCCTCCTCGCGCTCCTTGCCCCGCTGGCTCTGCCGCTCCTCGCCGACACGCGCACCGATTCCGAACGCGCCGGGTGTTTCCACAACTTGCGCCTTCTGGGCCGGGCCATCACGCAGTGGGGCGACGACTGTGACGCCCTGCCGACGTGGTTCACGCTTGTCTCGCGCGGCGGCACGCGACCGGACACGGGCGTAAAGGTGGCGGCGGAATTCTCCAACCACGGCATGCTCGGCTACATGGGCACCGTGCCGGTGATGGCGGCGGTCGGAGATCGAAACCTGCGTCGTGACGGCACCGCCCAATGTTCCCAGGGCGTGAACAACGCGGATTTAATCAACCTCCAGTTCCAAAATCCGGTGCTTTGGACGAATGCCGTGCATGGTCCGCAAGGCCACTTCGTCCGCACCGACGGCAGCGTCGTCTTCAGCGACTCGGCTCGGCTGCTCGCGGATGTCTTCCAGCTGCTCGACCCCAACGGCTCCGGCCATTTCCTTCGCGCCCGCTGAATGAAAACACTACTCCTGCCTGTCGCCCCCGCCGCGCGAGACTCACGCCGTTCGCGTCGGGCTGGCGCGTTGGTGCGGGTTCATCCCCTGTTTTCCTGCGGGGACGGACTTGGCAACGCCTGTGCTAATATTCCACTTGCCATGAGAAACACCGGGTCAACCAACGGATCGGGCGGCGAACGCGGCGCTTCTGCCCTGCAACATCCAGACACGTCCCGTGCGGACCACGAACTCGGCTTCATCGCCCGCATCACCCCGCGCCGGGGCCCGCGCGGCATGGCACTGGCGGAGAAGACCGCGCGCGGCTGGACCCGGCGTGCGCCGGGCCGCCGCGCCTTCACACGCGTGGAACTGTGCGCGTGCCTCGCGGCGGTCGCGCTGCTGGCGCTGCTCACGCTCCCCGCGCTGGCCTCCGCCCAGTCGCGCGGCCGCGTCGCGCAATGCCTGAACAACCTCCGCCAGATGGGCCGCGCGGTGCAGATGTGGGCGTCGGACTTTGAGGGCCAGCCGCCGTGGCGCACGCCCGTACAGAATGGTGGTTTGCTGCCCTACACCGGAACGCGCGCCGGCAATGCCTGGTCCGATCTGGTGATCATGTCGAATCAACTCGTGACGCCCCGCATCCTTACCTGCCCGGCTGAGCGGGGATTGTTGATCGCCCGCGATTTCGCGCAGTACTCGTCAATCCTTTATCGAAATAATGCCACCAGCTACATTCTCAATCTGGATGTTCTCATGGAGTTCCCGGGCGGATTCCTGTTCGGCGACCGGAATGTGCAGTTCACCGCCAACGCTCAATTTTGTTCCTCCGGGGTCAACAACCCCGCGTCCTACAACAAGTCGGAAGCGGCGAATCACGGCTGGACGAATGCCATTCATGGTCTCAGCGGAAACCTCGTGATCATGGACGGCAGCGTGGCCGAAACCACCAGTGACCAGTTACGCGCGGCGATGGGAAAATCACGCGATGACAACGGCCAATACTTGCATCTGCTCAAGCCACGTTGATTCAAATCACTTGTCATGAAAACGCCCCGCCCACACTCCATCGCCGGAAATTCCGGCCACCGCGCCTTCACGCGCGTGGAACTGTGCGCGTGCCTCGCGGCGGTCGCGCTGCTGGCCTTGCTCGCGCTGCCTGCGCTCGCCACCAGCCAGTCGCGTGGGCATGTGGCGCAGTGCCTGAACAACTTGCGCCTCATGGGCCGGGCGGTGCAGATGTGGGCGTCGGATTACACTGGGCAACCGCCGTGGCGCACGTTGCAATCGGATGGAGGTTTGATGCCAAACTTAGGCAGCCGCGCTGGCAATGCCTGGTTTGACTACGTGAGCTTGTCTAACCAACTGGGTACTCCGCGCATTTTGGCCTGCCCGGCGGATGAAGGCGTGCTGGTCGCGTCCGATTTCTCGCGGAACAACGGCGGTTATCTTTCCGTCCCCTACCGCGCCAACGCTACGAGCTATTCGTTGAATCTGGAGTCGCTAACAGAGCAACCCCAAGTGTTTCTCGCCGGAGACCTGAACATTAATCTCATCCCCACGGCGAGCACCTGTCAGACTCGAGTCAACAACGCGTCCACCTTCAATTACTTCTCTGCCGGTAATCACGCTTGGACGAACCGCGTGCATGGAGTGACCGGCAACATCGTGACGATAGACGGCGGCGTCGCGGCAACTTCTAGTGAGCAGATGCGCGCCGCCCTCAGACGCCTAGATGACAATGGCTCGGTTCACCTGCTGAGGGCCCGTTGAACCGAAATAAAGGAGTGCTTGAAAAATTGGACTGAACAATGCCTGCTACCTGCCGCCCGCCCGGGAACTGAGACGTTCTTCAGTGTTGAGAGGCTACAACGTCGGGCCTTCACGCGCGTGGTACTGTGCGCGGGCCTTGCCGCCGTGGCGCTGCTGGCCCTGCTCGCGCTGCCTGCGCTGGCCACCAGCCAGTCGCTTGGGCATCTGGCGCAGTGCTTCAACAACCTGCGGCAGGTGGGTCGCGCGGTGGAGATGTTCGCCAGTGATCATGTGGGCCAGCCGTCGTGGCGCACTTACACCAGTGATGGCGGCACGCGCCCGATCACCGGCGTCAAGGCGGGCGCAGCGTGGTTTGAATTCGCCGCGCTTTCGAACCAACTAGCGACGCCCAGAATCCTCGCCTGCCCGGCGGACACGGGCGTGAAAGTGGCGGCGGAATTTTCCAACCAAGGCACGCTTGGCTACATGGCCACCGGCCTGAGGTCACTCGCCACCAGTTACGTGATCAGCATGGACAACCTCGGGAACAGCCCCGTGATGGCGGTGACCGGAGATCGCAATCTGCGTACCCGCGGCATCCAGCAATGTTCCCAAGGCGTGAATAACGCAGACGCCTTGTTGGTGTTTGGCAACAGTGGCTGGACCAATGCCGTGCATGGCCTGCTGGGCCATCTGCTCCGCGCCGATGGCAGTGTGGCTTTGCTCGACACCTTCGAGGCGCCCCGGGCCTTCCTGCCTGACGACAACGGCTCCGCCCACCTGCTCCGCGCCCGATGATGAAAAAATTCCCAGAGAGGAACCTTATGAAAAACTTGCTGACCAGTCTGCTCGTCCTCGCAACCGCCGCTCCGCTGGCTTTCGCCGCCATCGTCTCGCCGCCCGCGCGGCCCGCCGTTTCCGCCGGTGGCAATTCCTTCAACCCCGTCTTCAGCGCGGACGGGCAGAAGCTCGTCTTCGTCAGCCACGCGAACAATCTCGTGACCAATGACGATCTCGGGCTGTGGCTCGATGTCTTCGTGCGCGACCTCGTGACCAGCAACACCATGCTCGTGAGCGTGAGCGCGAACGGCACGGGCGGCGCGAACTGGGATGCGAATTATCCGAGCGTCTCCGCGAACGGCCAGTTCATCGCGTTCGCCAGCCGCGCCAGCAACCTCGTGCTTGGCGACACGAACGACGCCGTGGACGTGTTCGTGCGCGACGTGGTGGCCGGCACCACACGCCTCGTGAGCGTGGACGTGAACGGCAACGCGCCCGCTGATCCGAATCTTTCCTCCATCATCCCGCTCGCGGAGAATCCGATGATTTCAGCCGATGGCCGCTACGTGACCTTCGAGAGCCGCGCCGCCACACTCACGGCGGACAGTGTCACAGCCGGCGACGTTCATCTCTACCGCCGTGATTTGTGGTCGAACGTCACCGTGCGCGCCAGCGAGTCCGTGTCCATCAACCCTGTGACCATTCAACACGAACTCGGCGGCATTACTCCGGACGGCGCGTTCGCGGCCTACAGCCGTCGGACGAACAACGGCGGGACTAGTGTTGACGTGTTCCGCCAGCAAATCGGCACCGGTACCGCCTTGCTCAGTGGGAACGCGGCGGGGCTGGTCGGCGGGGCTTACCGCTGCACGCCGCCGGTGTTGAGCGACGACGGACGCTACGCCGCTTTCCACGTCACGCCGCTCTCTGGCTTTGGCAACATCACAAACTCGCTGGTGGTGCGCCGCGACACGCAGGCCGGCGTCAGTGTTGTCATCAGTTCGCTCGCCACCAATCTCAGCCACGGCCTGAGCCTCAGCGCGGACGGGCGCTTCGTGCTTTACGAGGAAATGGACGGCACGTTCAGCCGGGTGCGCCTGTGGGATGCGCAGTTGAACAACAGCGCCTTCATCTCTTGCGGCGGCAATGATTCGCTGGGCAATCCCGCGATGAATGCCGCCGCCACGGCCTTCACCTTCGTGGGTTGCTCGAACATTTTCGCCAACGGCACGAATACGTTCGGCGTGTCCGTGCGCGCCAGCGTGAGCACGAACGGCGGCGCGAGCGCGGGCAATTACCAATTCTCCACGCCCGCCATCAGCTTCGACGGCGCGCGCGTGGCCTTCGCCACCACCGCGAACGATCTCGCGCCCGGCGACGTGAACGGCCAGAGCGACATCTACCTGCGGGATGTGAACTCGGGCGTCACCGAACTCATCACCAAAGCTGCGCCTTCCAAGCCCGCGCGCACCGCCTTCGCGCATTCCTTCCTCGGCCCGAACAGCGTTAGCGCGGACGGACGATTCATCGTCTCAACCCGTTATGATGATCCTTCCGCGTGGCGCGACACGAACGGACTGCTGGATGTTTTTGTAAGCGACCGGTTGGCTGGCATCACACACGCGCTGTCGCTCGACACAAATCTTTACTTCATCCAAGGCGGCGGTGGTCCGGGGTATTTCTCGTACGCGGAGAACACGAATTACTATTATGGGCCGATCATCAGCGCAAACGGTTCGGCGGTGGTTACGTTGAGCCGGTTGAGCGCGAACATTCAGGTTATGTGGGTCAACGGCACCAACGGAGTTTTTGGAAGTCGTTTTTCGGTTGTGAACCACACGGGCAACTCCGGCGTGGGTTCTTTCGGAAATGGTGATTGCTCAAGTCCGTCCGTGAGTTCAAACGGCTGGGCGGTGGTATTTACGACCACGGCCAGTGATTACACCTTCGAGAACGCGATCACCGACAACAATAACGCCCCGGACGTGGTGCTGCGCAGGATTGCTGATGCCTCCATGACCGGGACGAATTACCTGGTGAGCGTCGGACTAAATGGAATGTCTGGAGGCGGAGGTTGGGGCGGTGCTTCAAGCAATGGAATCATCAGCCCTGACGGGCGCTGGGTGATTTTTGAGAGCATGGCCACCACGTTGACGTCGGATGGCACGGACGGCCTGTTAAATTTGTATGCCCGTGACCTGTGGTCAAACGTCACGCACCAGATCAGCCAGCCGGTTTCGGTCTCGCCGGTGATGCGGTTCACCGCCGGCACGGCCAGTTTCAGCCCGGACTCGAAGCGCGTCACGTACTGGGTGCAGCAGGCCTCGCCGCAGCCCTCGTTCGCAGTCGTGCATGACTTGCTGGCGCGCACGAACATCGTCACGGCTGCGGATGCGCCCAACTTTTTTGCGACCACCAAGCCCTCGACCAGCGCGGATGGGCGGCACATTGCGTATCGTGCCCGCACCGCCAGTGCCGCCGAAATCCGGGTGCGGGATCGGGTCACAGGCCTGACTGATGTGCTTGATTCACGCGCCTTGCTGAACAGCTTTGATGCGAATCCCCTCATCAGCGGCGACGGGCGCTACGTGGTCTATCGCGCCAAGCTCCCGGCCTTGGAATTTCACACGAACCAAATCCTCGTCCGCGACCGCCTGCTCGGCACCACGCTCATCGTCAGCGCGAACGCGGGCGGCGGCGCGGGCAACGGGCCTTCGACCAAACCCGTGCTCGCCGCAAATGGCCGCACCGTGGTCTTCCAAAGTTTCGCCAGCGATCTCGTGGCCGGTGATTTCAACGACAAGCGCGACCTGTTCGTGCTCACACTGGGCGGCGTGGATTCGGAACCCGATGGCATGGACGATGACTGGGAGGTGGCCTACTTCAACAACCTCTCGCACGACGGCACGGCGGACACGGACGGCGACGGCGCGACGGACTTGCAGGAATTCCTCGCCGGCACCGATCCCACGAACGCGAACTCCGTCTTCCGCGTGCTGACCATCGCGCCCGCCGGTGGCGGCACGAAGACGTTGCTCTGGTCCGGCAACTCCACGCGCAGCTATCGCGCCGAGTTCAAGGACGACCTCTCCATCGCGACGTGGACGGCGCTCACCGAAACCATTTCCTGGAACGGCACCACCGCGAGCCTCCCCGATTTCACAGCGGGCAGCGCCACCAATCGTTACTACCGCGTGCTGCGTCTGCCGTGATGCGGAGCGCGGACCGCTGAGTCCGCGCGATCATCGGCAACACCACGATCCGAAAGCGGCGCTGAAGCGACCGTACTCCAAACGCTCCGCGCAGCCTCATACGCCTCGTCGTGCGCGGAGCGTTTGGAGTGCGGTCGCTTTAGCCCGAACTCCGAAGTCGGGGCGGCGTAGCCGCCGGGGTAGCACAGGCAACCTGCCTGTGCCGCGCGGCTACCAGCCGCGCGGAACGGAGGAGGCCGCAGGAAAGTTTTGTTGCGCCTATTTCCCATCCACGCTCCCTCCCATTCCGCCCGGCTGGTAGCCGGGCGGGACGGGCTGGTAGCCCGTTCCACCCTTTCCGATTTCGGAGTTCGGGTTTAGCGCCGCCTTTCCCGCCCGCGCCAAACTTCGGTTTGTCTTCGGCGCGGACGGTCACTAGCTTCGCTCTCATGAAATCCCCTGGCGCGTGGCTTGGCGTGGTGCTGCTGACGACGGTGGTCGCGCACGCACGGCTCACGCCCGTGCAGGTCGCGCAGTTGCCGGCGGCGTCGGGCGCGAAAGTAGATTTCGCGCGGGACGTGCGGCCCATCTTCGACACGGCCTGCGTGAAGTGCCACGGCAAGGGCAAGAGCAAGAGCGGCTTCTCCCTCGAGACGCGCGCGGCGTTTTTCAAAGGCGGCGATTCCGGTTCGCCCGTCATCGTGGGCCAGAGCGCGGAGAGCCTGCTCATCGAACTGGTGGCGGGTTTCGATCCGGACACGGTGATGCCGAAGAAAGGTTCGAAGCTGAAGCCGGCCCAGATCGCCGTGTTGCGCGCGTGGATTGATCAGGGCGCGCACTGGCCGGAGGACATCACGTTTCAAAAAGCGCCCGTCCACAATCTTCATCCGCGCCAGCCTGTCGTGCCCGTCGCGCCGGGACTGGCGAATCCCGTGGACCGTTTGCTCCAGCCGTATTTCGACGCGCACAAAATCAAGCCCGCGCCGCCGGTCGAGGACCGCGTGTTCGCGCGCCGGGTTTATTTCGACGTGATTGGTCTGCCGCCGTCGCCGGAGGAGTTGCAGGCCTTTCTCGCGGACGCGGGTCCGAACAAACGCGAGCGGCTGGTCAACCAACTGTTGGACGACAACACGCGCTACGCGGAGCACTGGCTGACGTTCTGGAATGATCTGTTGCGCAACGACTACAAGGGCACGGGCTACATTGACGGCGGGCGGCGGCAGATTTCGACGTGGCTCTACCGCGCGCTCTACACGAACCAGCCGTTCAACCAGTTCGTCACCGAGCTGATTCATCCCGGCCCGAACTCGATGGGCTTCGTGAACGGCGTCACCTGGCGCGGCGCGGTCAATGCCAGCCAGACGCCGCCGCTCCAAGCCGCGCAAAACATCGCGCAAGTTTTTCTCGGCGTGAACCTCAAGTGCGCCTCGTGCCACGACAGCTTCATCAACGACTACACGCTGGCCGACGCCTACGGACTGGCAGCGATTTATGCGACGAACGATCTGGAAATCGCCGAGTGCGACAAGCCAACGGGGCAGATGGCGAAGGTGAAATTTCTTTACCCCGAGCTGGGCGTTATTGATGCGCGCGCACCGCAGGACGCGCGCAAAGCGCAACTCGCCGCGCTGCTCACGGCGCGGAACAATGGGCGCGTGACGCGGACCATCGTGAACCGCCTCTGGGCGCGCTTCCTCGGGCGCGGCCTCGTGGAGCCGGTGGACGAGATGGACGCGCCCGCGTGGAGCGCCGACGTGCTGGACTGGCTGGCGGAGGATTTCGCGGACGGCAATTACAACCTGCGCCGCACCATGCGATGGATGCTCACGTCGGGCGCGTATCAGATGCCGTCGGTGGATCCCGCCGAGGGCGCGGCGAAGGATTATGTGTTCACCGGGCCGCTGGCGCGGCGGCTGGGCGCGGAACAATTTCGCGACGCGCTGGCGCGGCTCACCGACGTGTGGTTCACACTGCCGGAGGAGGGCGTGAAGCTCACCGCGCCCGCGACCACGGGGCGCACGAACGAGTTGCTTCCGAAAAACGCGCGCTGGATTTGGATTGAGGCGAACACGAACGGCCTCGCGGCGAAGGAGCAGCCGCCGGCGAAAATTCCCTACTTCCGAAAAACCTTCACGCTCGCGAGCGTGCCCGCCAAAGCCTACGCCACGGTCGTCAGCGATCATCGCTTCGTGGTGCTGGTGAACGGAACGCAGGTGGCGGCGATCAAGGAGCCGACGAAACCGGGGTTTATCCATTTGCAGCCGCACTTGCGCGTGGGCGAGAACGTCATCGCCGTCACGCTGGGCACGCAGGCGGCGGAGGGAAAATTGCCCAAGGCCAGCGAGGTGAAGGAGTCTTCGGGCACCACGCGCCCGGCGGGATTTTTCTTCGCGGCGCTTTTCCCCGGTGAAAATTTGGAACTGCATTCAGATCAGACGTGGCTGTCCTCGGCGAAAAAGTCGGCCGGCTGGGAACAACCCGGCTTTGACGCGAGCGCGTGGACCAACGTGGTGACGCTCGGCGCCACGGAAACGCAACGGCACGGCCTGACCGAACGGCTCGAGGAATCTCTGGGACTTGCGCTCGTCCACGATCAGGTGCGCTCCAGTCTCGTGGCCGCGGATCCGCTGACGCTGGCGCTAGGCCGGCCCAACCGTGAACAAATCGCCAGCACCCGCCCCACGGCGGCCACGACGTTGCAGGCGCTGGAACTGACGAACGGCAAAACGCTGGACGAGCTGCTGCAACGCGGCGCGCGGAAGCTCCTGGCGAATCCTCCCGGCGAGAGCACCGCGCTCGTCGCGAAAGTCTTTCTCAAGTCTCTCGGCCGTCCGCCCACGGAAAAAGAAAACGCGCTCGCCACGGCCTTGATCGGCTCGCCCGCGCGGGCGGAGGGTGTGGAGGATTTGCTCTGGAGCATCGCGATGCTGCCGGAGTTTCAATTGATTTACTGACATGAACACTTCCTCTCGCCGCGACTTCCTGAAAACCGCCAGCGCCGCCACGTTGGGCGCGCTCGCCGCCACGTATCCGCGTCTGGCTCTCGGCGAGGACACGCTGGCGAAAATCGCGCCGCGCGCGGACACCATCATCGTGCTCTGGATGGGCGGCGGCATGGCGCACACCGAGACGTTTGATCCGAAGCGCCACACGCCCTTCGTGAAGGGCATGAAGCCCGCCGACATGTGGAGCACGTTCCCGCAGATTGATTCCGCAGTGGACCACATCAAGCTCACGGCGGGGCTGGAGAACATCGCGAAGGTCATGGACCGCGCCACGCTCATCCGCAGCTACACGGCGGGCGACCTCGGATTCATCCTGCATTCACGGCATCAATTTCAGTGGCACACCGGCTACGCGCCGCCGCAGACGGTGGCGTGTCCGCACCTTGGTTCCATCATCGCGCGCACGCTCGGGCCGAAGAATCCGGCGGTGCCAGCCTTCATCAACATCGGTCAACGCTTCGACGGGGGCGAAGGCGAGGAGCTGAAGGCATTCACCTCCGCGGGTTTTCTCGGCAGCGAATTCGGGCCGTTCAACGTGCCGTTCCCCGAGGCCGCCGCCGACACCGTGCGTCCGCCGAAAGGCATGACGCCCTCGCGCTTCGAGAACCGCGATCAGTTCTATCGCAAGCTCGTGGAGAACTCGCCGGTCATGCAGCACGGCAGCGGTTTTCAACGCGAGTCGTTGTTGCGCTCGCTGGACAACGCGCACCGCCTCCTCAGTTCGCCCGCCGCGAAGGCGTTCGACCTCGCGCTCGAGCCGTTGGAGAACATCAAAAAGTATGCGCCGGATTACACGCCGGGGAAACGCTACGACTCCGCGCACAACCGCACTGGCAGTTACGAGTCGGGCAACATCGGGCGCTTCGGACTGGGCTGTCTGCTCGCCCGCCGTCTCGCCGAAGTCGGCGCGCGCTACATCGAGGTCACCACGGAATACATTCCGTTCCTCAACTGGGATACGCACGAGAGCGGCCATGAGAAATTGGTCAACATGAAGCAGTCCATTGATGCCCCGGTCGCGCAGCTCGTGCGTGATTTGGAAGAGCGCGGCCTGCTCGACCGCACCCTCGTGGTGCTGGCCAGCGAGTTCAGCCGCGACTCGCTCATCGAGGGCAAGCCGGGCAACCTCGTGAAAGATCAAGTGCCCGTGCCCGACGCCATCGTGGACATGAAAAATTTCGGCCAGCACCGGCACTTCACCGACGCGGGCAGCGTGCTGCTCTTCGGCGGCGGGATGAAGCGCGGCCATCTCCACGGCGTGACCGCGCCCGAGCGCCCGTTCAAGACCGTTCAGGATCGCGTGGTCATCGAGGACTTGCACGCCACGCTGCTCACTGCGCTGGGCATCTCGCCCAAGCTGGCCTACGAGATCGAGAAGCGTCCGTTCTACGTGACGCGCGACGGGCTGGGGAAATCCATCCCGTCCTTGTTCGCGTGAGACCGCAGCCTGCCGACGGAGCGCGGGTTTTCCAACCCGCAGCAACGTGAAACAGAGAGCGGTGCTCGCCAGTCCTTGCGCCCTCAACCGGGCGCATGGCTGCGGGTTGGAAAACCCGCGCTCCGTGGCTTTCGCCGAACCAGGACATTGGGTGCATCTTGGCCCTGTTGCTGGGTAGTGGGACCGGCGCCCTCGCCGGTCAGTCGTCCGACAGGCGCCCCCGCCTGTCGAACTGCGGGCGGGGGCGCCCGCCAGACTGGAGACAGCCGGGGCGGCTGTCCCACTCCAACAAGCAACAGTGCCAAGATGTACCCCAAGACATTACCCAATCTTCGCGCCGCTTGATTTCCCTTTCGGCTGACTTAGGCTCGCGTCCGCTTTTTTATGGAACTGAACAACGACGAGATCCGCCGCTACTCCCGCCACCTCATTCTCCCCGAGGTCGGCATGGCCGGGCAGAAAAAGATTTGCTCCACCAGCGTGCTTTGCATCGGAGCGGGCGGTCTCGGCTCGCCCATCACGATGTATCTCGCGGCGGCAGGCATTGGCAAAATCGGCGTGCTGGATTTCGATGTGGTGGATTTCTCGAACCTCCAGCGCCAGATCGCGCACGGCACGAGCGACGTGGGCCGGCCCAAGACCGAGTCCGCGCGCGACACGATCAAGAGCATCAATCCGAATGTCGAAGTGGTCATCCACAACGAACGCATCTCGGCGGAGAACGCCTTGGACATCATCCGCCCCTACGACATCGTGGTGGACGGCACGGATAATTTTCCCACGCGCTACCTCACGAACGACGCCTGCGTGCTGCTGAAAAAGGCGAACGTGTATGGCTCCATCTTTCGCTTCGAGGGCCAGGCCAGCGTGTTCGCGCCGCATCTCGGCGGGCCGTGCTATCGCTGTTTGTATCCCGAGCCGCCGCCGCCGGGCATGGTGCCGAGTTGCGCGGAAGGCGGCGTGCTGGGCGTGCTGCCGGGCATCGTCGGCTGCATTCAGGCCACGGAGATTTTGAAGCTCGCCCTGGGCAAGGGAAGTTCGCTCGTCGGACGGCTGCTCCTGTTCAACGCGCTGGACATGAAGTTCCGCGAGTTGAAATTGCGCCGCGATCCCGCGTGCCCCATCTGCGGCGACCAGCCGACGATCAAGGAGCTGATTGATTACGAAGTCTTCTGCGGCATCCAACCGCAGCCCGTCGTCACCGGTGGCAATCCCGACGAAGTGACCGTGCAAGAAATGAAGAAGGCGCTGGAAGACGCCTCGCTGAACATCAAGGTCATTGATGTGCGCGAAGCGGACGAACACCAGATCGCGCGCGTGCAGGGCGTGCCGCTGGTGCCGCTCAGCACACTGCCGCAGAAGTTCACCACGCTCGATCCGAACCAGCAGTATTACATTCATTGCAAAAGCGGCGTGCGCTCGATGAAGGCGCTGAACTTCCTCCGCGAGCAGGGCTTCAAGTACCTGAAGAGCGTGAAGGGCGGCATCAGCGCGTGGGCGGACGAGATTGATTCAAGCGTGCCGAAGTATTGAGGCCGAGACGGAACCACTGTCGGGACGATGGATGAAGGGAGTGTGCGGTCCGGTGGTGAGGACGGGCGGGACGTTTCAGTCTATCAAGTGATTAGGCCACGGTGTCATTTCCGAAGTCTCCTGAACTGGAAAATCGCAAGCCCCAAAACTACCGCAGCGCAGCCTGCAAAAAACGCCCGCGTCCCAGCGGAGTCTTGGTCGGTGCGCATACTCATGATGATGCCAAAAAGAATGCAACCGCACACCAACACGACCCAACTCCAAGGACGTGCTCCCGCGTGTTCCTTTGTGTTTGGTTTGGAATCGCTCATGGTGTGCGAAGTGGCCTAACAGTGAGTCGGCGGCGCGGGTTTCAGCCTATCTGGTTTCATGGTGACAACGTATTTCGCCCGGAAAGGCCGCGTCGAGGCGAATTTCCCACCCAGTCGCTGGCACAACAAGCGGCCGCTTCTGGGGCGGTCTGAGAATGTGGCGTCGGCCATCCTGGCTGACGGTGAGCCGTGGCTTCCAGCCCGGCGGGATCAAGCCGAACCCGGTTCAGACGATTGATTGTTCGGACCGCGTCTCCAGGTTGAGCTATTTCCGGGCGGCTGGAAGCCGACCCTCACTGGCCGGCAAGGATGCCCGCCGCCACATTTTCAGACCTGCTCTCAGCGCCGCTTTCCCACGGTGTCCGTGACTCGGTGCGCCCAGAAAAGTCCGCGCGCCCACGGGAACAATTTCCGCCCGAGAAACGGGTGAAACTTCACCTCGCAGCCCGCGTCTGGCACCAGACCGAGAGTGACTTTTCCCAGCGGAAACGCACACTCGCACCCGAACACCATGAAATTTGTTTCCGTCGCGCGCGCGCTGCCTTTGCTGGCGGCTCTTGTCATTCTTGGCCCGAGTTGCTCGAAGGAGGGCGGCGGCAAGGACGGCACCGCCAAATCCAAAGATAATTTTCTCGTCGCCGCGCGGAAGCCCGTGACCAACGACTATCACGGCACGGCGGTCGTGGATGATTACCAGTGGCTGGAAAACGCCGCCGATCCCGCCGTGAAAAAATGGGGCGCGGCGCAGAACGATCAGGCGCGCGCCTACCTCGACAAACTGGAGACGCGCCCGCTGGTGAAGGATCATCTGCAACGCCTCGTGGCGAAGACGTCGCCGAACTATTCCTCGCTGGCGTGGCGCGCGGGAAAACTGTTCCTGCTGAAATTCCAGCCGCCCGCGCAGCAGCCCGTGCTCATCACACTCGCTTCGCCGACGAACCTCGCGTCGGAAAAAGTCGTGCTCGACCTGAACAAACTTAGCGCGAGCGGCGCGGTGAGCATGGACTGGTTCGTGCCTTCGTCGGACGGAAAACTGGTGGCGGTTTGCCTGTCGGAGAACGGCAGCGAGGACGGCACGCTGCACTTCTACAACGTGGAGACGGGCGCGGCGTTGCCGGACAAATTGCCCCGCGCGCAGTATCCGACCGGCGGCGGCAGCGCGGCGTGGAACGCGGACGGCACGGGAATTTTCTACACGCGTTATCCGGCGCAGGGCGAGCGGCCCGAGGCGGACGCGCATTTCTTCCAGCAGATTTATTTTCACAAGCTCGGCACGCCGGCGGAGCAGGATACTTACGAGCAGGGAAAAGAATTCCCGCGCATCGCCGAGATCGAACTGGAGTCGAGCATGGACGGGCGGCATCTGCTCGCGAGCGTGGCGAACGGTGACGGCGGCGAGTTCGCGCACTATCTCCGCAACCCGCGCGGCGAGTGGAAACAGATCGCGCGCCACGAGGACGGCGTGAAGCACATCGAGTTCGGGCGCGACCCGCTCTACATCGAGTATGGGCGCGACGATTCGCTTTACCTGCTCTCCACGAAGAGCGCGCCGAAGGGAAAAATCCTGCGTGTGAAATTGAGCGCGCCCGATCTCGCGTCGGCGAAGGTGGTGATGGCCGAGACCACGAACACGATTGCGGATTTCAAGCCCACGGCGAGCGGCCTGGCGCTGGTCTATCTGCGCGGCGGGCCGATGCAGTTCGTCTATCATGATTTTCTGAACGACCAGTTGAACGGGCCGAGCAGCCGTTCAGATCGCCCGAGTTTCCGCACGCCCACGTCGGTCGGGCAGATGCTGGTGGCGCGCGGTGATGAAGTGTTGTTCCGCGCGGAGACTTACACCGAGCCGTTCACTTGGTGGAAATTTGACGCGAACAAATCGCGCGACAACGCCGAAGCCACGGCGATGAAAGGCACTTCGCCCGCGTCCTTTGACGACATCGAGGCCGTGCGCGTGACGGTGAAATCGAAGGACGGCACGTCGGTGCCGATGACGCTCATCAAGCGCGAAGGCACGCGGCTCACCGGCGATAATCCCACGCTGCTCTACGGCTACGGCGGCTACGGCATCAGCATGACGCCGCGCTTCGATGCGACGCGACGGGCGTGGTTCGATCAGGGCGGCGTGCTGGCGATTGCGAATCTGCGCGGCGGCGGCGAGTTCGGCGAGCAGTGGCATCTCTCCGGCAACCTCACGAACAAGCAGAACGTGTTCGACGACTTCGCGGCCTGCGCCGAGTGGCTGGTGAAATCGAATTACACCAAGCCGAAAAAACTCGCCGTGCAAGGCGGCAGCAACGGCGGCCTGCTCATGGGCGCGATGCTCACGCAACATCCCGAGGCCATGAAGGCCGTGGTCGCGCAGGTCGGCCTCTTCGACATGCTGCGCGTGGAACTGGACCCGAATGGCGAGTTCAACATCACGGAGTTTGGCACGGTGAAGGACGCGGATCATTTCCGCGCGCTGCACGCCTACTCGCCTTACCACCACGTGCAGGACAGCAACCATTATCCCGCCGTGCTGATGATGACCGGCGAGCACGACGGCCGGGTGAACCCGGCGCACTCGCGCAAGATGACCGCGCGCTTGCAAGCCGCCACCGCGTCGAAGCAGCCGGTGTTGCTCCGCACCAGTTCCACGAGC
>JAYVQC010000168.1:0-59101 GCA_043757045.1 Akkermansia sp. | reverse complement strand
CCGGAAGCACATTGGTCAGCACCACGACGGTGGCATTGCTCGGGCCGCTGTTCGCGACGGTGAGGGTGTAAGTGAGCGGCTCGCCCACGACGGCCGGGACGGGCGCGGCGCTGGCGGTGACGGAAAGATTCGCGAGCGGAAGCACGGGCACCACGATGGTGAGGCCGAGCGACCAACCGCCGGAGACGCTGCCGCCGTCGTTGCCGCCGTCGTCGTGGATGAAGAGCGACCAGGTGCCGTTCGGGACGGTGCCGTTGAAGGACGAGAGAGATGAGACCGGCGGTCCCGACGGCGCGGGGGCGGGGAAGATGTCGCCCGCCGGCTCGGTGCCGGAGGTGAAGTCGGAGGGCAGATAATTTCCCGCCGCGATCGCGCTCTCATTCGGCAGCGTGCCGGAAGCCGTGGGCGTGAAGGTAAGCGTGCGGTTCACGATGGGCGTGCCGCCGCCCGCGTCGGACATGAGCACGAGCTTCTGGCCGAGCGGCCCGACGAGCAGCGCGTCAATGTCGTCCGGGAACGTGTGCGAGAGTTTGGTGAACGTGACCCGCGCCTGGCCGATGACGCCAGCCACGCCGTTCACGTCAATGGTCGCGGGATACGGCGTCGCCACACCGAGGTTGTTGATGATGATCTCCGCGCCGTTGGCAAACGTGAAGTCGCCGCCGAGCGTGAAGTGGAACGTGACCGTGCCGAGGTTTTGCACGCCATCCTGAAGTTGCAGCACGGCGGAAACGGTTTCGCCCGCGTTGCCCGGCGCGGTGAAGGTGAAGGGACGCGCGGCGCTCGCGCCGATGGCGATGGCTCCGTAATTCTGCGAGCCGCTGGAGCCGCTCACGCCGTTGCCGTCGAGGAGCGTGGCCACGAGGTTCGTGGTGGCCGCCGAGCCGGTGTTCCGCAGCGCGAGATTCAACGTCACCGTTTCACCGGACTCGATGCCGCCGCTGGCGTCGCCGACGAGGAGCGCGCCGTCCGCCACGAGCACGGGCGCGGGGAGGTTCACGGTGGAAATCACCGTCGCCACGTTGTTGGCCGGATTCGCGTCCGGCGTGGAGCCGCCGACGGAGAAGACGTTCGTGAGCAGGCCGAGCGCGGTGGGCCGCACGATGATGGTGGCCGTGGCCGTGGCACCGTTCGTCAGCGTGCCGAAGGTGCAGCGCACGGTGCCGCCGGATAAGATACACGCTCCATTGGGTGAAGTGGCCGAGACGAACGTGACGTTGGCGGGCAGCACATTCGTGAGCGTGACGGCCGTGCCGTCAATCGGGCGCGAGTTCGCCACGGTCAACGTGTAGGTCAAATCCTGCGCGACCAGCGCGGGCGCGGGCGTCGCGGTGGCGGACAACGCGAGGTCCGCAGCACAAGGCCCGCCGCCATCGGTGCAGACGGTGGGATAGAGCGCAAGCGTCCAGCACTGCAAAGAGCCGACGTCGTTAGCGCCGGAATCAATGACCCGCAACCGCCATGCGCCGTTCACCGCCGCGGCGAATTTGCCTTCAAACACGTCAAGCGGCTCGTCCGGCCGGAAGGTGCCCACGTAAGGAGGATTGGCGACGCTGATCGGGAATTGTGCATTGTCGTCGAAGGTCGTGCGGGAGGAAAACGGCGAGCACGCGGTCCCGTAATTGTCCCCCGCGGCCCCTTGGTTCTTGGCCAGCGCGATCCTCGTGCCGTCGGGGCCGATGAGTTCGATGACCAGATCCCCGACCGCCGGGTGGAGGATGTGAAGTGAGACGGTCAGCTTACCCAGCGCGCCGCTCATCCCTGAAACATTGATGGTGGACTGCACGCCGTTCGTGTTCGCATCGGGGATGCTGACCGGCGTGTTGTTGTTGAGCAGCACGGGGTTCAGGCTCACAAAACCACTGCGCAGGACAAACGCGTTGGTCGTCGCTTGCTGACCGGACCCGGTCGCCACGAGGGTTAATTGGATGCGGGTGCCGCAAACGAAGCTCGGGGAGGTGTAGATGCGGAAAGGTGTGATGTTCTGCCCCACGGCGTTCACCGCCAAGTTTGGATACGCCGAGTTGGGCTGCACGACCGTGACACCCGGAGTCGTGGAACTCAGCACGCCCGTGACGGAAAAGGCAGTGCTGACGGAGTTGTTGCGCAGATTGACGAAGATTTCCACGCACTCGTTCGGGTCAATGACCCCGTTACCATTGCCAGTGGAACCATCCACCGCAAACGCCGAGACCAACGAAAGCCCGGGGAAGTCATACGATTCCCGCACCCCTTGCGTCGTGGAACTGTCTGGCGAAGTAGCGCCCGCACCCAGACCGCGCTTGACGAACGCGCGCCAGAGCTCGTTGTAGTTGGCGTTGTTGTTGTTGACGCGATCCGCCAGCAGAATGGCGTCGCGAGATTGGACAAAATTGGGATTCACCGGACAAAGCGACATGGCGTCAGTGACCAGTTGCATGGCGAGTTGGTTGCCATTGGTCCAGCCATGCTTGGCAATCAAGTTGGCGCGCACTTCCCACAGCATCACGCACCAGACTTCGCCCTGGTTGTGAACTTCAGGAGCGTCGGAAAGCCTGAATGCTCCAAAGATAGTATTGGCTGGAATACCGATGTGCGGACTGGCCTGCGTGGGATCGATATCCTTAAAAGTCAATGGGTTCTTCAAAAGATTTGTGGAGTAGGGATAGCGACGAACACCAAAATAGTAATTATCGTGAAACTGACTTCCGCCTATTTCAAATCCAACATAAGCTCCCCAAGGCCAGTTTCCATCAATCGCATCCGTGGGTTCGGCGAGCAAAGACAGGGCGTAAAAGTCGGACCATCCTTCGCCCATTCCAGCGCTTTGTAATTGGAAGATCCCAACGCCCCCGCCCACGCGGCGATTGCTCAAACCGTGTGTGTACTCATGCAAAATAAAGTCAGCATCGTAGTCACCATCGCGATCAACAGCCGGGCCGTTGAATAGGTACATTTGCATGCGCGGCGGGGTGCCGTCTGGAAGCGTCAGCATGTTGGCATTGTTGAAACCGCCTCCATCTTGGGCATCCGCGCTGACGGCATCATTGCCGAGACCGCCCCGTCCAAAATTGTTCACCTGAAAATTTCCCGCCGCTTCGGTGAATCCCAGTTCCCATAGTTTGTCATGGATAAAATTGTTCCAGTAGAAGAGCTGGACGGTCGCCGCCGCACTGTAAGCCGTCGGAGCCATCGTCAAATCGAGCGGAAAATCGAACACGCGGTTGGGATTCCCCTGTGGCCGGGGCAAATCAGGCAGGTCGTCACCGTTCCGATCCGTATGCGCATCCACGTTGTTGCCCAGGGTTTCGTTCACCCCATCGTTAATCCAGCCGTTGGGCGAAGCATTGGTGTTCAACGCAGGCGTGACGACGAGCTGCCGGTTCACCAGCGGCGGCTGCACGGTGGAAGGATTCAAATGGCCCGGCGAAAACGGGGAAGGACTGTCACTGACGTAAACATTGTAGGTCGCGGGCGAAATGTAGTGAGTCAGACCGCGGCGCAACACCACTTCTCCAGTCTCGGCATCCACCACGCACAGGAATCCTTCGCCGCGCGTTTTGCTGACCACAATGGCCTGCCAGCAAAGCCGCAGGGTATTGGCGTTGAGCGGCAGCCAGACGAGTTCCGCATACTGGTCGCCTTTCAACACTCCGGAACCCGCAAACACTTCCTTGCGGGCCGGGCCCTGCGCCGCTCCCTGGCTGGTCAGGGCGGCGGAGGTCACTTCATCTCCGATGCTTTGTGCGGCAAGGATCAGGGCGTCCACCGCTGACAGACGAGTGGAGCCAGCCGCTGCGGCCACCGTGCGCCCCTTCAATCCGCGGGCCGCCGCCAGGTTCGGATCCGCCACAAATTCCGTATAAAGATTCACGAGTTCGCCGTGCTTCGTGATGTGCCCCATGGTCAGCGCATCGAAGACGGGGATATTCTCCAGCTTCTGCTGCCAGATCACCGTGCGCAGGCCGTTGTGTGCGGTCACATAATCACGGCGCACCTCGGCACTGCTCAACGCGTCCGCGCCATACCCGATCAATCCGGCGTGCTCCTTGAGAAATGCTTTCACCGCCCGGTGCGGATCGTCGTTGGAAAAGGCGCGCGCAGTATTCGCCTGCACCGCTCCGCCCTCCGCATTCGGACCCGTCAGGAACCCGTCGCGCGAGGAAAAAAAATTGGGGCCATTAAGCACTTTGCTGCTCGTGATCTGGAGTTGCGGGACCCGGGCCTCCAGCGCGGCGGCGGCTTCGGCAAACTGCGGCGCCAGGGCGGTCGGCGCATGATCCGTCCGTCGATCAAAGTTCGGCAACGGAGCCAGGGCTGGAGGTTGAACGGCGCCGACGAATACAGCGATCAGCGCGGTGAGGGCTACAAGAGTGCGTTTCATATCACTTCATCTGAATGCGGGAGCGCGGTGGAGTTCTTCCGCCCGCGCCCCGCGAGATTTTTTCAAACTGTCTTCGGCCGGACTCACGGCGTCCGTTTGAGCCGGTAAAATTTCCCGCCGCTGTCCATCGGCAGGGTCACGGTACTCACGCCGTTGCTCACCACCGGCGTCACCGGCGCGTTCGCCCAGCTGCCGCCGAGCAAAGTCACGGCTTCAAGCGCCACGTTCGGCGTGGTGCTTTGCCAGCTCAGCACGAGCTGGCCGTTCTTGCGCGCGGCGAAGAGCAGCGGCAGCGGCACGCTGTCAACCACCGTGGTCTTGATCGAGGCCAGGTTGTTCAGCGCATTCGGGTCGGCGGTGCCGGAGGCGACGGTCGTGGTGAAGGTCAACTGGCCGGTCATGTTTTGGGCCGTCATGGTGATGTTCACCACGGTGCCCGCACCGGCGGCCAGATCGCCGAGGGTGCCGCGCACCTCGTTGCCGTTGAGGGTGTAAACGCCGGGTCCGGCCACGCTGACAAAGCTGGCGGCCGAGGGCAGCACGTTGGTGAGCGTGATCGCCGTGGCCGTGGCCGGGCCGAAGTTCGTCACGCCAATGGTGTAGGTGAAGGTGCTGTTGGTCTGCACCGGGTCCGGCGAATCGGTGACCAGCACCGCAAGGTCCGCGCCCGGCGCCACGATGTTCGCCGTGCCGATGTTCAACGACCAGCCGCCGGCGATGTCGCCGTTGTCGCCCACGCTGTCATCCACCACGTAGAGCGACCAGACGCCGTTGGCGTCCGTGCCATTGAAGGCGCTCAAGGCCGGCGTGTTCGTCCAGAAGGCGCTGCCCACCGCGAAAGGCGGATTGAAGGAATCGGCCACCGGCGGGTAGTTGGTGCAACGGTAGGTGCCGGACGTGATCCCGCTGAATTGCGGGAGGACCGCCGCCGCCGCGTCGTCAAAGGTGATGCTCACGCCATTCATCAGGATGTTGGTACCCGCGTCCGACATCAGCATCACCGCCGTGCCGTTGGGTCCGACCAGGAGGATGTCCATCTGGCCCGGCTGCGTGTGATGAATGTTGTTCAGGCTGACCGTGATTTTGGTGATGGGGCCGGACACACCGGAAACCGTGATGGGCGCCGGATACGGTGCGGCCTGTCCGAAGGCCGGAATGGTGATGGCCCCGGCGTTCGCAAACGCCACGCTCTGGATGCCGAGCACGAAGTCGAAGGACACCGGGCCGAAGAACACACCGTCGTTCGTGACGAGCAACGTGGCCGTGATGCGCGTGCCGTTCGAGCCGAGCGCGGTGAAGGTGAACGGACGCGAGACGGTGCTGCCGCCCGCGCTGAGCAGGCCGTAGCTCTGCGTCTGCGGAGCGCTGTTCGTCACGCCGTTTGCATAGACCAGTCCGGCCGTGACGTTCGCCGCGTTGACCGTGCCGCTGTTCCGCAATCCGAAGAGCAGCGTCACCGTCTCGTTCGGATCAATGATGTTGTTCGTGGGCGCGAAACTTTCCGCGATGAGCGAGGCTCCTGCGCCGACGATGACGCCGCTGTCGTTGTCGAGAATCGAAAGCACCGCCGAGGCCGGACTGCCCACGCGCGCGCCGCCGGTCGGGTTCGAGAGCGTGAGGTTGACCGTCTCGATGCCTTCCACCGAGGCGTCGTCCACAATCGGGAAGAGAATGGGCTTCACCGTTTCGTTGTTGGCGAAGACCACGAAGCCAGAAGTGCTGGAGTAATCCGCGCCCGCCGTGGCGCTGCCGCCCGTGGCGTTCCATTGCACACTGACAACTCCGCTCGATCCGCCGGTGCGGACGAGGTTGATGACCGCGTCGCCCGAGCTTTCCACCGCGCTGGAGTTCGCCGCCGCGAAGGCAATCACGCCCGCGTCGTCAATGATGCTCAACACACCGGAGGCCGCCGCCGGATCAATCGTCGCGCCCAGCGCGCCGGAGAGAATCAACGTCACCGTCTCCGTGCCTTCGGCCAGCCCGTCGTCTGTGATCGGAATCAAGACTGTCTTCGGCGCGATGTCGTTGGCGGCCCACGCCACCGTCTGCGTGGTGAAGGTGTAATCAACGCCCGCCGTGGCCGTGCCGTTCTGCGTGCGGAAACCGACCGTGACGGCCTGCCCCGGAGCACCGTTGCGCACGAGCGTGATGACAGCGTTCGTCACCTTCTCGTTCACCGCGTACGCCGTCGGCGAGAGGCCCACGCTGGTGTCGTTGTCGAGAATGGAGATGACCGCTGTGGGCTGCGCGCCCAGGAACGTCCCCGCCGAAGGATTGGCCAGCGCGAGCAGAATGGTCTCGTTGTTCTCCACGAGCACGTCGTCCAGGATGCGGACATTGAACAGGCCGCTGGTCTGCCCCGCGGCGAAGGCCAGCCGTCCCGTGCTCGTGAGATAATCCAGACCCGCTGTGGCCGTGCCGTCCGTGGTCAGGTAATCCACCGAGGCCACCCCCGCGACCGAGCCGAGCCGGCGCACGGTGATGATCAAATCCAGCGTGCCTTCGTTCGTCGCGTACGTCGCCGAGCTGAAACTGAAGCCCGTGTCGTTGTCGAGAATCGTCAACGTGCCAGAGAGGATCGGCCCGAGGCCCACACCGGCCGACGGACTGGAGAGCGTGAGGTTCACCGTCTCATTACCTTCTGCGAGCGCGTCATCCAAAATGGCGACGGAGACGACGCGATTGGTCTCACCGGCGGCAAACGTCACCGTCGTGCGGGTGGCCTGGTAATCCGAGCCCGCCGTGGCCGAGCCGTCGCTCGTGTTCAAGGTCACGGAGAAGCTCACGTTCGGATCGCCGAGGCGCACCAGGGTGACCGGGAAATTCGTCGCGCCTTCCAGCACGCTCAACGCCGCCGACGCCAGACCGACCGACGCCTCGTTATCCACGATGGAAAGCACCGCCGAGCCGAGCGCGCCGATCGACGTGCCGCCCGTCGGATTCGAGAGCAAGAGGCCGACGGTCTCAACACCTTCCGGCGCCACGTCATCAAAGATCGGGACCGTGAAAGTGCGGAGCGACTGGCCCGCCGCGAAGTTCAGCACCGTGGACACACTCTGGTAATCCGCCGAAGGCGTCGCGCTGCCGCCGCTGGTTTGGGCCGTCACGCTGACCGCGCCGAGATTGCCGTTGGTGCGTAGCACGGTGATGGTCGCGCTGCCGCCGACTTCACTCACCGTGTAGGTCGGCGAACTGAAGACGAACTGGCCGGGCGAATCATTATCCACAATGGTCACCGTGGCGTTCGCAAGTCCGAGCGTGGCCCCGGCGCTCGGGTTGAAGAGCTGCACCGGCACGGTCTCGTTGCCCTCGGTCAGCACATCATCCAGCGGGTAAATCGTGATGAAGGCGTTGGTCTGGCCGTCCACAAACGACACGAGGCCGTTCGTCGCCAGGTAATCCACGTTCGCCGTGGCCGAGCCGGTCAGCGTCCGGTAGCCGACGGTCACACCGCCGCTGTAGCCGTTCGTGCGCAACAGTTCGACGACGATGCCGCCGCCGTCCTCGCTGCCCGTGTAAGCCGCCGCGCGGAAGGTGATCACGCCCGCGCCGAAGTCGTTCTCCACAATCGTGAGCGTGGCGTTCGACAGCCCGAGCGACGCGCCCACCGGCAGCGTGAGCCGCAGCGGCACCGTCTCGTTGAATTCGTTGACCGTGTCATCGAAAATCGTGACATCGAAGGAGCGCGAACTGACGCCGGGCAGGAAGGTGAGCGTCCCGGCGCGGGCCGTGAAGTCGAGTCCGGCCGTGGCCGTGCCGTTCGTGTCCGTGACAAAATCCACCGTGGCCATGTCGAGCAACCCGCCCGTGCGCGTGACCGTGATGCGTGCGACCACGCCGTTTTCAGCCACCTGGTAGTTCACCGCGCCGAAGTTGAACGTGCTCTCATTTTCCAGAATCGTGACCACCGCGTTGCTCGGAGCGCCAATCGTCGCGCCGCCGGTCGCGCCGGAGAGCGACACGATGAAGAGGCGGTCAAAGCTGGCGACGGTATTGTCATTCACCGGCACGAGGATTTGTTTCATGCTCTCCGCGTTGGCGAAGTTCAGCGTGCCGCTGGTCGCGGTGTAATCCGCCGGGGCCAGGGCCGTGCCGTTGACCGTCTGGTAATTCACCGAGGCCGCGCCCGTGGTGCCGCCGGAGCGCACCACGGTGAGCACGGCGTTGCTGCCGCGCTCGTTGACCGAGAAGACCGGCGAGCTGAAACGGAACGTGCCCGCGCCGCTGTTTGTGCCGACCATGAGCCGGGCGATGGCCACGCGCGTCTGGCCGTCGAATTCCGTGAAGCCGCCGCCGACCACGATCTTGCCGTCGTAATGTTGCAGCGTGATCGTGCTGATGAAATCATTCGCGCCCCCGCCGAAGTTGATCGTCGGGTCCAGCGTACCGTTCGCGTTCAGGCGGACGAGCCGCTGGCGCACCTGGCCGTTGAAGGTGGTGAAGTTGCCGCCCACCACGACCTGCCCGTCCGTCTGCACCGCGATGGAACTCACGTAATCGTTCGCGCCCGTGCCGGGAGTGAACGTGCCGTCCACCGCGCCCGCAGCGGTCAGCCGCGCGATGCGAGGAGCCGGCGCGCCATTGAAGCCGCCGATGAGCACCTGCCCGCCGCTCGTGAGCGCAATGGCGTTCACCGTGCCGTCCGCCCCGGTCCCGGGGTTGAACGAAGTATCGAGCGAACCGTTGTTGTTCAACCGGGCGATGCGGGCGCGCGGCGCGCCGTTGTAGGTGGTGAAGTCGCCGCCGATAAGAATCTTGCCGTCCGGCTGCAACGCCACGGCGCGCACCGGGCCGTTCGCGCCGGAGCCGACCGTGAAGCTCACGTCCACCGTACCGTTCGTGTTCATCCGCGCCACGCCGTTGCGCGATACGCCATAGACCGTCGAGAAGAGACCGCCGATGACGATGCGCCCGTCGGGTTGCAGGGCCAGCGCGAGCACGCCGTTGTCGAGGCCCGCGCCGAAGTTGAAGGTGTTGTCGAGCGTGCCGTCCGCATTCGCGCGACCGAGGTAGGCGCGGGCGATGAAATCATACGAGGTGAACAGACCGCCGAAGACAATCTTGCCGTCCGGCTGCGCCGCGACCGCGCGCACCGTGCCGTTCGGGCCGAGGCCGCTGTTGAACGTCGTGTCGAGCGTGCCGTCAATGTTCAGCCGGGCGAGATGGTTCACGCCTTCCACGCCGACGATGGCGGTGAAGTCGCCGCCGACCGCCAGCTTCCCGGTGTAGGCGGGCAAGGCCGCATTCGTGAAGATGGCCGACGTATAAACGGCGCGCGTGGCGATGTTCCGAGGATCAAACTGCACGGAGGCCAGCCCGCTGCTGGCCAGCACGACCACACCGCCGCGCTGGACTTGGTTGAACTTCTCGAAGTCGCCGCCAATGGCAAAGGTCTGCGGCACGAGCGCGTCAATTCCAGGAATCACCGTCACATCATCGAGGATCACTACTGCGCCCGCGTCCAGGTCAAAACGGACCCAGACCACGTCCACAAAGCCCGCGCCGAAAGTGGTCACGCCGTTCGTCAGTTGCACGGTGCCGCCGCTTGAGGAGGTCGCCGTCACGACCCCGGAGAGATTGGTCACAGTGACACTTTGCAGCGTGAAGGCGAAGCCGTTCAGGCTGAGTTCCTGCGGCGTGCCATCCACGCCGAAAATTTCCGCCCCCGTCCCCGCTCCGTTGGGGGTGGGATGGAAATGGCCGCCAGTCAGGCCGCGCAGGGTCAGGCAGTTCTCCGCGTAATCCGTCTGAGCCGCGAAATTGGCCGACAACGGGTCAAACGTCATCACGGCCACCGGCGGCGGCACGCAGCGGGTCACGAGACTGATGGCATGAACCGGCGCATCGGCCCCGCTGCCCACGTTGAAACCGGCGTCCAAGGAACCGTCAGGATTCAAACGCGCGACCCCAGACGACGGATTGCCATTAAAGGTCCCGAAGTCGCCCACCACGAGGACGTGCCCGTCACGTTCCACCGCCACGGCGCGGACGGGGGCCAGCGTGCCCAGCCCGATGTCAAAGCCGGTGTCCACGGAACCGTCCGCGTGCAGACGGGCGACATGATCGCGAGGCGAGCCGTTGATGGTGAGGAACTCGCCGCCGATGATGATCTTCCCATCGGGTCCGACGGCGATGCTGTGGACCGCGCCATCCGCGCCGAGTCCGGTGTTGAAGGTGGTGTCCAGCGAGCCGTCGGCGTTCAACCGCGCGAGCCGCGTGACGAGGAATCCGTTGTAGCTGGTGAAATCACCGGCGATCAAAATCTGCCCGTTCGTCTGCACGCCCACCGCGCGCACCAGCGCGTTCGGACCCGAGCCGAGGATGAAGGCCAGGTCCCGCGTGCCATCGGCGTTCAAGCGCGCGAGGCGCGGGGCGGCGATTCCAGCGTAACTCGTAAAGTCGCCGCCGATGAGAATCTGTCCGTTCGTCATCGCCGCCAGCGCGCGGATCACATTGTTCGCACCGAGGAGCGGGGCAAACGTGGCGTCCACCGAACCGTCCAACAACAGCCGGGCCACGCGCCCGCGCGCCACGCCGTTCACGTTCGTGAACGCGCCGGCGATGAGCACGCCATTCGTGACCGGGGCGATGGCCTGCACCGCGCCGTTCGCGCCCGCGCCCACCTGGAAGCTGAAGTCCACCGCGCCATTGGCGGTCAGGCGGGTGATGCGGTTCACGGCCAGCCCGTGGAACTGGGTGAAGTCGCCGCCCACATAGAGGCGTTGCAAAGAATCGAAGGCCACCGCGCGCACGGAACCTTTCGCGCCAAAGTTGTCATTGAAGAGCGGGTCCACCGGCCCGGCCAGCGGGGCCACCGTCTCGTCATCCGTGATGGTCAGCACCGCGTTCGACGCACCGCCAAGATAAGTCGCCACGCCCGTCGGATTGCTCAGAACCAACTGCACCGTCTTCGCAGCGTTGAGGATGTTGTTGTCGATCACCGGCACGCTGAAGGTTTGCGGCGCGCCGTCGCCCGCCGCCCAGTTCAGAACGCCCGACACCGGGATATAATCCACGCCACCGAGCGCCGTCCCACCCAGTGCGGTGGCGTAACTGACGGACACCGCCGTGTTCGTGCGGCCCACGCGTTGCACGGTGATGACCGCATTGCCCGCGTTCTCCGCCACCGAGTAAGTGGCTGAGGAGAAACGGAAGGCCGTGTCGTCATCCACGATGGTCAGCGTCGAGGTCGGGCCGACGAGCGAACTGTTGGTCCCCTGCAAGTTGGTCAGGCTGAGGCGCACGGTCTCATCGCCCTCGCCTTCCGTGTCGTTCACGACGGGGATGGTGAAGGTCTGTTCGTTGACGCCATCCACGAAGGTGAGCGTGCCGTTGGTCCCGAAGTAATCCACGCCGTTCAGCGCGGTGCCATTGCTCACGGAGAAGTCCACGGTCAGGAAACCGCGCCGGCTGTTCGTGCGGACAACGGTGATGACCGCCACGCCGCCGTCTTCGCTGAAGTAGAAATTATTCGTCGCGAAGAGCACGTAGCTCGGCACGACCTCGTCGTCGGCGATGGTGATGATCGCGTTCGTCTGCGAGATGGTCGCGCCGCCCGTGGGGGCGGAGAGCGTGAGCAGCACGGTCTCGTCCGGCTCGGCCACGCCGTCGTTGATGATGCTGATGAAGACGGTCTTGTTCGTCTCGCCGTCGGCGAAGGTCACGACGCGGTTCGTCGGGGTGTAATCAGAACCGGCCAACGCGGTGATGTTGCTGGTCGTGAGCCTGACCGAGACGATGCCGACGGAACCGTTGGTGCGAATGATTTTCACGCCGACCACGCCGACGGATTCGTCCACCAGGAAATTGTTCGTCGCGAAGGCGAACTGGCCGTTCGGCACCTCGTCGTCCACGATGTTCAAGGAGGCGTTCGCCAGGCCGAGTGTCGCGCCGCCGCCGGGGTTGGAGAGCGCGAGCAGCACGGTCTCGTTGCCTTCGAGGAGGAGGTCATTGACGAGCCGGACATTGAACAGGCGGCTGGTCACGCCGGGCCCAAAGGTGAGCGTGGCGTTCGTCACGAGATAATCCAGCCCTGCCGTGGCCGTGCCGCCGGCGATGGTGGCGATGTCCACGGTGAGCGTGGCGTTGGTGCCGCCCGCGCGGGTGAGCGTGATGGTGGCGTTGCCGCTGACGGTGTTTTCGTTCTCGGAATAATTCGCCGAGCTGAAAGCAATCGTCGGATCATCATCCACGATGATCAGCGTGGACAACGGCTGCGGGCCTTGCTGGGCGTTGATGAAGTTCGCGAGATACAGGCCCACGGTCTTGTCGTCGTTCGGCGTGGTGTTCGGCAAAATTGGAATGGTCAGGCTCCGGCGCGTTTCGCCCTCGAGGAAAATCAACTGATTGGTCACGCCCGTGTAATCCACACCGGGCAACGCCGTGCCGCCCAAGGTGTAGGCGTCCACGCGCGCCTCGCCCGCCGTGCCGAAGCGGCGGCGCACGGTGACAATCGCGCTGCCTGCCGACTCGCCCACGGTGAAAAGCTGCGCGCTGTATTCGAGGCTGCCCGAGCCATCAATCGAGCCGCCATAAATGCGCGCCAGATGCGCGCGCGGCTGCCCGTCGTATTCGGTGAAGCCGCCACCGATGATGATGCGGCGGTCAGGCTGGACCAGCAGCGCGGCCACGAAGGCGTTCGCGCCGTCGCCGAAATTGATCGCCGGGTCCGTGGTGCCGTCGGCGCGCAGGCGCGTGAGGCCGGAGCGGGTCACGTTGTTGAACCGGCGGAAATCACCGGCCACCAAAATCTTGCCATCAATCTGCAACTTCACCGCCAGCACCGTGCTGTCCGCGCCGCCGAGGCCGTTCAGGAACGTGGCGTCGAGCGCGCCGCTGGCGAGCAACCGGGCCAGGCCACGGCGGGTCACGCCATTGACGTTGGTGAACGAGCCGCCGATGAGCAGCCGCGTGTCGGGCTGAACCACGATGGAGCGCACGCCCGCATCAATCGAGAAGCCGGGGTTGAACGTGCCGTCGAGCGTGCCGTTGGCGTTGAGGCGGAGCAGGTTCGTGCGAGCCACGCCGTTGAAGGAGGTGAACTCGCCGCCGAGGAGAATTTTCCCGTCCGCCTGCACGGCCAGGGCATACACGGTGCCGTCCACGCCCGCGCCGGGATTGAAGTTCAAGTCCACCGCGCCGTTCGTGTTCAGCCGCACCACGCCGGGCCGGGTGATGCCGTTGAAGGTCGAGAAGGAGCCGCCCGCCAGAATCTTGTCATCGCCCTGGATGGCGAGGGCATAAACCGGGTTGTCCGCGCCCGCGCCGGGATTGAAGAAGGCGTCGAGCGAGCCGTCCGTGCCGAGCCGCGCGATGTGGTTGCGGTTGGTCGAATTGATGGTGGTGAAGAGACCGCCGACCACGAGACGCCCGTTGTTTTGCAGGGCCAGCGCGCGGATGGAGCCGTTCGCGCCGGGGCCGATGTTGAAAGTTTCATCCAGCAAGCCGGTGCCGAGCAGGCGGGCGATGCGGTTGCGCGGCACGCTGTTCACAATCGTGAAGTCGCCAGCCATCAGGATGCCGCCGTCCGGCTGCAACGCGAGCGCATAGACGGCCTCGTTGGCCGCCGCGAGTCCGCTGAACGTGGTGTCCACGGAACCGGCGGGCAGGTTGATGAGTTCATTGTCCACGAAGGTCAGCGTCGCGTTCGAGATCGCGCCCAGTGTGCCGTTGACCGGGTTGCTCAGGGTGATGATTACAATCTGGTCACCGCCCGGAACCAAGTCATCCAGGTTCGTGACCACGAAGGTGTGGCTGGTCTCGCCAGGGAAGAAAGTGAGGGTCCCGCTGTTGTTCAGATAGTCCGTGCTCGGAGTGGCCGGGAGCGGCGAGGTGGCGAAGCTGACCGAGACGGTTCCCGCGATGCCGCCCACGCGGTTCACGGTGATGACCGGAGCCGTGCCGTTTTCATCCACCTCGTAGAGCGACTGGCTCAGGGTGAGCGCGCCGAAGTTATCGCCGTCCACAATGACCAGCGTGGCGTTGGTGCGCCCGCCGAGCGCGCCGTTGATGGCGGGGTTGTAGAGGATCAGGTTCACGATCTCCGAACCCTCGACCAAGCCGTCGCTGACGAGCGGGATGATGAAACTTTTGGCCGCGCTGTCGCCATCATTCCAAAAAAGCGTGTTCGTGGTCGCGGTGTAGTCGGCGGGAGCGAAGGCGGTGCCGTTGGCGGTGCGGACCTGCACGGTCATGGCCCCGACGTTGCCGCCGGTGCGGCTGACGGTGATGGTGGCGAAGGTTTCGTTCTCGTTGTTCGTGAAGCTGCTGGCGGAGAAGTTCAACCGACCTTGGAGGAAGTCGTTGTCAATAATTGTGAGCGTGGCCGTGGCGATGGACGTGGGCGTGCCGCCGGGCAGCTTCGCGCCGCCGGTGGCGTTGGTCAGGATCAGCGCCACGTTCTCGTCGAACTCGACGAGGGCGTCGTTGACAATCGGCACCTGGAAGGTCCGCACCGTCTGCCCCGGCGAGAAGCTGAGCGTGCCGCGCACGGGCGTGAAATCGAGGTTCGTCGTGGCCGGCGACGGTGTGCCGGGGCGCGTCAGGTAATCCACCGAGACCGCGCCCGAGCTGCCGTTGGTGCGGATGACGGTGATGATGGCGAAGCCCGCGTTCTCGTTCGTGATGTAGGCCGAGAGATGGAAGTTGAACACGCCGTGCGAGAAATCATTGTCCGCCACGGTCACGGTCGAGCCGTCGTAAAAGCCGCGCGCACCGCCGAGCGGGATGAACTCACCACCGAGCGTGATGCTGCCGGTGGGATTCACGGCCCCGACGCTGAAGGTCTCATCACCCTCCTGCAACACATCCTCGGTGATCGGGATGGCAAAGTAATTGAAGCCCACATAACCGACGCTGCGCGGCGCGACATAGGCAAACTCCGGCCACGTCTGCAGCAGTCCCTCGTTGATGAAGTCGTCCGGCGTGCTGGCGGTGACAGAAGAATTCGTGGCGATGATCTGGGCCGTGCCGAGGCGTCCATCCACGCGGCGCATCGTCGCGTAGAAGATGCCCGCGCCCTCATCAATCGTGAACGGGAATGCCGAGGGCGCGAACTCCATGTTGCCGGGGCCGGGCGTGTAACCGCCGATGAGGCGGGTGATGTTGTAGCGTGTGGTTTTGTCCGCGCGGGTGAAGACGGTGTAGTTGTTCCGCAACCCGTGGCGCACCGAAAAGTTGCCACCCACGTTCGTGAACGAGCCGCCGATCATCAGGTTGCCGTCCGACTGCAAGGCGATGGAGTTCACGTAGCGCGGCGGGTCGAAGCTGTAGGTCTTGGTCAGACCGGAGAACTGGTTGTACGCCGTGTCCATGAAGCTCGTATCGAGCGAGCCGCTCGTGAGGAGCCGCGCCAGTCCCATGCGCCGCGTGCTGTTGTATTCCTGGAAGATGCCGCCGAGCAGCGGCTTGTTGTCCGGCGCGAGTGTAATGCAATAAACCGAGTCGTTGAAACCGGTGCCGACGTGATGGTTCGGATCAATCGAGCCGTCCTTGAGGAGGCGCACAATCGAGTTGCGCGCGCTGGTATGGAAGCGCGTGAAGGCGCCGCCCACGAGCAGCTTGTTGTCCGGCTGGATCGCCACCGCGAAAACGCTGCCGCTGCCGTCCACGCCCAGGCCGGGGTTGAATCCATTGTCAATCGAGCCGTTGTCCAGCAAGCGCGCCACACCCGGCCGCACCGAGCCGTCATACGAGGTAAAATCGCCGCCAATGAAAATCGTGCGGCCCGTGACCACCGGCGTGACCCGCGCGGTGTAGAACCAGACCGTGCCGGGCAGGCCGATGCCCTGGTTCATGATGATGGTGATGTCCGTGGCCAACCCGGGGCCGTACGGAATGGTCAACTGCCCCGCCCCGTTGGTCGTGAGGTTAAAAATCTGAATGCCTTCATAAAACACGCGGATGTTGTCCGGGATGTTCAAGAAGTCGTAGTTCACCACCAAAGTCCCCTGCTCTGATCCCGTCTCAATCACGTTCACGTCCTCGAAGTCCGTGCCGGCCGCAGTGCGCGGCGCGAAGATTGTCCCCGCCGCGTCACGCACGGCCACGCTCCAGATGGTGCTGTCCGGTCCGAGACCGGCGCTGAACGTCGTGTCGAGCGAGCCGTCCTGGTTCAGGCGCATCAGGCCCGCGACCGGCATGTCGTTCCAGTGGGTGAAATCGCCGGAGACCAAAACCTTGCCGTCCGACTGGAGCGTGAGCGTGTGGACAAAACCATCCGCGCCGTTGCCCACGAAAAAGGAGTTGTCCAGCGAGCCGTTCGGATTCAAACGCGCGAGACCGTTCCGGCTCACGTTGTTGATCGAACTGAAGCCGCCGGCGACCAGGATTTTGCCCGCGTTCGTCCCGACCGCCGCACTGGCCGGATACAAGGCCAGCGCCTCGACGAAGCCGTCCGCGCCCGAGCCGGGGTTAAAAGTGAGGTCGAGCGAGCCATCCGAGTTCATGCGCGCGATGCGGAAGCGGGAGACGCTGTTCACCGCCGTGAAGTCGCCGACGAGAATGGTTCTGCCGTCCACCTGCACGGCGACGGCGGAGACGGTGTTGTTCGCGCCCGGAGTGTTGTTGAACGGCGGCTGCGTGGTCGAGATGAGTTCAGGATTCCACTCACGATCCGCCTGACCGGCCGGCTGGTCGTCATACATGATGGTGACGTTGGCGAGTGCGTTGCCGATGGTGTGGTTGTTGTCCGGATTGGTCAGTTGCAACTGAATGTCCTCGTTGAACTCCACCGTGGGATCGTTGGTGACAACCAAGGTGACAGGAATGCGGGTCACACCCTGGCCGAAGTTTAACGTCTGGCTGAAAGTTATGTAGTCCACCAAGTTGGTAATGCCGGGGAAGCCGTCCGTGTAGGGCGTTTCGGGGAGCAAACGGGTTTGCGATTCGGGATAGTCAGAGCTATCCAAGATGAAGTAGCCGTACAGATTGGCCCGCGTCGAGATGGTGACGTTGCCGGATTGACCGCTCGGGTTGAGCACATCGAACTGGATCGAGTTGTTCTGCCCCGGCAATCCCAGCGTGTTAAACGGGTCGGCCGGATCGTATTCGTCAATGCGGTAGGTCTTGCGCTCGATGCTGTAAATGGATCCCACGTTCACGCCGAGCACGGAGATGGAAGACCGGGCCGTGCCGATGGTCGGGATGATGATGGCCGGGTCTTCGAGCACGTCGGGCCGCGCGTTCGTCAGCACCAGATTGATGATGGAATTGCCGACCTGCGGAATAGACACCAGGAAGGTCGCGCTCATCTGGTAATCATCGAAGACGAGAGTCTGGGTGAGGGTGTTCGTGGTGACATTCGTACCAAACCGGTTCGTGGAGAGGACGTTCACATCCACCATCACGCGCCCCACGGCCCCGCCGGTGCGCGTGACCATCACCACCGCACCAAACGGACTGCGGTTCGGGCCGTTGTTCGAGGGCGGCGCGTTGGCAAATGGTGCGCGCACCGTCTCGTTCTCCGTCACGTTATAAACCGGCATCGAGAAGTTGAACTGGCCCGCCATGCTCACCACCGGCGTGGACTCATCGTCCACGATGGTCAGCACCGCGTTGCTGCTCAGGCCGAGTGTGGCCCCGCCGGTCGGGTTGGCCAGCGTCAGGTTCACCGTCTTGTTCGGGTTCTGGAAGGTGTTGTCGTTGATGATGATGGTGAAGGTCTTGTTCGTTTCGCCGGGCGCGAAAGTCAGAGTGTTCGAGACGGAAAGGTAATCTCCCGGCACCAACGCCGTGCCGTCGGTCGTGAAGTAATCCACCGTCACGGTGCCCGGAAAGGCACCGCCCGCCACCACCTTCACCGTGGCGAAGCCGGGCGAGGATTCGCTGACCGCGTAGTCCACGCAGGAGAATTGAATCTCCGTCGGCCCAGGCGGCACGTTCGTGCAGACGACCTGGCTCCAGTTCAAAACATACGATCCGCTCGCCGCCGCAAAACCATCTACTGCGATCCGGTATTCCGTCCCGGCCAAAGCCGTGAACGTGATTTGGCTGTCGAAGGGATAGGGCGACACGGTCGCGCTGTCATCATCACTGGCCAGTTGCGTGAGACCGCCCAAGGCGCTGCCCCGGTAGGCCGCCATGATCGTGTCAAAGGTGCTGCCGATCAGATCGAACGTCACCGGGCCGGAGTCCGGTGCCACCCAGCGGAACCACACCGAGCGCGCGCGATAGGACGAGAAGTGGAACGGCTCACCCGTCTGCACGGTGGCGTTCAAGGTCGTGCCGTTGGTCGTGCCGGCGGTGCCGACGAGGACAAACGCGTTGGTGAAATTATCGTTGGCCGGCTGTGCGAGGGCGGCGGCGGGAACCAGCCCGGCCACGACCGCCAGCAGGGCCACCCGGAGCCAGCCGCGCCAGCCGGCGCGGGCGCGTGGGTGATCACTGCGTCGTTCAAGATTGCTGCTCATATTCAAATCCTAAAAAATTTCCGTCCGCCCCGTTCACGGCCCAAACCGCCGCGCCCGGTAAAAACGATTGGTGCGCGTCAGCGCGCCCGGATCGCTGAAATCCAGCGATACGCCGGACGCCAGGTTCGTGCTGACCGGGAACCAAACGCCAAGAGTGTCACTGCCTTCAAGAATATACGCACGGCCCGGCTCGGAAGTGAGCCGGGGCACGGCTGCGCCGCCGGTGACCGCGATGCGCGTGAAGCGCAGCGTGTCCAGTCCGCCAATGTTCAGCTTCGCCACCCCGCGCCGCGTCTGCCCGGCGATGCTGGTGAAATCTCCGCCGACATAAATTCTCTGATCCGGCGCGATGACCGAGGCGTAAATCGTGTTGTCGGCACCGCCCGACGCTCCGAACACCGGGTCCACCGTGCCGCCCGAGGAAAGCAGCGCCAGCCGCGCGCGCGGCAGCCCGCCCACGCTCAGGAAATCGCCGCCGATGAAGACCGCGCCGTTGGTCAGCACGCTCACGGTATAGACCGTGCCGGTCACGCCCACGCCGGGATTGAAGGAGGCATCCAGCGAGCCGTCCGCCAAGAGCCGCGCCACGCCGCTGCGGGGCTGGCCATGCACGTAACGGAAGCTGCCGCCGATCAAAATCTTTCCGTCCGGCGCGAGCGCCACGGAGAAGATGCTGCCGTTGGTGATGCCGGTAGAAACGAACACTGCGTCGAAGTTGCCGTCCGGCCCGAGCCGCGCCAGCCGCGCCCGCGGATTACCGGCCACGTTCGTGAACGCGCCACCGATCAGCACCTTGCCATCCGGCTGCAAGACCACGGCGTTGACCGCGCCGTCCGCGCCGAGACCTGGATCAAACTGGAAGTCGAGGGAGGAGTTCGGACGCACCCGCGCCACGCCGGCCGCCGGAGATTTGAACGCACCGCCCACCACCATCCGCCCGTCCGGCTGCACGGCCAGGGCTTGCAACGCAGCATCGAACGACACCGAGCCGGAGAAGCCCGCCGCCACGCCGCCGTTGGTGTTCAGCCGCACGAGGCGGTTGAAACTGGCACCGTTGTAATTCGTGAACGCGCCACCCAGCGCGATCTGGCCGTCCGGCGAGAGGCCGATGGCCGAGACCACGGCGTTCGGACCCGTGCCGGGCGCGAAGCTCACATCCACGAGGCCGTTCGTCTCGAGACGCGCAATGAAGTTCAGATTCGAGTTCGCAAAATTGGTGAAAGCGCCGCCCACGAGCAGTCGTCCGTCCGGCTGCAAGGCCAGCGCCCGCACCACGCGGCCCGCGCCTGCGCCCGGATTGAAACGAAGGTCGGCGTCCCCCGGACCCGGATCGTTGTCGAGGATGCTGACCAGGACTGTGCCCGGAGCGGGCGCACCAATCGTCCCCGGCGCGCCCAACCGGAGCACGATGGTCTCCGTGAACTCCGCGTCGCCGTCGTCGCTGATGAGCGGCAGCGCCAGCGTTTTGGCGGACTCGCCGTTCGTGAAGGTGATCAGGTTCGTAAAGCCCACGTAGTCATAGCCCGCTGCCGCCGTGCCATTGCTGCTGCTCAAGGTGATCGTCACGTCGCCAGCCAGAGAGCCGGAACGCACCAGCGTGATCACGGCGTTCGTCGCCCCCTCGCCCACGGTGTAGGCGGCGTTCTCGAACGACACCGACCGCGCGCTGTCGAGGATGATCAGGGTGGCGCGGCTGTTGCCGCCCAGTTGCACGAGGGCCGAGGCGTTGGTCAGGAACAGGCCCACGGTTTCCGTGCCTTCAACCAGCGCGTCATCGAAAACCGTGATGGTGAAAGTCTTCGTCAACTGGCCGACGGCGAACGACAAGGAGCCGGTGGCGGAAAGATAATCCACCGGCGCGGTCGCCGTGCCGTTCGCGGTGTAATACTGGACATTGAACGCGCGGTTCGTGCTGCCCGTGCGCCGCACTGTGATGGTGGCCAAGGCCCCGCCCGCCTCGGACACGGAGAATTCGCCGAGCGCAAACTCCACGCCCACGAGGTCGAGGAACTCGTCGCCATGCACGCGGGCGATGCGGTTGCGCGGCAGACCGTTCACGACCGTGAAATCGCCGCCGATGATCAGCGCGCTGTTTTCCTGCGCAGCCACGGCGCGCACCGCCGCGTTGGCCCCGGTGCCGGGGTTGAAATTCGTGTCCAAATTGCCGTTGGCAAGAATCCGGGTGAAACCGGCGCGCGCCGTGCCGGCGTAATTCAAGAACGCGCCACCGAGCGCCAGCCGCCCGCCGCCCGCCTGCGCCAACGCGAAGACCGCGCCATCCGGCCCGCTGCCGGTCTGGAACGAACTGTCCAGCAGGCCGGTCGCGTTCAGGCGCACGAGGTTGGTGACATTCATGGCGTTGAAATTGGAGAACGAGCCGCCCGCCACGATGCGCCCGTCGTCCAGCGCGAGCAGGGCGTGAACAGGTCCGTTGAAACCGGCGCCGATCGCGAAGGCGGTGTCGAGCGCGCCGTTCGTATGCAGCCGCGCCAGAGAGGCGCGCGCCGCGCCGCCGGCCAGCGTGAACGTGCCGCCCACGACAATTTTCCCGTCCGCCTGCACGGCCACCGCGCGGACGCTGCCGTTCAGGCTGGCAAAGAAATTGGTGTCGAGCGCGCCGTTCGTACCGAGCCGCGCGAGGAAGCCGCGCGCCACGCCGCCGACCTGCGAGAAATCACCGCCGATGATCACGCGGCCGTCCGGCTGCACCGCGATGGCGCGCACGGTGCCGTTCACCCCGCCCGCCCCCACGTCGAAACTGAGGTCGAGCTTGCCGTCGCCGTTCAGCCGGGCGAGCCGGGCGCGGTTCGTGTTGTTCACGGTCGTGAACTCACCGCCCGCCAGCACCCGTCCATCCGCCTGCACCGCCACCGCGAGCACGTTGCTATTCGCGCCCGCGCCGGGGTTGAACGAGGAATCGAGCGAGCCGTCGGGCAGCAGCCGCGCGACGCGATTGAACACGAAATTGTCCACCGTGGTGAAGTCACCGCCGATGACCACGCGGTCGAGGAACTCGACCAGCCCGCCGCGCGGCGACTGGGCCACCGCGCGCACCGTGGCGTTCGCGCCGCCGCCGGGATTGAACTCGTAATCCACGCTGCCCGGCAGTTCGTTGTCGAGAATCGTGACCGTGGCGAAGACGTTCGTGCCGAGGAGCGTGGCACCGGGTAGCGCGGTGTTGGTCAGCGTCTGCACGCCGCTCAAGGTCACGGTGAAAGTCTCGCTGCCCTCGCCGAGCACGTCGTCGAGGATCGGCACGGTCACGATGCGCGACGCTTCGCCGGGCACGAAGAAGACCGCCCCGGAACCATTCGTGTCCGTCTCGAAATGATCGCCGGTGAAGGTGACCGTGGAGTTGACGGCCAAGTAATCCGCTCCGTTCGTCGCCGTGCCGTCGCTGGTCGCGTAGTGGACGGAAACCGGATTCACGGTGCCGCCGACGCGCCGAATGACGAGCGTGACAAAGTTCGAGTATTCAATGATCGAGTAGCCCGCGACCTCGAACTCGAGCTGGCATTCGTCATCGACGATGACCAGCACGGCGTTGCTCAACGCGCCGATGGTGGTGCCCGCCGCCGGAACACTCAGCGCGAGGCTCACGGTTTCGTCGCCCTCGAACAGTTCGTCGTCCTGGAGGAACACGTTGATGGTCTGGTTCGTCTCGCCGGGCAGAAACGTGACGGGAGCCGTGAAGGCGAAGAAATCGGCCGCGCCCGCCGTGCCGTTAGTCGTGGTGAAGGTGACGGTGTGGGTGTTGGTCACCACGCCGCTGCGTCGGATGTCCACCGCGCCAAAGACGCCGTTTTCGTTGCCCCGGAAACTGGCCGCCGCAAACTCGAAGGCCGTGTCGTCGTTCACGATGAACAGCGTCGCGGCGTTCTGTCCGCCGAGCGGCACGCCGCCCGTGGCATTGGACAGCACCAGCGTCACGGTTTCATCTGGCTCGACGAGGAGATCATTGATGAGCGGCACGGTGATGAACTGGAGCGTCTGGCCGGGCAGGAAGGTGAGCGTGCCGTTCGTGCCGAGATAGTCCGTGCCGTTGAGCGCGCTGCCGCCGGTGAACAGATAGTCCACCGTGGTCGTGAGGTTCGTGCCGCCGGTGCGGACGACGGTGAGGACGGCGTTGCTCGCATCCTCGCTCACGCGATAGCTCTCGGAACTGAACTGGATGGTTCCGTCATCGGAGACCAGGATCACCGAGGCGCTGTTCGCGAAATCCAAATGGTAGCCGACACGCTCCAGGATCGTGAAGACAATGGATTCGGCCACTTCCTCCGTGGGATCATCAATGGGCATGACGGTAACAATCACGGCGTTGGTGCCTGCGGGAATCGTCACCGTTCCGTTCGTCGGACCGGTGCCGAGGAGCGCGTAGTCGCTGCCGATGGCCGCGGTCCCCTCGACGGCAAACGCCACGGTCAGCGGCGTGTTCGTGGAGCCGGTGCGCGAAACCAGAAACCGCGCCGGAATCGGACCCGCCTCGTAGGCCTGCGCCTCGAGCGCCGTCACGGACACCGTGCTGGTCCGCAAATCCTGGATGGTCAGAGTGTGCGAACGGGCCGGCCCGAGGAAGGCGTTCGTCGGGATGCGTGTGATCAGGAAATTCGTGTAAACCCGCGGCGGCATCACGGACGTGTTCGTCGCGAGCGACGTGTTGGTCTGGAAACGCGACGGGTCGAACAGCGTGATGGTCAGCGTCTTGTCGCCCGCCGCCACGCCGTCATCCAAAATCTGGACCGGGATCGCGTAAATGCCGTTCTCAAAACTAAAGAACATTGGTGGCGGACGCGGGGGAAAATAGTGCGTGATGTCCACGAAGCCCGTGGTGGAGAAGGACGCAAAATTCGTTCCGGCCGGAAACTGGTTCACGTAATTCACGTTCGGCACCGCCGTGGCGCTGGTCACGCGGTACTCGATCTGGATCGGGCGATTGGTGGCGGGATTGGCGGTGACCTTCAGATAGAGCATGGCTTGCCCCACGTCCTCCCGCACGGCCGAACTGGAGAGCATGAATCCGACGGAGGGCAGGGCCGTGTCGCCCTCGTCGTCCGTGATGGTCATGGTCTGGTTCACGGTGCCGCCGAGGTTGTAGGCCGAGTGTGCGCGCAGTCGCACGATGACCGTGTCCTGCCCGGTGACATCCGGCGTCTCGCGCGCGGGATCGTTGATGCCGGTGACATTGATGCTGGCGGTGAGCGAGCCGGCGGGGATGACGATGTTTGTGCCGATGTTCGCGTAGTCGCTGCCTTCCCATGCCGAGCCGCCCACGTCGAAAAAGACGTTCAGGCTGGCGTTGGTCGGACCGGTGCGCGTGACGATGAAGGCGGCGGTGCCGCCGTTCTCCGTGAGGCTGGCCGCCGAGCGCGCGAGCGTGACAGTGGGAAGCGTGTTGTCGAAGATGGTGATGGTCGCGGAGTTCTGCTGGTAGATGTTGTAGGTCGTGGCATCGGACAACTGGATGGTCACGGTGCGCGGCAGCGGGTTGACGCTGGCGGCGATGGGCGAGATGAGAATGTCCGCGCTCAACTGCCCCGCCGGAATCACCACCGAGCCGGCCAGCGTGTTGAAGTCCACGCCGCTCACCGCCGTGCCGGTCACGAGGTAGTTGACCGTGAGCGCCTCGTCCGTGCTGCCGGCGCGGGAGACGGTGACGCGCGCGGAACCGCCGTTGCGCGGGACGGTGTTGGCAGCGGCAAAGACGTTCACGAGCGGCAGGTCGTCATCAACGATGATCGCGAACGCGCCGAAGCCGAGATCGGTCGTGTATGAATCATCCGGCGCCGGCAGCACTTGGATGAACACTTCCTCATTGCCCTCGACGAACAGATCATTGATTGCGCGGATCGGCAGGAGCACGAACGCCTGGCCCGCCGGAATGGTGATGACTCCGGGCAGTTCGTCAAAGTCCACGCCGTTCTCCGCCTCGCCGAACGTGGTGTAATAAACCGTCAAGTCCGCATCGAGCGGCGCGCCCTGCCGGAAGAAGATCACCGTGGCCAGATCGCCGCGCGATTCGAGCGCGTCCGTGTCCAGCGAACCAGCGAACACCGACGGCGTGGCCGGCGCGTCATCATCCTCGATCCGCACCGTGGCCTCGGCCTGATCCAGCACGTAGGTCGGATCGGTCTGGAACCACGTCGGCGTCGAGTCCACGCCCGAGAGCCGCAGTTCCCAGCCGGGCACGCGGAACTGATCGACGCGGTTGGTGATCACGGAGTTGGTGGTGATGGCCGTGCCATTGGTGATGAAGAAATTTGTGACCTCAGTGCGGATGCGGAAAAAATTCGTCTGGAGCGCCAGCGTCATCACCACGGTCTTGTCGCCATCCCCCACGGCGTTATCAACGGGCACGACATGGACATCGATGGAGGACTGGAAGGCCGGGATGATGACCTGGCCGAGGGCGACATTGGTGCTGACGCAGTTGGTGGTGATAACGTTGCCGTTGGTCGTGAACGTGCAGTTGGTCTGCGACGTGTCCGCGCCGGTAACGGTGTAATTCACCAGGTATCTCGCCGATCCGCTCAAGCCGAAACGCACCGGCAGATCCTGCGCGAAATCGCCGCCCTCGCGCGAAATGGTGAACACGCCGTCATTGCCCTCCCCGCCGAGTTCAAACGCATCGAGCGTCCGCGCGACCCGCACGCGCGCGATCTTCGTGGCGGTGAAATCAATGCCGCTGGCGTTGCCGTTGCTGACATTGACCGGGTCGGTGAAATTCAGCGGCACGGTGCTGTAGCCGAAGAGGAACGCGCGCACCACGTAATCATCCGGCGGATTGTTCCCGATCACGTAGTAGCCGTCGGTGTCCGTGTAGCCGTAGCGATAGGTGCCCACGTCGGTGATGAAGGCGTTCGTCGAGGTGCCCTCGGGCACGGGCGGCGCATCGGCCGGCTTCACGCCGCTGTTATGCACGCGCACGCCTTGCAGGGGATTGCCATCCGTGTCGAGCACGCGCCCGCTGATGGTGTAGGTGCCGGGATTGCCGACGGTGATGACCAGGTGCCGGCTGGCCACGCCGCCCTTCATGTCGGAAATCTCGCAACGCACCACGAACTGGCCGGGCGCGTTGAACTGCTTGCTGGCCAGCGGCGCATTGGGGCCGAAGGTCCAGTCGCCGAAATCCCAGTTATAAGCCAGCGCGTCGCCGTCCGCGTCCTGCGCGGTGGCGGTGAAGTTGATCACCGCGCCGGTGGCGACGGTGAGCGAACTGGCCGCGAGGGCGAGCGTGGGAATCTGGTTATCGGGGAAGGGGCCAATCTGCACGACCACGTCGATCCATTTGTCCGAGGCGTCCGGCCCGCCGCCGACGGCGATGGGCGTGACGTGCAGGCTGGCCTGCGGATCGTGGAGCGTGCGTCCCACGATGAGCGCGGCGTCCTCCTTGCCGTAGGTCGTGTCGGGCGTGGTGTCGATCAGCACGTTGTTCCCGAGCGCGACGCTGTAACCGGGATTCTCCGGCCCGATGTTCCAGTCCACTTCGAGACCGTTCGAGAACCACGGATTGTCCGGGAAAGCCTGGCGGAAGGTGAACCAGTATTCGCGGCGGACGTCCTTGCGCATCCGCATGGCATAGAGCCGTCCGGTGTCGATGCGCGGCGTGTCGAAGGCGTAGATGCGGTTGGTGGTGCTGCCGGTGATGCGCTTGATGAACGGATCGGGCAGCCAGTCCATCGCGTTCTTGAACATGGCGCTGAAGTGTCCGCCGCCGCTGCCCATCACGTCGTGCTGGTTGCCGTATGACAACACGGGCTGCTGGGTGTTCAAACCGGGAATGGCCGGCGCGTTGAGATCGTAATGGCCGATCAGGCTGTCAGGATCGATGGGCCACGGCGGGGCGTTCTGCGGCTGGACCGGGCCGGGCAGCGTGCCCTCGGCGGTCCACAAGTTCGCGTGCGGCAATCCGAAGTTATGCCCCAGCTCGTGGGTGAGCGCGCCGGGCGAGGCGTTCAGGATGCCGCTGGACAGGCCGCCAAACGAGTACTGCACCAGCGTATTGTGCAGCACGTAATGCGGAGAGAAGTAGTCGCTCGTGAAATAGCCGAGCAACGCCGCGCCCGCCGCCGCGTCACTGAGCAGCCGTCCGGGATTCTCGCCGTAAAAATTCTTCCGCTGCGGCAGCCGCACCAACGGGGTAATGGTGGATTCCCACCAGACCGTGCCGTAGGAGCCTTCGTAAAAATAACGGTTGTTCGCCTGGGCCGTGGCCTGCGCGCCGTTGTCGGACTGCGGCGGCACCGGGTCGTCCGCAAACAGCACGCGGATGTAGAGCAGCTTCTTGATGCCCTGGGTGCCGCTGAAACCTTCGATGGGCAGAGTCTCGGTCGCGTGATTCTTCGCGCCCGAACCCCAGAGCATCCCGTGCGCGGCCTGGAGCATCTGCGCCATTTGCTCGGCCTGCGAGGGATCGCAGTAGCCGTAATACTGGTCGCCGAACTGCACGATGGTTCGGCCCGCCACATCGCAGCCCGCGTCGCCCCGCACTTGCTTCGCGTCCACGAGTGCCTGCTTCTCCGACGCGTCGCTGATCAGCCGCGTCACCTCATCGCTTAACGCGAGCAGTTCCGGCCCTTGCGACAAATCTTCCTTGACCGAGACGCCGTGGAGATAGGCGCTGTCGTGGGTCGGCTGCTGGAGGCGCGCGCCGTACGTGTAGGTCTCGTAGCGCGTGCCGTTGATGATGACTTCGTAGCCGAGATCATGCGCCTCATCCTGGCCGGTGTGGAACGGCTTGTAGCAGACGGGACGGAACAGGCCGCGCGCGCTCACCGGCTGTTCGATTTGCAAAAGCACTTCCGTGGGCAACTGCTGACGGAGTGACCAAGGCAGCGCGCGGCGCAACGCCGCTTCAGGATTCGCGCGAATCAAGGCCGCCATCTCCTGACGCCGCGTGGTTGCGACTTCGGCGACCTTTTCCAACAACGCCGCGCGCTGTGACGCATCGCCCTTCACGAAGGTGCGCGCCCAATTTTCAAACGCGCTGGAAACCGGCACGCCCACGGACGGGTTGGAAACCAAGGGGGCGGTGACGGGTGCGCCCGCAGACGCGGGCGCGGCAGTTCGCGCCACCTCCCCGGCGACCGGGGCCACGGCGGGCGATGAAGGCGATGAGGACGGACGGACTCGACCGGTCCTCGAAAGAACCAGCGCGGCCAAAAGAATCACCAGCACTCCCGCCGTGAGCCAACGAAACAGTTTCATGTGAATGCGTTCGTCCAGTTTGCGAAGGTGGAACCGGGGCGAGTGATCATTCGCCTCAGCGTCCGTCTTCGCGGTTTGGGTTCAACAGCCAGGGCACGATCTGCGGGCGGCCGGAGCAGGCCTCACAGTTTGGCCGCGTCCACACGGACGCGATAAACGCGGGTCGGAGCTGCCGCCGCGTCCCGCACCGTCACTCGCGTGCCTGTCGGGCCGTTGATAAAATTCGTCAGGCTCTGCCACGCGCCGCCCGAAAGCGACTCGGAGAACTCGACGGTGTTCGCGGAGTTCGCGGGGGCATCCCAGTCCAGCACCACCGCGCCGCCTTCGGCCGCGAGAGCGATGGTCAAATGGAGGTCTGACGCGGCGAGCGCCTTCGCCAAACCGGCAGCCGCCGGAGCAGGCGCAGGGCATTGCTGGCCGGTGGTGTCGAAACCAGCCACCGGAATGGGCGTGCAATCCAGCCCGTTCAGGACGTTGTCGCCGTCCGTGTCGAATTCCATGCTCCGCACCAAGGCGGCGTTGAAGCGGTAGGTGATGCCATTCGGATAAAGCAGGTTCGTGCCGCTCTGGCTACCCTCCTCCCCGGCATAACTGCTCACCCACTTGATCCGTCCGCCACCCAACCCCGCCAGAACAATGGGATCCATGTTCGAGTCCGCAAAATAGATCGTGAAGCCGGGGTCAATGGCGAACGAGCCGATGAAGTCTCCAGAGAAATTGCTGGGCACCCCGTTCGTCCGCAGCTCCAGATATTCCACATACAGCGCGTTGTTCGTGCTCGCCCCTGTGAAACGGAAGCGGTTCAGCAGCACGCCATCCAACACCAGCCGGCCCAGCGCCAGATTGTTCACGTATCCCGCGTTCGTGTTCCCGCGATCCAAGCCCGCCCATTGATGCGTGTTTTGCACGAAGCTTCCCGAGCGCGACTCGATCCGCGTGCCCAGCAGATCGCCGGGCATGGCCGGACGACGGGCCATGCGGAAACCGCCCGTGACGCTCCAGAGGTTGCTCGCGTTCAGGCCGCCATCAGTCAGTGAATTCGTTGCGTCAAGGATCAAGGCACCGGGTATCACATTGCCGAAGATGGGATTGGTCCGGCCTGTGGAAAGGACCGTGCGGGTCAGGAGCAGGTCATTGGCATGAAACTCAGCATCAGAACCTGCGGAAATCGCCGCATTGCTTAACGACAGCACGGAGGCAGTCACAGCGATGACTCCGTTATTCCCGTTTAGCAGGGCGCGGGTGAAAGCGGACCCGGCAATTTCGGCGTTGGTGGCACGAACATAGAACGCGGAGGCTGAAAGCGAACCGCGGTTAACGAAGTTGTTCAGCGGAAACGGCACCACGGGAGCGGGGCGTTTCTTCCCCCTTTTCTTTTTTGGTATCGTGATATGTCCGACATCAAAAGCTCCGAAGTAGCCGCCGCCCTGAATGCTCACGGTGCCATTGTTGGTGAAGTTGAGCAGGTTTTGAAAGTTGGTGAAGGCCCAATCAGAGCGCAGCGGCAAGGCCAGGGTAGCACCTGGCTCCACCGTGATCGCGGGCGCATTCACCAATGCACCTGCGTTCACAAAAAGATTGTCACTGAGGACGAGTTGCGGGGTTTTCACCGAGAAACGGTTGATGGTCACCGGTTGCTCCGAGCGCAGACAATTATCCACGAGCAGAACGTGAAAGCGCATGGCGTTCGTCTGCCCGAGAACGTTGGTCACGTTGACATTCCACGCGCTGCTCCAAGCGGCGATTTGGCCGGCCAGACGATTCACTGAAGAAGGGGCCAGGTTGCTGATAATCAGGGTGGCATTACTGGACTGCAAATTCAGATCAATGAACGGCGCGTCGAGCTGGGCGACAAGATTGCTGCGCAAATTGCCGGCTTTGATCGAGATGAAATTCTCGGCCTTGATGCGCGTGAGGGTCAGGTCGAGGTCTTTGGCCGTGATCTCTACCTTGCCGGTGAAGTTGGTTGGATCGGTCACAGCCGGGTTGGCGCCCAGTGTCAAAAAGCCACTCGGGGAGAGGCTTGTCGCGGTAAATGACTGAGCATTGGTCAGTCCGATTTGCGCCGCTGAAGCCGCGTAAATAGTGTTGGCGATGTTCGTGACATTGTTCTGGGCAAAGAAGACTGCCGGGTCATAGACGGCGTTAGCCGCCTCCGTAAAAAAATCAAAGTTGCAATACCGTCCGCGAATAAAGGTGTGCGTCGAAGGCCGCCGCGTATTGGGCGTTGTTCCTGTAATTGTAGTGAAGGGTCGGGCCAGCACCACATTGGTCTGGCTCCCGGTCGTGTCGATGAAAGTGACGTAATTCGTGACCATCGCTTGATCGACAATATCAAAAGCAGTGTTGTGAAACTCCACCACCGGCGAAAAGGTGCTGCCCCCAGGGCCGAAGTCGGGGACAAATCGAACCTCCGTCTGGAGATTGTCCGGAGACAAAAGGCTTTGTGTGGGAACGAACACAATGGTCACCACTGTTCGCGGAGTCGTCCCGGCAAAGTCAAGGTTGGTATGGACGTAGGCGTCGTAGTTGGTCCCGCAAAGCCCACCGAAGAACGAGCCTTGCGGCAGATTCACCAGATTGGTGAACGGACGACCCGAAAACAATTGAATGACTTCATGACTGGGCGTGCGCGGAAAGGGCAATGTGAAATTACCGCCATTGGCAAACGGTAGTGACGTCAAATTCAAGGGCTGTCCATTGGTTCCCAATGCATTGTTCCGTCCGGCGCCCCAATAAAGTTCCCGGATATTTGGATCCGGGGTGAAATTCGTTCCGAACGCTTCAAAACCGCACGGGACGTTAATCCCGGTGACCGGTCCGACGCGGATGCCGCTGCGACTCAAATCTGCGGTGCCATTTGTTGCCTGAATGACGATGCGCCCGGCTTCACCACCATCCAGACGACCAGAAGTAAAAATGGAATTGGCGTTAATCCAGAGCAGTTGCTCCCCATAAACGTTGCCATCGTTATGGAAAGTAGCCGAGGGGACTTGAAGATTCCTCGAATTCGCCTTCGTCTTTTTGGGGACCGCATTGCCGCTCCGATTGTTCTCAAAACGAAAGCCCGGAGTTCCGGCCATGCTTCCCGTGTTCGTCCAAAACCGCACGTTCTGAGCCGTGTAGGGGAGGGTGGTGGAGATGTCAAAACTGCTGCGGTTCAGGAAAATGGTTGCATCCACTTGCGGCGGAGTGGTCAAGGGCGAATTGTTGACGTAGATGTCCGCCGGACTGGTGGCAGGGGCGGAAAGTCCCGTCGCGGCGCCGAGTGCGAGCAGCAACAATCCGGCGAAAAACTTCTTCATAATGGCGTCGGAGTTCATCAGGGCAGTGGCGTTCCATTGAGCACGGCACTCCGAAGCTGGTTAATGCTGATGTTGCGTGCCTTGGGATAAATGATGGGAGGATTAATCGAGCCATCGAACGATCCCCAAACATTAAGATTAAACAAGAAGGCCGTGTCTTCCGTTGGAAAACCATCGTCAAGGAAAGCACCACTGTTCGAATTAAAAAAGTTCGGAAGTTGCGAGGAGAACCTGATTTGCACTTGGGGAGGAATCACGCCCGGTCCCAGATCGTTGGCCGTCGGATCGACGCCATTCAACGCGTCATTGTTAATCCAGCCACTCGTAACCGTCCGGTCGAAAATGACCGGGTCAATTCCGTTGACTAGCCCCAAATCTCCCACGCTGAAAACAAGGTCGGGCTGGGTAATTACCCGAATCACAGGCTGAACCACCAGGTTCCGGTTGGTGCTCACAACGACATCTGTAAAAGCACTGTTTCTAGAGGTAAAAAAGGTGCTTAGAATTGGATCGTAAAAGGCCTTGCGGAATTTTACTTTATTCCGGCCACCACGCAGGCCCGTGGTAGTGAGATTGGTCCCCGTGCCCCCGACAATGATGTTAGTCACCCCCAGCACATTGGTACCAAGGAAGGGCGCATAAGGTGAAATAGAACCTCCGGGAATTACCCCTGGCAACAAAGAATCCACCGCATAGTTTCGCGGGTGGTACAGATAACGAATTGCGCCCACATCATCGCGAGTAAGACCCGTACGATACAAACCGGCTCCAAGCGCGGCATTTGGCCCGGTGCTACCACCTCTGCCATAGCCAGTAGCAACCGGGATATTTTCAAGGAAAGGGGTGTAAAGATCCGATCGCGGGGCTTCTACGGCATCCGAGTGCTGGAACGGCTGCGCGAATTCCTGAATGGAGTAGGTGTAAAGAACTCCATTCACGTAACGGCTTGGGGAGAGGGTCTGTGGGTCGTAGTTGCGTAGAACTGTGGTGTAATTTGTGACGGCCGGGGTGCCGGTCACCTGCCGGCCCCGCAAAGTAAAGGTATAGCGGATAGGGTCGGCGAAACCCAATTCCTCCATGACGATGTGCATCGCAGTGCTTTTAAGATCGATGATCCCGAGTTCAGCGGCATCGTAGTTCGGAGCCTGTGTATCCACCGAATACTCCGAGAGGTCAGTGCTGATTTTGGAAGGTGCTGCGAGATCGTTAAAAACTTGCATCGCTTCGTCAATGGCGCGCACACCCTCCGGGCCAAAATAGTTTATGAACGAACTGTCACAAGCGTAGGTGATGACTGGCACGTTCCAGCGAAAGCCTTCACCAAGATTCATAGGGCCGCCAATGTCCGCACCAGGCCATTGGTAGGCGAGCGCATTCACCTGCCAGGCTGCATATGGCCCGAGCAGCGAAAACGCAGACACGCTGGGTGTAATACCAGCCACCAACACCACAAGCAGTGCGTTAAGACGCAAAAGGTGGAATTTCATAAATTGTGCTTTCATGGCGCGGCGTAGCGCTGTCCAAACAAGTCGAAGCCAGCCGTAGTCTGGTAGCTCGACCAGATAACCAGAGCACGGTTACCGCGGTCCGTGGCAACGGCCGGCGTGAACTGCCGCAAGTGCGTCGTCGTGTTGACGCGGAACTCGTCGCCGACCACCGCTCCGGCATTCAACCAGCGGCCATACACTCCGTCACGCGAACCATCCTGCGCGAGACTCGTCCAGACGACCAGTTGCCCGCCCGGGCCGGACGCAATCCGGGGCGCGTATTGATCCCCGTATTGATGGGCGTTGACCAAGAAAGGAGCGGCTAAGGGAGTACCAGCCGCATTGAAGGCGCGGGCATGAATGTCCAAGCTGTTGGTTCGCACCACATCCTTCTGCGCCCACACCACGGTAAAACCGCCATCGGGCGTGCCTGTCACAGCCGCCGCATTGCCAGGCAAGTCCGAAGTGCTCACGCGAAACTCATCGCCTAACGGAGAGCCGTCGCTGCCGAAACGGCGGGCCATCAAGTCCACACTGGCTTCCGCGCGCTGTTCCTCGGAAATCCACACGATCACAAAGCCGCCGTCCGTCAAGGCGGAGACAGAGGCACCGCGCTGGTTGAAATTCACGAACTGGTTGGCCATCACCTCAACGCCTATTTTCTGGCCGGTGGGGGAGAACCGTTGGAAGTAAATATCCTGCCAAGAATCGGAATCGAACGGGACGTAATTAATCACCGAGTTAGTTAGGGAAACATGACCGGGCCTATCTTTCACCGTAACGACCACGACCGGGGTGCTCTTGGAAACTTTGCGCGAACTCGTGTAGGCGACGACCACGGTACCATCGCTCAGTTTGGTGACCGAAGAATTCGCCGTGCGTTCGTGCTTAATGTTTATTTTCTCCTTCAGCCGCAATTTTCGCAGGCGAAGACTGTTGCTCCGATAAACCAAGAGGTTCGTGGTGGTGCGGGAGACGGTGGCAATGTTGGGCTGACTGACTAACACATCATCGGTGGTAAACGTCCCGTCAGCCCGCAAAAATCGGGCGTAGATATTTTGAAAACCGTGCACGCCTCCCTGCCACGTGATGACAGCACCGCCATCATTCAGCAAAGCCACTGCAGGTTTTTCCTGATCGCCAACGATTAACCGGTTGGCGGGGAGCATGGCACCCGAGGGATTCAAGTTGCCATCAAGACGGCGGACACCGATGCCGAGTCCCTTTCGGTCAATGCCGTTCGCCTGCCATGCCACCCAGCCTCCGGCACTACTAATCGCCACGCTGGGTGAGGTTTGATCGCCGATGACTTCTCCCAAGACAGGAAACTCACCACCTTGAGGAACGAGAGGCTGGCCGAAAATCAACGCAGGAAATGCCCACAGAAGTCCCGCAAGGACAAAGCACTTTCGCACGCGTAACGCTGGTGACATAGGTGGCGGACTTTTTACCACGCGAGGTTTCTTTGTCCACGAATTGTTCGTTTCCGGGCCGCTGGCGCGGTGGAAAATCGCGGTCCACGCCGCGCTGAGTGTTGGGCCGAACTTGTTCACAGCAATTCCTTTTGCAAAGCGTGCGCGGACTCCAGTTGCGCCAGCATGGTTTTGAAACCCCACCGCTCGAAGAGCGGCGCGAGCTTCTGCGGGTCGCCGGGGCGCACCGCCAGCCTGTCCAAATCAAAAGCGCACGGCAGATCGGTCGGGAGGCGGATGAGCTGCTGGTTCCGCCGCACGTCCGCCGCCGCCGCGAGCAGGCTGGCGCGGATGCGCTCGGACTTTACTTCGCCGAGACGCGCGTAAAGCTGGTCTATGTCGCCGAACTGTTTCAGCAAATCCGTCGCGGTCTTCGAACCCACGCCGGGGACGCCCGCGATGTTGTCCACCGCGTCGCCGATCAAACTCAGCCAGTCCACGACCTGCTCCGGTTCGACGCCGGTTTTCGTCCGCACCTGTTCCGCACCCCAGATGGTTTCCGTCTTGTCGTTCGGATTCAACATGCCGATGCGCGGCGAGATGAGTTGGAGGAAATCCTTGTCCGCACTGGCAATCACCACTTCGACGCCATACGACGCAGCGCACGCGGCCTGGCTGGCGATCCAGTCGTCGGCCTCCACGCCGTCGTTCACGAAGGAGGGAATCTGCGCGGCCTCCAGATACGTTTCGATCTCGGAGAGTTGTTTCGACAAATCATCCGGCATCGGCGGGCGCTGGCTTTTGTATTCGGGCAGCGCGGTCATGCGCTCGGCGCTCAGCCCGCCGTCCCAGACCACGCACTGGTGAGTGGGGTGGACGGCCGGGTGCATCTTGGCGAGCATCTTGATGAAGCCGTAGATGGCGTTGGTGGGTGAGCCGTCGGGCGCGTTCAGCGCGCGGATGGCGTGGAACGCGCGGTAGGCGTAGGCGTGTCCATCAACAATCAGCAGCCGGGCCGATTTGGGCTGTGGCGTGGTTTGCATGGCAAACGCGGCTCGCTCGAAAAACGAGTGGGCCGCTTACTGGCTGACCACACGCTGCGACGGAACGGAGTGCTGCGCGAACGGCATCTCCTCCTCCGAGTGCAGCGGGTTGCCTGCCGGGTCAATCAGCCTGGGGGTGACAAATATGACGAGGTTCTTCTTGCTCGAAGAGCTTGATTCGCTGCGGAAGAAACGGCCGAGCAAGGGGAGATCACCCAGGATCGGCACTTTGTCCTTCTGCTTCTGAACCTTCTCCGAAATCAATCCGCCGAGCACCACGGTCTGGCCGTCCCAGACCATCGCGGTCGTGGCGACCTGGCGGAGGCGGAACTTGGGCAGCGGGGTCGGGGTCAGGATTGGATTGGGACTGTTTCCTCCGGCCGCAGCACCCTGAATTTGCGCCACGAAAAGCCCGGGATCATCGTAGCCGAGAAATTCTTTCAAAGTCGGCAAGATGGTCATGGTGATCGTGTAGCCGTCCGCGTTGACGTATGGAACCACATCCAGCACCGGCCCGAGTTCAAACGGTTCGGCAATGGGCAGGACGCTCGAACCAATGCCCCCGCCGGTCGCGTTGTTGTTGTTGTTATTGCCGCCACCACCCGCCGCCGTCTGACTTTGATCGAGTTCCGTGACGATGTATTGGATGTCAACCACTTTGATCTGCGCCTGACGTCCGCTCAGGGTGGTGATTTCCGGCGCGCTCAAGAGGTCGGAAGCGCCGCGCTGTTCCAGCGCCCGCACGACCACGCGGAACTGCGGATCCGTCAGAATGCCGGTCAGAGTACCAAGCGCCGGGGCGGAGTTGCGCAGTCCGCCGGTCACGAGCTGATCCGTGGCTGCGGGAAGAGTCGGCACCGCCGCATTCGGGAACGGACCACCCCGAGTGCCGGGGACACCATTGCCCGACAACGTGGGAGCCGTGCCGCCTTGCGCGCCGATCCTGCCGCCGCCCATCGAGATGTTGCCAAGATGCCAGTCGAAGCCCAGCGCGCGGTTGTCGTCCTGGTTCACTTCCATGAACTTGGCGCGGATGGTGAGCTGCGGAGGAGTCATGTTCAGGATTTGCATCGCCTTCTCGATCATGTCGAGGTCGTTGAGCGTGGCGCGCACCATCAACATGCCGAGCTTGTCATTGTAGAAAACCGCTTTGCCCGGCTCATTCAGCGTCACACCCGCTGTGAGGAAGAAATTCTGGACCACCGGAGTGACCACCGACGAGGGCGTCACTTCGGTGAGAAACTGAATGCCGCCCGCGCCCTGCGCCGCTCCGGCCGCACCGCCGGCACCGCCCGCCGCACCGCCCTGACGATTGCCACCCTGCGCGCCGCCGGGCGCAATGGAAACGCTGGCATAAGTCGCGCCGCCACCCGAGCCGCCCTGGCCGCCCTGGTTGTTGCCGCCCTGGTTGCCACCGCCACCGCCGCGATTACCGCCACCGCCACCACCGCCGCGACCGCCACCACCACCGCCACGACCACCACCGCCACCGCCACCGCCACCGCCGCTGCTGTTCTGACTTTCGCCGAACGAGAACGCGGTCACATTCGCGAGACCTTGCTGGAAGGTGTTCGGGTCAACATGGAAAAAACGGGTGTGCAAGGGCGTCGGCTCTGGCGCTTTCGGAGAAATCAAAATGCCCCAGTCTTCCACGGAGTACTTGATGCGACGCTCCGCAACTTTCTCCATGATGTTCAGCACTTCTTCCAGCGTGAGGTCGGCGAGCTTGGTGCCGAGGCGCAACGGAACGGCGTTCAAATCAGAACCTGCGGGGTCGGGCGCGATGGGCAGACCGTTCGGATCCACGCCGCCCGCCGCGGCCGCGGCCGCGTCCGCGTTGCCACTGACGATGAAATTGATGCCCGGGGTGCGGCCCGGCGTGGCGATGTCGCGACGGCGCGTCTCATCACTGACTGCACGGATGACTTCGCTGAGCGGAAGATTATCAATCGGCCCCCATTCCGCGAGGCGGATGGTGCGGAGCTTCTGGTAGATGGCCTGCCGCTTGTCGCTGGTGTGGACAAAGTTGGTGCGGGCGTAACCATTGGGACTGTCGAGCGAGGCGCGCTTCACCGGGTCAGACCAGGCCTGCTCGACTTCCATGAGCAGTTTCTTGCTGTTGATTTCACGGAGGCGGGCCTCGGTGGCGAAGGTGCGGGCATTGACGAGATCGAGATAGTAGTGAGCACCCTGGTTGTCCGGCTGGATGCGCAGCGCGCGGCGCAAAGCTTCGTCGGCTTCCTTCATGCGGCCCGTCTCGTAATACAGTTTTCCGTCCTGCACGAGCTTGGCGGCTTCGATGCGGTTGGTCTCAGTGGTGGCAATGGTGTCGAGCGCCTCCTTGTGCGGAACAAGACCGCGATTTTCGAGGGTGAGCCTTTCATTCTCGGCCCGCATGTCGCGGGCGAGCTTGTTGCCCGGGTCCACTTTGAGCACGCGGTCAATCTGTAGTTTCGCCTGATCGAACTCGCCGCGCTTCATGGACTGGTCGGCAAGTTGAAGGGTGGTGCGGGAAAGTCCGGCGATCGCCTCGTTGCGCTCGGCGTCGGCGCTGGTGCCGATGCCCTGCACGAGTTCAAGGGCCTTGTTGTATTGCTGCGAGGCGGCGAGCGTTTCCTTGCGCGTCTCATAGAGCTTGGCCTCGGCGAGACGGTTGCGGGCCTGGATCACTTTCTCCTGCATCCGCACGGCGACATCAGCGGCCACGGCGGGCGCGTCCTGAGCACGGGCGGGAACAAGGGAAATCGTCAGCAGGGCCGACAGGCATAGAGACGAGAGGGCGGCGTGAGTCGTCATTTTCAAGCTATTTCAAAACGCTACTGACCAGTATTGTTCCGAATCGTTGTTCGTCTGTCGTTTGAGCGCGCGGACACTACAACTTCGTTCGCGCTGATGGCAACGATTATGTAGTCCTCACCGGCCACGGTGAGCGTGTCGCCCGCGCGGCGATCCTTGAACGACAGATTCTCAGGGGGATAAAACAAATCGGCCTTGTAAGCCTCGACGCGATTGAAAGGCTTCGCGGCGGTGACGGTCGCACGCGTGCCGTCGGTCAGTTCAATGTCGGCCTCGGCATTGCCATCAGCGGTGGTGCGGAAATCGCGGAGCGAGAACAGACGCGAGGTGCGATGCACGCGGTCCGTGGTGTTCGTGGAAACAAACGCGCGCAAACGCTGGCGGTAATAGTTCGTGGAATTTCCTTCCATCGTCACGCTCATGTTGGCGCCAGAACCACTCGGAGCATCGAGCGTGATGGTGGTGGCGAGCGGCGTGGTCTTCGCGATCTGCACGGCGTTGATGCCCAACTCACGGCCCGTCTCGGCTTTGATGCGCTCGCCGGTCGCGGTGCGCTTCTGCCACTTCACGGGGTTGAACAAATTATGCGGCGGCGAGAACTGAAGGCTGGCGTGATTCGTGGCCTGACGCATCGCGCTGGTCAGCATGTTCACGTCGAGCGTCGGATAAGGCTTCACCTTCGGGCGCAGCACGCCCTTTTCGTACTCGTCAATCTTGGCGTTCTCCTCGGACTTCATCTCGTTGAGATAAATGACCGCGCCGATGAGACCGACGAGCGCAAGCGCGAGCAGCGCTTTTTCCCAATGCCGTTTCACGAGGCCGACGATGTTGCCCAAACCTTTCATTGCGGACCTCCAGGACCACCGGGACCGCCCGGCGGACGATTACCGCCCGGACCACGACGCGGCCCACCGGGACCGCCGGGACCACCGCCGCCGGAGGTGTCGGGCTTGATGATTTCGAGCTGCAAAGTCACGCGGATCAAACGCTCGTTAATGATGGTGATCATCGGTGCGGTGGGAGCGCCAGCAGGGGCGGCAGCCGCCGGAGCATTGGCGGGATTACGTCCCGGCGGCAGGCGGCGCGGCGGCTGGCCGGGAGCCGCCGGCTGAAAGGGCTGGCGCACGCCGGGCGCGTTCGGCGTTTCATCCGCAGGATTCACCGCCACGGATTTGATCAGCACGCCGTATTTTCCGCTCTGCAAACCTTCGAGCGCCGCCGCGAGTTCCGTCGTGAAGCAGTCGAAGGAAATTTCATACGGCCACAGCGCCATGCCCGTCTCCTGATCAATACGCATGGAAGCGGGAAGGTAGTCATTGCCACCGCCGGGTGCCTGCGCGCCGCCGACCGGACGCTCGCCCAGCACCGCCGCGCGCCGCAGGCCCACGAGCCGGTTGATGCGCGACTTGAACAACACTTCGGAGATGAACTGCACCTCGTTCAGCCGCTCGTAGAGCGGGCGCAAACTTTCCGGCGGCAGATTCAACGCCAGCCGCTGCGCCTCGAAGGTGAAGTAATAGAACAACGGCCCGTTCGAATCGAGCCGCGTGGGGACGAGCGACGCCTGCCGGTGCAACTCGGTAATGGTGTTGGCCAGCAGCGATTTGAAGCTGGGCGAATTAAGCGCCTCGGTCGGCGGCGGCGTGCCTGGGAACAGCTTTTTCGCGTCCGCGACAAACGAGTTCAGCTTCAATCCCTCGGCCTTGGCCAGCTTGAGATTTTCCGCCGTGGGCGTGACGGGCTTTTCGAGGATGCGCTTGATCTCCTCCTTGGTGGTGTTGATGTCGTTGTCAATTTGCGCGTTCTTCTGGATGGCCGACCAGAGGTAATAGCCGCCCAGACCAAGGAGCAGGAGCGTCATTACGCCGCTGACGACCAGGATGAGATTGCGTTTGATCCAGGCCATATCAGAGCTTAAGCGGTTGCTTGGGGAAAATCACCGCCGGCAAGGTCACGGTGTCCCGCTCCGGCGGAGAAATGCTCCCGACCACGCCGGAATTGGTGGAAAGCAACGAACTGGCCTTCAACTGATCACTCAAGGCGTAGGCAAATTTGTCGTTCGCGTCCGGCGCGATGTGCGAAAGGTCGGCCGCACGGCAGACAAGGGCAATGGTATTGCAATCTCCACGCGCAGCGTCGGAGGCGGCTCCTCCACGACGACGGCGAAGAGTGGGCGCGTTGGTGATTCCTTCCGCTGGGGCGGAACCCGGGGCCGGGCAGTCCACGAACAGCCGCTCAATCCAGATGCCGGTCTCGGTGTTGAATTTCGCCTTCCCCTCGCGCTCGGTCTTCAGCATCACCTGGCGCAGTTCCATGAATAGATTCCCCCAATACGGACGATGCTCCAACCAGCCCGCGAGTTGCTCGGACTCGAGGCGCGCGACGCGCAGTTTGCGCTCCTCGGCCTCGATTTGGTTGTCCAGCGACTGCAACTTTTGTAATTGCTGTTGAAGACCCTCTCTATTCTCTTCCGGCCTCCCGAGCAATGACCCACGCTTGCTCTCCGCAATGCGGTCATTGAAGAACCCGAACGCGAACAAAATCGCGACCAGACTCGCCATCGTGGCGATGAGATAAGGTTTCTTCGCGCCGAACTCCTGACCCTTGAGCGCGCTCTTGGGCATCAGGTTCAACTCAATGGGGCAATGCGCGAGATTCCGCAGGCCAAGCCCCACGAGTTCGCCCATCTGATGGCCGATCTTCGCGAGTTCCTCGATGTTGACCCCGGGATCAATCTGCACGTTGCGCAGCGGATTGAAGTAATCCACCGGCATGTTCAGCTTCTCGGCAAAAAACTGCGCCGTGTACGGCATCGTGGACGCGCCGCCGCTCAGAAACAACCGCACCGGCGCCGCCCCGCCCTGCTGGCCGCGATAAAACTGGATGGTCTGGTTGACCTGGATGTGCAGCCGCGTCATCACCTGCCGCGCGATCTTGGAAATGGCCTGCTGCTGCGGATCCTCCGGCTCTTCGTATGCGCCGCCGAGGCTCACGAAACCTTGCGCGATCTTCGTGGACTCCGCCTCGTCGTAGCCGAGCTTGGATTCCTTGGCGAAGTCCGCCGTGATCGAGTTCGCGCCAATGTTAATGCCGCGCGAGTAAATGGCTTCCTTGTCGAAAAACAGCAGGTTGCTCGTCTTCGCGCCAATATCGAGGAGCATCGAGCAGCCTTCGAGGTCGCCGTAATTGTAGCGGAACGCGTTCGCCAGCGCCGCCGGCGACACATCCACCAGCGCCAGCTTCGTGCTCGCCTTCTCGCTGGTGCGGAACAGGCCTTCGACAATGTCCGACTTGATGGCGACGAGCAGCACTTCCAATTCGCCCGTGGGAGCCGCGCCGAGAATCTGATAATCCCACACCACTTCTTCGAGCGGGAACGGCACGTTTTGTTGCGCCTCGTATTGGATGATCTGCGTGACCTTGGAAGTATCAACGGGCGGCAGCTTGACGAACTTGGAGAAAACGTGGAACCCCGGCGCGCAGACGTTGATAGCCTTGGATTGAAACCCGCCCGTGGCGAGCAACTCCTGCAACGCCTTCTGCAAAGCCGCCTCGCGGGAACTTTCCTGCAAGCCTTCCTGACCAAGCGGGCGGAAGCCGTACTGCTTGAGTCGCAGTCCGCCCGCCTCGTTCGGTTCGAACTCGGCCACTTTCAAAGTCGCGGCACCAAAGTCCGCGGCTAGAAATGATTTTACATTCAGCATCGCACGCTTCCGCACGCAAGTTTGCGCCCTGGTTGCGCCAACTGGATGTGCGGAGTCACGTTGCGTACTTCAATCGAAGCTCAAGGGTCAAACAAGAAAAACTTTTTTCAGGAACACTTTAACCTGCGGCGCAAGCGCCGATCACACGTCGCAAATCTTCACCGCCTCGGCGAGCGACGCGGCTTTGTCGCGCAGCGGAATAAATTCTTGCCCGACGAATCCCTGGTAGCCCGTGGCGACAATCGCTTTCAGGATCGGCGCGTACTGAATCTCCTGCGTGTCATCAATTTCGTTCCGGCCGGGCACGCCCGCCGTGTGGTAATGCCCGATCCATTTCGCGTGCTGCTTCAGCCGCGTGATCACATCGCCGTGCATGATTTGCACATGATAAATATCGAACAACACTTTCACGCGCTCGCTGCTCACTTGCTTGCAGATGTCCACACTCCGATCGATGTCGTCGCAAAAATAATCCGGGTGGCCCTTCATGCTCACGTTCACGCGCGAGTTCAGCATCTCCAGGCACACCGTCACTTTTTTCTCCTCGGCGAAGGCGGCGATTTTTTTCAAACCCTCAACCATGTTCTTGGTGCCTTCCGCCGTGGCCAGCCCGCGACGGAAACCCGAGAACGTAATGATGGCCGGCACGCCCGCGTCCGCGGCGAGTGCAATGTTTTTGCGCAGCGTGGCCAGGCACTCCTCATGTTCCTCGACATGCGCGAAGCCTTTCGCGAAGCCGTGGCTGCTGGCCAGCGCGCACGTCATCCCCTTTTGTTTCAGCAGCGGCCAATGCTCCGGGCTGATGAGTTCCACCGAGGGGAGCTTGAGCCGCGCGGCCAGTTCCACGACCTCGACAGGTTTCATGGGATTGAAGCACCACGGCACCACCGACTGCCGCACGCGCCCGTGCTGCACGGTGTAAAGCGCCTCCGCCGCGCGCGCGGATGAAACAACCGAGGCCGCCGCCACACCGACAACCGCGGACTTCACAAACGAACGACGATTCAAATGGGGTGAACGCATAACCGCAGTCTGCCGCGCCCAACCGTGCGAGGCAATCCCCCGCGCAAGTTCGTCCTCTCCAAAACGTGACGGCTCGCGCTGTTCTCCGCAGCGCGCCACCTTTCGCACCGCAGTCACATCCATTTCTACCGTCGCAGCATGAGCCAGAAACAGTTCCTGATCATCTCGAACTACGGCGACGCCAAGGTAGGGCGCGGTGTCCTCACCGCGTCGCGCCGGAATGGGAGTGACGGCTGAGACAGTCTCTCGCCTCCCCCGTCGCGCTGAGGAAAGCGCGCCCTACCTGCGGCTCGCGCGTTCACTCAACCCAACGGTGTGCCAACACAGGGAGAGGAAAATTAAAAAGAAGTTCATCCGTTTGATGTGTCGCATGGTTAGGGCGCGCGATTCTTATCTGGCTCAACTCCAGCTAAAGTAAGCTGCCCAGCCATTCGAGCCTTGGAGAAAAGGCCCGGCGGGTCGTAACGGCGAACAAGGCGGAACCTTACACCTTGGCCAATTTCGCACGCCTCGACCACAATGGCGTCGGACGACACGCCATCCATCGTTACGTTGCCGTCCGATACAATCACGTAAACCATGAGTGTGTCATACCAATCGGCAACCTGCTGGCATGCTGCCTCGACGGACAACTCGTAGCTTGTGGAAAATACCGGTACGATGTCGTAGTCCTTCTTGTCACGTTCAACGCGAAGAATCAGACAGGTGAAAGGTTCTTTCTTAGTGCGTTTCATTTGGATAGCCGCGTGGCAAGCGGCATCGATCGCACTGATTAAGAAAGAAGATGGTGTGGGATTTTCCATACGCCAAAGGTTCAACAAGTGTTCCGTGCTTTGACCGCAAATTTATACCTGCTCCACCGCCACCACGCGCAGCACTTCCTCCAGCGTCGTCTGCCCCGAGAGCGCGCGGTTCAAGCCGTTCTGCCACATGGTCAACATGCCTTGTTGCGTGGCGACTTGTTGAAGCTGGCGCGTGGGCAATTTTTGCAACACGGCGTCGCGGAAGACTTCATCCACCACCAGCAGTTCCGTGATCGCCGTGCGTCCGTGATAGCCCGTGTCGAGGCATTCCTTGCAGCCGGTGCCTTTGCGGAATTGCGCCGTGTCCAGCGCCTCGGGCGGCACCAGTTTCAGCAGGCCTGCCTCCGGCTCGTACGGCTGCGCGCAGTAGGTGCAGTTCTTGCGCAGGAGCCGGATGCCCAGCACGCCGATGAGACTCGACGCGAGCAGAAACGGCTCGATGTCCATGTTGATGAGCCGCGCGAACACGCCCACCGCGATGCCGCTGTGAATGGTGCTGATGACCAGATGCCCGGTGAGTCCCGCCTGCACCGCGATGTTCGCCGTCTCGGGATCGCGGATTTCGCCGACCATGATCACCTGCGGGTCTTGCCGCATGAGCGAGCGCAACGCCTTCGGATACGTGAACTCCTGCGACGTGTTGATCTGCGCCTGGCTGATCATCGGCAGGTTGAATTCCACCGGGTCTTCCACGGTGGCGATGCTCATGGTCACGCCCGAGCGCTGCACGATGTGATAAAGCGCGGAATAAATCGCCGTGGTCTTGCCGGAACCCGTCGGGCCGGTGAGCAGAATCAAACCGCTCGGACGCGAAAGCAGTTTGAGAAACGTGCGCTGCGTCTCCTCATCGAAACCGAGCGCCGCGAGATCGAAACTGCGATTGCTCGGGTCGAAGAGGCGCACCACGATCTTCTCTCCGCGCACGGTGGGGAAGACGGAGATGCGCAGCTCGACGCCGCCGAGTTCCGGCCCGGCGGAGGCGTGGCCTTCCTGCGGCAGACCTTTCTCATAGCTCACGAGGTCAGCCATCACTTTGAAGCGCCCGGAAATTTTCTCCATCAGCTCCAGCGGAAGATGAACCAACTCCGTGAGCACGCCGCTCAGGCGGATGCGGACCACCAGCGTGCTCTCCCACGGCTCAATGTGGATGTCGCTCGCGCCGGCCTTGATGGAATCGTAGAGGAGGTAGTTGACGAGTAACCCGATTTCAATGCCGGCTTCGGCGGAGTCCGATTGCAGATATTCGATGGTCTGGCTCATGTGGTGCGCCGAGTAGAAATGTTCGTGGTGGACACGTCACTGCAAAAAGCTGGGGACAATCCGTCGGCAGAAGGGTAGCTTCGCAGCCAGTATGAACTGGCAAGAGCACATCACCGCCGACCCCGCCGTCCTCGTGGGCAAGCCCGTCGTGCGCGGCACGCGGCTGGCCGTGGAATTTATCCTTGGCCTCATCGCACAGGGCTGGTCGGAGCAGGAAATCGCGCGCAACTACCTGCTGACCAGCGAACAGATTCGCGCCTGCGCCGCCTGCGCCCAAGAGCGCATGAGCGAGGAAAAAGTTTTCACCGTGGCCGGCTGAAACATCGCCATGCGGTTCTGCGCCAACGAAAACATCCCGCAAGAATGCGTTCTCCGCCTGCGGCAAAACGGCCATGATGTCTTGTGGATTCGTGAAGCCGCCCCGGGCAGTCCGGACCACGAGGTGCTCGTCCGGGCCGCCTCCCAAAGCCGTCTGCTCATCACGTTCGACAAGGATTTTGGCGAACTGGTCTTCCGGCGCGGGGCCAAGGCATCGCTAGGCGTGATCTTGTTTCGCATCTCGCAGCCGTCTGCGGCCGTCGTGGCGGAACGCGTCACCGCCGTGCTGGCCTCGCGGGACGATTGGGCGGGCCATTTCAGCGTGGTGGAGGATTTCGCCGTTCGCTTGCGAAGGCTTCCAGAAAACTGACTCCTACCCCAACGACTCCCGCAGCGCCGCGAAAATACTTTTGCCCTCCGCCGCCGCCACCGGTGCCTTCGCCTTCTCATCCCCGCGCTCGATGAACTCCTCGGGAATCTCCTGCAAGAATCCCGACGGATGACACGGCATGGCCTGCCCGTATTTCTTGCGCGTCTGGCAATGGCTCATCGTGAGCGTCAACATCGCGCGCGTGATGGCCACGTAGAACAGGCGGCGCTCCTCGTCCAGCGTGCCTTCCACCTTCGAGCGCGAGTGCGGCAGCAAACCATCTTCAAGTCCCACGATGAAGACGTTCGGGAACTCCAGCCCCTTGCAACTGTGCATCGTGATCAGCGTCACCGCGTCCTGCTCCGCTTCGCGCTCCTCTTTGCGATCCGCGTCCAGCGTCAACTCTTCGAGGAAGTCGCTGATGCGCTCACCGCACGGCCCGCTGCCGGTTTGATCGAGCCGCGCCAGCAGATCCTTGATGTTTCGCACGCGATTGTCCGCCGTCTCGATGTTCTTCTCGCCGCGCCGCAGGTCATCAATGTAACCCGTGCCCGCGAGAAACTTCTCCGCCCATTGCGTGAGTGACGCGGGGCGCACCGTCGCGTCCGTGCCGTCAATCGGCGCGCGCGTCTCCTCGATGAACATCACAAACTCGCCAATCGCTTCCCGCGTCTTCGTCGTGAACATCGCCTGCACGTCCGTGTGCCGCATGGCGCTGAAGACCGAGCAGTTCCGCTCCTGGCTCGCGCCGAGCAACCGCTCCATCGTCACGTCGCTCAGGCCGCGCGCGGGCACGTTCGCGATGCGCAGCAGGCTGATGTCGTCGTGCGGATTCACGAACGTCTTCAGGTAGGCCAACGTGTCGCGAATTTCGCGCCGGTCGAAAATGCTCTGCCCGCCGATCAGGTTGTAGCGCACGCCCGCCTTGCGCAGCGCAATTTCCAGCGGCGTGGATTGAATGTTCGTGCGGAAGAGAATCGCGCACTCCTTCCACGGCACGCGCTTGGCCATGCGCAGGAATTCAATCTCCTCCACCACCGTGCGCGCCTCGTCCTCGTCCGTCTCGAAGGTGTTCAGCGTGATGCGATTCCCGTCGCCCTTCGCCGACCACAGTTGTTTGCCGCGCCGCTGCACGTTGTTTTTGATCACGGCGTTGGCCGCGTTGAGAATGATGTTCGTGGAGCGATAGTTCTGCTCCAGCTTCACGACCTTCACCTCGGGGAAATGCTTTTCGAGGTCGAGCAGGTTGGCGATCTCCGCGCCGCGCCAGCCGTAGATGCTTTGGTCGTCATCGCCCACCACGCAGAGGTTGCGATGCTCCTTGCACAGCGTGTTCACCAGCTCGAACTGCGCGGCGTTCGTGTCCTGATACTCGTCCACCATCACGTAACGATACTTCGCGCGACAGGCTTCGAGCACGGCGGGATGTTCGCGAAATAGTTTCAGCGTGAGCAACAGCAGGTCATCAAAGTCCACCGCGTTGCAGGCCTTGAGCGCGCTGTCGTAACGCCGCGAGATATGCTGCGCCATGGCGATGGCACTTTCGTCCACCATCTTCGGGTTCAAGCCGCCGTTCTTGTAACGGCTGATCAGCGAGTGAATCACCTTCGGGTCCGTCTTCTCGCCCTTCGCGGAAATGTGGCTGAGGATTTTCTTGATCGCCCCGAGCTGCTCCGCCTCGTCGTAGATGACGAAACTCTTTTTGTAGCCGAGCACCTCGATGTGCTGGCGCAGAATCCTCATGCAGAGCGAGTGAAACGTGGAAATGGTCGGCTTGTCCGCCTCGCCCTCGTCATCTTTGCGCGTGCGCGGCAGCAGCTTGGTCACGCGCTCCTTCATCTCGCGCGCCGCCTTGTTCGTGAACGTGACCGCGAGAATGTTCCCCGGCTTGATCCCGCGATCCACCATGTGCGCGATGCGGAAAGTAATCACCCGCGTCTTGCCCGTGCCCGCGCCGGCCAGGATGAGCACCGGCCCGCGCACCGTCTCGGCGGCGACGCGCTGCTGCGGGTTTAACGAGCTGAGATTGACCATGAGCGCGCGGAGTGTAGGAGCCGACCTAGGGCTGACAAGCAGACAACTCGGCGGGCGCTAGTTTTCTCCAATTTCTACTCTTGCCCGCGCGTAAAATGGGCAACACCACAAAGCGACACCGCAGTGCGATGGCTCATCAGGCAATGGCTTGTGGAGTTTGAGTGACAATGGTTGGCTTGAAACCAAGTTCCGACCACCAGTATTGGCAATTGCAAGGAACAACGATGATGTAGTCGTGGTCGGCAGACTCGAACATGAAAGTGCCGAGGCACAAGCAGCCGTCGCTGTCCGCGCCCTTCTCCTCGCCCAGCCAAATATCCAGTTCGGCAAACGTGTAATCAGATTGATGCGCTCCCCGCAATTTGACGTTGGCTGATTCGTTGGCAAACCGGCTGACGAGGAACGGATCGCCCACCTCATCCGCAGAGGGAAATTGAAAGCCGACCAAAGTTCGATCTGCTCGAACCAAACAGTTGAAGTGAAGAAAGGATCGCTCCGAGGGATTGAACCGCTGGCCCCCGAAAGTAAAAGCACTCGGAAGCGAAGGGATGATCGCAGCCCGGATCACCCCCTCGCTCCGAAACAGTACAAAGTATTCTTTCAGTTCGGGCATAGGTAGGCGTACATCCAGTTTCCAGAGGGCGGAGCAACCGTCTGCCCCCAAATCGCAACGTCCAGTGCCGGGTCGCAAACGTCATCTCCACTCGCCGCCGCCGAGTGATAAGCCCTGGCCGCATCGATCAACTGCTGTTGTGAACCATAGATGTCCACGGCGACCATGACGCCACCGATGATGGAAAGCGGAAGAAGCGCCTGACCAGCGCGCCCCTGCGCGCGCCGCACCGCGTTTAGGCGGCTCACTTGTGTATCTACCTGATCAATCTTGATGCGTCTGGTTACGGCACTGATGTTCGGGCTGTTGGCTTGAATCCAAAATTGTTTCGCCCGGTAAGCGTGCAATTGTTCAGCCTTTTGCAACGTCTGTGTCGGGACCTGCTGAAGTTTGCTTAGGTTGGGCGTGCTGTAGAAGCCGTTCCGTGAACGTGTGCCGGGACCGTAGCCCGGGCCAAGTTGCTGCAATTCACTGGGGGTGAGACCGAAAAGCCCGCTCTCATTCGCAGCAACAGGGCCACCGTTCAGAAAAAAGCTGCCTTCGACGAAAACGGAGTAGAAATACATTTGAATGGTGCCGTCCGCTGCTTGGACACGGGCAAACATGCCAGCAATTCCGTCGTCGTCGTTACCATAAGCCGCTAATTGCGCGCTAACTGGCGGAGCTAAGGAAGCAAAACCCGGCGGCGTGATCGGGCCGGGGGCCGTGAATTCATCTCGAATTGCGTAACCCGAGGTCAGATACAAATGCGCCACGAAATTATCGGCCACCAACGGATCAGAACCCGCAACGAGTTCGTCTGCGTTGGCTATTCCGTCTCCATCGTAATCTTCGTGTCCATCGTCCACGCCATTTCCATTTGCGTCGAAGGTGAACGGACTCAGGGCCATTGCCAGTTCGAGATCGGTGGGCAATCCATCAGCATCCGCGTCTTCCCCCAACTCACTCACCATGAAGAACCCTTGGGTGACAGAACTGGCGGTGACAGAACTGGACGGTTGACTTGTTGTTTGACCATCAGTCAAAGCCACACTGCTCGCCGCGTTGGCCCCCCTCCGTTGGAAATCACGGCTTTTGGTCGCTTGCATCGGCGGCGGCATGATGATTTTCAAATCTTTCTCCATGCGTTCTTGCGCCGCCGCCGCGCGTGCGGCCATGTCGGAACTTCTAGCGGTCGTGCCCCCACCGCTGCTTGCGGCAGAGTTGAAGCCGGGCGGGCCACCGGCCCCGCCGCTGCCACCGCCACTGAAACTTTGCAACGGCACTACATTCGTGACGACGTACGTGGTTTGGCCGCCCATGCTTGCCAGATAATTTGTGCTCAACAATGTCCACGGGTGCGTCGGATCCAGCGCGGTGCGATAGCCAATGACAAAAACTTCGTTGGTCCGGCTGGGCCATCGCAACACGATGTTGCTCCCTTGGACTGAAATAGTGACGTGAACGGCCAGTGCTTGAACGGCGAACAGCAGACTTGCGGCGATGGTAATGAACTTTGTTTTCATGTTTTCCTTGGTGTTTGCTTTGCGGTTCCAGAAACGGCAGGGGCGTGACCTACTCACGCCCCAACACAGGCACTGGTATGCCCTCAAGGAACGCTTTGGGGCACGCCCGATGTGGGCGTGCCTCGTTGCGTGTCCTTGAGTGGAAATTACCAGTTTCGTGTTGGACAGCAGCCGAAGCCGCAAATGGTTTGTGATTAGATTTGTTATTGCATACCGAGTTTCAGCGGACGGGAGAATCAATGACCAGTGGTTGCACGGTGTCGAGCAGGAATTTCCAAATCCTGCCTTGCAAAATTGATGTGCTAAGTCGCCACACCAACTCTTCTCCACTGAACATTTGCTCGTCCCTGCCGTCAGACCCAGCCACATTTTTCCATCCACGAAAACTCATGTTCAGCCGTGACAAAATGAACTTCGCCGGGCCGCTGGCTTCCGCTGCGGTCGGGGCGGTGGCGTGGCTGCTCGCGGCGACGACGGGCCGGGCGGATCTCAACGACGGCCCGCCCGCGCAAATCACCGCCACGGTGACGGCGAAGATGGGCGATGTAGGCGGGAAGTTCTTCGGCAAAATTCCGGACGCGGCGCGCACGCGGCATTACTACCTCGGGGCGGAACCGGACTTGTGGGATTACGCGCCGCTCGGTCGAGACGTTATTTGCGGCAAGCCGTTTCCGCCGTCGGCCGAGAAGTCACGCGAGAGCATCAAGAACACCCGTCTTCGCCAGAATCCCTGACGCCCGCGTTTTCAAACATCCCCGCCGCCACCGCCGAAGTCTCCGCCGCCGACATCGCCGCCACCGGAACTGCTGTAGTCACCGCCCACGTCGGAAGGCGTATCGTTCACGCTGGAGCTGGAATCGTGCGAGCGCGCGTTGTCGCCGGTGAAACGGTCGTAGAGCCAGCTCCCCGCCATCGCGCCGCCGATGCCGCCGAGCAGGCTGGAGAAAAATCCACCGCCACCACCACCACCGAATCCGCCCGCGCCTCCTAACCCGCCACCGCCGCCACCCATTCCACCGCTCAACATCCGCACGAGGAACACCGCCACCAGCACGCCGCCGATGATGAAGGCCCACTTGATCAAGTTCGGCTGCCCAGAAGAAGGCCCAGTCGCCGCAACCGGCGGCGCGGAGCGCGTGACACCACTCGGCGTTCCGCTACTCAAGTGGCCCCGCACCGTGCGCTCCACGAACGCCACCGCCGAAGTTAAACCCTCGTCATACTTGTTCTCGCGAAAGCTCGCTTGCAGGATGCGCACGAGTTGATCACGGTCGCTCGCGAGAAACGCCCGTTGCCGTGTGACCTCGCCGAGACCCACCTGGATGCGCATCCGATGCGGTGGCTCCTCCTTCATCACCAACAGGTAAATGCCGTTCAGCCGCGCGGCCTGCGCCCGCTCGCGCACAAAGCTCGTGAAGAACTCCTCACGGCTGCGGGTGTAATCCGCCTTCCGGTTCTCGGGCACGCCCGCGAACGTTTCGATGAGCAGTTCCTTGCCCAGCTCCTTCTGGATTTTCTGGATCGCCGCATCCACCTGCTGCACGGCGGCGGGTGAGAACAGCCCGGCGCTGTCCCGCACCTCCGGCCCGACCGCGCGGGCCGATGCCGCGAACAAGAGGCCCGCGCAAATCGTCATCCAAACCGTTCCGAGAATTCTTCTTTGCATGGTCCGTTGATGACTCACCACACGTCTTGCCGCCAATGGAAATCACGCGGGAGGTTTCCATCTTACCCGCGCCATGCCGTGGAAGCCTCACGCCAAGGCCGCGAAGGCCGCGAAGATCAAGACGCACTTGGAGGGACTGGCCGGTGGCGGAAGAACACTTTTCAATGCGAGGACTTCGCACCACGAGCAACCCCATTCCTTTGCGTTCGTCGCGGCCTTGGCGTGAGGCCGGGTGGATTCCCACTGCATGGTTCCGGCTTACCGCTTCTCGTCCGCGTCAATGAAGTCCACGAAGTTTTTCAAGTCGTCGCGGTGCGCGAGACCGGCGGATTGCTTGCGCTGTTGGAGCCGCTCCTGCATCGCCGCGTCATCGGCTTTGGGATAATTCAACATGCTCTCCGCGTGGGCGCGTTTCTCGGCGTCCGTCTTTTTCACGTTCAGGCGCACCCAGTCGCAGACCTCGCCGTCCGTGGTGGAATTCTTCACCACCTCCATCATCTGCTCGTGCGTGACGCCCGCTGTTTGCAGCCAGCGACCGTCGAAGCCCTTGCCCAAATTCGGCTGATAGTCCGCGTGCAACTTGCCCGCGAGCTGCAGCCGAATCTTGTCGAGGTAACGGGGCAGGTGCACCCAGCCGCACATGGTTTCGCGCGGGCTGCGTGGGAAAATAATTTGTTCGCTCATGGGCGCGGAATGTTTGCGACGCGCGCGACCGTGTCAACTTCGCCCGCAGTCCGAGCGCGCCCGGGCTTGTCCGCGCGCGTCGTCTCGACTATCCATACGCGCATGTCGCATTCACCACGCCGCCTCCTCGCGTTGTTCGCGCTGCTGGCCGTCGCACTTCCCGCGCGCGCGGCGGACTACGACCTCTTCGCCCACACCAATCTCCTGGCGTGGTGCCTCGTACCTTTCGACGCGAAGAAGCGCGGGCCGGAGGAGCGCGCCGCCATGCTGGAGCAGCTCGGCTTCAAGATGTTCGCCTATGACTACCGCGCCGAACACATCCCGACCTGGGACGCGGAAGTGGAGGCGTTAAAGAAACACGGAGTGCAACTCACCGCCTGGTGGTTCCCCACCACGCTGAATGAGGAGGCGCGCAAGATTCTCGGCATGCTGGAGCGAAACCAAATCCACGCGCAACTCTGGGTCATGGGCAGCGGCGCTCCCACGAAGACCGACGCAGAACAACAGGCCCGCGTCGCGTCCGAAGCGAAACGTCTCCAACCCATCGCCGAAGCGGCGGCGAAAATCGGCTGCACCGTTGCGCTCTACAATCACGGCGCATGGTTCGGCGAACCGGAGAATCAAATCGCCATCGTCGAGCAACTGCGCACCTCGGGCGTCACCAACGTCGGCATCGTGTACAACCTTCATCACGGTCACGCGCACCTCGCGCGCTTCCCTGCCCTGCTCCAGAAAATGAAACCGCATCTCGTGGCACTGAACTTGAACGGCATGGTGCGCGACGGCGAAACGACCGGGCGCAAAATCCTCCCGCTCGGCCAGGGCAGTTTAGATTTGTCGCTGCTGAAAACCATTCGCGACAGCGGCTGGCATGGGCCGCTCGGCCTGTTGAATCACACCGACGAAGACGCCGAGGCCCGCCTGCGCGATAACCTCGCGGGCTTCGACTGGCTCGTGCCGCAACTCCGCAGCCAGACGCCCGGCCCGCGTCCCGTGCCGCGCTCGTGGGTCGAGCCAAGCGCGGCCCAGAACCAGACCCCGCTCCGGACCGGGACGGACTCTGTCGCTCCGAAGAAACCGTGAACGCCTCCGCCACTGACACCGCGCCCGCATGGTTCTGCGTGCGCGCTCAACCCAAGCACGAACACATCGCCGCCGCGCGCCTGCGCGAGGCAGGGCTGGACGTTTTTCTTCCGCGACTGCGTTTCAAAAAAGCCAGCGTGCGCGGCCCGGTGTGGGTCACCGAGGCGTTGTTCCCCAATTATCTTTTCGCCCGCTTCAGCTTGCGCGAGTCGCTCCGCCTCGTGCGCAGCGCGAGCGGCGTGAGTCACGTCGTCCACTTCGGCGAGATAACGCCCGCCGTGCCGGATGACGTGGTGAACGAATTGCGCGCGCGGCTCGGCGCGGAGGAATTGCACGTCATCGCCGAGAACTTTGCGCCGGATGACCGCGTGCAAATTTCTGGCGGCGTCATGCACGGGTTGAGCGCCGTCATCACGCAAGTGATGCCCGCGAAGGAGCGCGTGAAGGTGCTGCTCGAATTCCTCGGCCAGCAGACCGTGGTGGAAGTGGACGCCCGCGCCGTGGTGCGCGAAGCCGGCCCACGCGCGAAGCTGCTTTGAGCTCTGGTCCCAACGACTTCCTTCTCGCCCTTTCCCAAGTCGGCTGTTAATTCCCACCGCGATTCGCATGGCGAAAAACTTTTCCAGCTTCAGCAAATTGCTTCTCAAGGCGAAGACCGAAGAGGATGTCAAGCACGCCTACGCCGGGCACTTCGGATTGGACTACGACACGGAGTTTCATCACGACCTGTATTCGCCGGAAGTTTTCTTCGAGTTCAAATTCGCCCGTAGCCTCCAGAAGCGGGACACGCGCGCGGCGGTGCTGGCCCAGGTGATTTACTACGTTCGGCGGCTCCGTCTCGGCTACGCGGACAAGGTGGTTCCGCCCATGATTTGCGTGGCGGATTCACGGCAGGCTTTTTTCACGGAGACGAGGAAGTGGCAGAAGTTTTTCAACAACGACAGCAAGTACGACTGGGAACTGGCCCCCAGCCAGCCGGACGAAAAACTGGTGGGGGATGTCGCCGCGTTTGCCGAAACAGAAGCCATCAAAGTTTTCGACGTGCTTGATGAAGCCGAATACGAGTTGTTCACCCAGAGTCTCACGCATCATCGTGCCACCCAGACCGAGTTTGATTTTCGGATCAAAAAGCTGATCACCGAAGAGAACTTCGAGGAAGTTTTCGCTTACTGGAACCAGTGCTTCGGCGAATCCGTGCGCAACGGCACCAAGTCTTCACGCTACTTCCTGTGCGACATCCAGCAGGGCCGCTCGCTCTACGACCGGCAGGAGAACAAGGTGGTCTTCCTCATCGGCCCGGAGGAAAGGCGCGCGAAGAAAATTCTGCCCAAGGAGTACGAGTGGTTCTGGTCGAACTACGAAAAAGTCACGGACCCCGGCACGGTGCGGAACATCCTCGCGAAGGTGGACCGGCTGACGGACGATCCCATCCGTCGGTTCACGGGGGAATTTTTTACGCCCGTCGCCTTCGCGCGCAAAGCGCACAGCTACCTGGAGCGCGTGGTCGGGCCGAAGTGGTGGACGAAAAATTATCGCCTCTGGGACATGTCCGCCGGCACAGGCAATCTCGAATGGTTCCTCCCTGCGGACGCCTACAAAAGCATCTACCTCTCGACGCTTCATCACGAAGATGTGCAGCACTGCCAGCGCGTGTTTCCTGGCGCGACCGTTTTCCAATACGACTATTTGAACGATGACGTGGAGAGCGTGTTTGATGACGAATCCCTCTTCGACCGCCAACGCAAGCGCCCGGACAATCTCCTGCGCGACCTGCTGAACCCGGACATCAAGTGGATCATCTTCATCAATCCGCCGTTCGCCACGTCGCAGAAGGCGGGCTACTCCGGCGAGAGCAAGAAGAGCGTGAGCGACACGAAGATTCGCCCGCTCATGCACGCGCAGGGACTCGGTGAAGTCTCACGCGAATTGTTCGCGCAGTTCCTGTTTCGCATCCGCCAGGAGTTCGCGGGCAAGCAGGCGCACCTTGGACTTTTCTCCACGCTGAAATACGTCAACTCGAACAACGACCAGAAGTTCCGCGATCAGGTGTTCCAGTTCACGTTCAAGGATGGCTTCGTGTTCTCGTCCGCAAATTTCTCCGGGACGCAGGCGGCGAACCCGTTTCCCGTCGGCTTCCTCGTCTGGGATTTGGCGAAGCACAAGAAACTCGAAACCCAGAAGATGGAAGTGACCGTGCTGGACGACGACACGAGCAAGATCGGCCGCAAGCTGATCGTCTCCGAACACCGTGACCGCTTTCTGAGCAAGTGGATTGATCGCGTGCCGGCCACAGAAATCTTTCCGCCGCTCGGCGGGGCGATCACGGTCAAAGGCGGGAACACAGATGTTCGAGACCGAATCGCTGAAGGATTTCTAGCCTCGCTCATGTGCAACGGGAATGACGTGCAGCACCACAACAACGTTGCGCTGCTTTCCGGCCCGTATGTCAGCGCGGGCGCGCTGTCAGTGGTGCCGGAGAACTTCGACCAGGCGATGATCGTCCACGCCGTCCGCAAGAACGTCCGCAAGAGTTGGATCAATGACCGTGATCAGTTTCTCCAACCGGAGGCCAAGCCCGGCGTGAGTTTCGTCCGCCGCTGCGCCGTCTGGAGTCTGTTCGCCGACTCCAACCAGACCGCGTCGCTGCGGAATGTGAGCTACAAAGGAAAAGTGTTTCAGATCATCAACCACTTCTTCCCGTTCAAAGTCTCCGTCGTGAAAAAGTGGAAAATATCCGATTCAGAAATCGCTGGTTCACTGGCTCGCGACGCCGCCGACCGTTTTGTGTCGAACTGGCTGGCGGAACAAAAGCTGGATGCCGAGTGCGAGGAACTTTTGGGGGCTGGTCGTGAAATTTACCAAGCGTTCTACCGGGATTTCAAAGACCTGCCCACTTCAAGATTCAAGGTGGAGCATTGGGACGCCGGCTGGTGGCAGGTTAAGAAGTGCCTCGTCGAGGCGGGACTGGAGGGCGAGCGGTTCAAGCAGGTTGAGGCGCTGAAAAAGAAGATCGGCGCGAAGATCAGCGGCGAGGCGATGGAGTTGGGCATCGTCTCGGCGACTTGAATCGTGAAGGCGACCAGCCATGCGCCGACGAAGGAGCAAGCCCGCAAGTTTGAGGGCGCTTTCTACACGCCGCTGACCTTTGTCCAAAAAGCTCACGAGTGCTTGGCGGGCGTCATCGGGCCGAAGTGGTGGACAAGAAACTACCGGCTCTGGGACATGGCGGCTGGCACTGGCAATCTGATCTCGTCGCTGCCGATTGAAGCCTTTCCGAGCATCTATCTTTCAACGCTTCATCAAGCAGACGCGCGGTATTGCCGGCAGTTGTTTCCGAAGGCCACGGTCTTTCAATACGACTACCTGAACGACGACGTTGAACAGATCACGGACCGACCATCGTTCTCTGCGCCGCTGTTGAAACTGCCAAGGAATCTGGCCCGGGATTTGGCCGACCCGGACATCAAGTGGATCATCTTCATCAATCCGCCGTTCGCCACGGCGCAGAAGGCGGGCTACTCCGGCGAGAGCAAGAAAAGCGTGAGCGACACGAAGATTCGCCCGCTCATGCACGCACAGGGACTCGGCGAAGTCTCGCGCGAGTTATTTGCGCAGTTCCTGTTTCGCATCCGCCATGAATTCGCGGGCAAGCAGGCGCACCTCGGGCTTTTCTCCACGCTGAAGTACGTCAACTCGAACAACGACCAGAAGTTCCGCGACCAAGTGTTCCAGTTCACCTTCAAGGATGGCTTCGTGTTCTCGTCGGCAAACTTCTCCGGCACGCAGGCGGCGAATCCGTTTCCCGTCGGCTTCCTCGTCTGGGATTTGGCGAAGCACAAGAAACTCGAAGCGCAGAAGATGGAAGTGACCGTGCTGGACGACGACACCAGCAAGATTGGCCGCAAGCTGATCGTCTCCGAACATCGCGACCGTTTCCTGAGCAAGTGGATTGACCGCGTGCCGGCCACGGAAATCTTTCCGCCGCTCGGCGGGGCCATCACCGTCAAAGGCGACAACGGAGATGTTCGCGACCGCGTGGCGAAGGGTTTTCTCGCCTCGTTGATGTGCAAGGGCAACGACGTGCAGAACTACAATAACGTGGCGCTGCTCTCCGGCCCGTATGTCAGTGCAGGCGCGCTGTCCGTCGTACCGGAGAACTTCGACCAGGCGATGATCGTCCACGCCGTGCGCAAGAACGTCCGCAAGAGTTGGATCAACGACCGTGATCAGTTTCTCCAGCCGGTGGAAAAGCCCGGCGTGAGTTTCGTCCGTCGCTGCGCCGTCTGGAGCCTCTTCGCCGACTCCAACCAGACCGCCTCGCTGCGCAACGTGGCTTACGACGGAAAGGTGTTTCAAATCGTGAACCATTTTTTCCCGTTCAAGATTTCGGTGGTGAAGAAGTGGGAGATTTCCGACTCCGACATCACGCGCACGCTTCAACAAGATGCCGGTGATCGCTTCGTCGCCAACTGGCTGGCCGGCCAAAAGCTGGACGCCGCCTGCGAGGAACTTCTGGAGACCGGTCGCAAAATCTACCTGGCCTTCTTCAAGAATTTCAAAGACCTGCCCACCTCGAAGTTCAAAGCCGAGCATTGGGATGTCGGCTGGTGGCAGGTGAAAAAATGCCTCGTGGAGGCCGGCTTGGAGAAGGAACGATTCGCGCGCGTCGAGGAAATCAAGAAAGCCGTGGGCGGGAAGATTCGCGACGAGGCCCTGGCCTTGGGCATCATCACTGCCTCCTGATTAGGTTCGCGCCACCAGCATCACGTTTGAGTCACGTCCCGCCTCGCGCTTGAGTTCCCAAGTGGTGAAGCCCGCGCGTTTCAGCATGGCTTCCAGTTCGGCGAGGGTTTGGAAGTGCAATCCTTCCTGCGTGCGATTGTGGCCGACGCGGGTGGCGAGCTTTTCAAAGAAATGCACGCGGCGGTGGGCGGCGTTCTCGGCGCGCGCGCCGTCGCGCAGGATGAGCACGCCACCGGGACGCAACGCACGCCGCGCCTTCTCCAGAATCAACTGCTGCTTCTCCGGCACCCAATAGTGCAGCACGTCGAGCAGCAGCACGGCGTCGCACGCGGGATAATCAAAGTTCAGCACGTCGCCTTCCTCGAATCGAAGGCGCGGATGTTCCGGCGCGGTGCGACGGGCGGTGCGGATTTTCTCCTCGTCGTAGTCCACGCCGAGCAACGTGCGCGTGTCGGTGAAGCACGAGAGCCAGTGCGTGGCCAGGCCGTAGCCGCAACCGAGATCGAGGATGAACCCACGGCGCGGCACCACGGAATCCAGCGCGCTGAAGACCGGGTCCGTCTTCATCTTCCAGAACACGAACTGCTCGATGAATTTTCCCTGGTAGCGGTAGAGGCGGTTGACCTTGCGGCGCACGACACGCGGCGTGTTGATGGCGTCGAGTTGCTGCTGCAACGCCTCGCGCACCACGGCTTCGCAGTGTTTCATCAGCGGCACGACGCCTTGCGAGTAATCGAAATTCTGCGGCGTGATGCGCGGCCACGCGCGCACTGTGGCGTGATACGGCTCGAACCAGTAGGCGTCGCGCGGCATGGCGGTGTTCGAGTCGCAGATGACCACGGGCAAAATCTCCTGCCGCAACTCGATGGCCAGCTCAAACGCGCCGCGATGAAAACGATCAATGAAGCCGTCCTTCGACCGCGTGCCCTCGGGATAAAAATGCACGCTCGCGCCCTCGGCCAGTCGCGCGCGACAGCGCTCCAGCGTCTTCGCCGGGTCGTTCGGCTCGACCATCACATGCCCGAGCAACTGACAGCCGATGCCGAGCAGCGGCGACTCGAAGACGCGCTTCTTCGCCGTCTGCCGCACATCGGCAGGCAGGCTCACCATCAGCATCACGTCCACGGCGGACTGGTGGTTGCTGATGACAATGCACGACGGAGAAAATGTTTCCGGCGTGATGTTTTGGAATTCCAATTTGCCGAAGGGCAATCCCTTCACCACACCGCGCGCCATCCAGCGCGTGGCCCGGCGCAGGCGGTCCGGAGCGCGGGGGG